>MNGO01000070.1 GCA_001918765.1 Crenarchaeota archaeon 13_1_40CM_3_52_10
TCCCTTCCGAATCTCGAAGGATTACCCATCCGTCCTTCGGTGGATACTTAGGACATAGTGAAGTATGTCCTGCCAGAATGCCAGCATCTTGTCGAATTCGTTGCAGTCAATGACTATCGAGCCTATCTGAACTTGCAAAGTGTTTCCTCCTTGACGAAGGAGATAATTAATTACTGTTTTTTGTCGGGCCCCGGAAGCACTGCTCGCGACGCAATTCGGCTCTCGATGGCGAACTCGGATTTCCTAGGACCCAATCTGTCCCGGAACCGTTGTCCGAGGAAACTTAGCCTTTGCAAGGCGCAGGATTTGTCGAAAATCCGTTGCATTGGAAGGTTGGACAGCCCCGACTTTGTTCAGGAGTGTTTCAGCTATTTTCTTCTGGAGGACCTTTGAAGTCAATCCGAATACCTTTTCGAGGAGCGCAGCAAATGCTTCCGGTTCGCGGGCAGCGGTCTTCGTGTCGAAGAAGAAATTGACGCTCTTCCATGTGGTCGCGCCGAGAATTTTGGACATCGTCTCGCTGACGGACTGGCTGACCAGATCATCGAAGCTCACCGCGCTCATGATTTGAGGACCTTCGGTGTTTCAGTTGGAAGAGAAACTGTCGTGATAGGAGCAGGAGGATGGTAGGAGAGAAATCTGAGGGATCTCCAGCCGACGAATGTGGCGAAGACTGCCATTGATGCGGCGTGTAGGTAGAGCCCCGTGTCCTCATAGCCAGTCGCGGCTAGAAACCCGATGGTCTCTGCGATGTGTGGGATTTCCGAGACGACCCAGATTAGGAGAAAGATGGATAGCTGGAATCGGAAGCTGCCAAGGCTCTTGCCTTTGAACGCGAGCCGCGCGAATATTGCGAATGCTACGAGGATGAGTACTAGATTGAAGGTTTCGAACATTGTGATTATCGGATCACTTGCCATCTATGCTATCCCCACTTTGGAGTAGTATGCTCCGAGACCTATCAGGAGGATGAGAGAGATCGGCTCGAAGACTGCGTCTGCTAGGAGTTCTTGCTGGAACCCGAAGGCAAGGTGGTAGAAGCCATGGACGACTGCAAAAAGTCCGAGCAGAAGAGAGAGGATTCTGAGACTATGGACCTTAACTTTGATCGCCATGATCAGTGGAATGATCCCCGCAGCCACCATTATCGTGAAGAGAACCATGCCTCCTGTTGCCAGGTCCATTTTCGAATGCCTGGTTAGCTTGGGAACTGACTACTCCGATAAGAGACCCGTTACCGCGACTATTCAGATAGAGTGACACGGAGCCCAACATTGCATTGAGTCCCTCAACGAGAATAAAACCCGAAACCGAGGTTCGACTGTTAGTCCCTAGTCGTGCAGGGGTAGAACTAAGAACAAGCCAACGCACCGGTGCTTTGAGAAACCGGTGACTGGCTCGGTACCGGAGAAGAGGCTGGCCCTGATTCACAGGGTCATAGTGCCGGACAAGGAATATCCGAAGGAGTATGCTGTTCTGGTGACTGATAGCCGGTCAATTTTCATTCGCCTGGAGAAGACGAGGAGTAGCTATTGGCTTCGTGGCGAGATGAAGTTTGGAACCGCGCTAATGACCGACGTAATACCAAAGACTCTCGAAGACTACGAACAAACCAGCGTGGAATCACTTATTGCCGATAATGCGAACCTCACTATCCCCCACGAAAAGGTTACTTCTCTGGTGCTGAGAAAGGAAGAGCCCGAATTCCGTGCACGTGAGTTTTTCGTCTGGCTGACGATGAGAAGGCAAGGGCATAGATTCCAAGTATACGACTTTGAGATGGGTTACCGGCAGAGCTCGAACGATGAAACGACGCTCAAGTTTTACATGGTGCCCTTGGGCGCTTACTTCAAGCCTAGAAGGCAAACCCAGACCAGGCAAACAATTCTCCGAGAATACGCCACAGATGCGCTCGGGATTTTCCAAAAGGTCCTCCGGGAAAAATCGTATCTTCACAAGACGATTCATGGCACAGTGCAGTTCGTGCCTAGCAATCGCGAAAACGGGATCGCGGGCCGTAGTCTAGAATAGAAACTATCCTTGGAGCTTCCTTGAATGCAACTTTCTTGGTACGAGCTGGAATATCAAGATCCCTAGGAGTCCGGCGAGAACGAGTACCGCGTTGTAGTTGAGAAGATAGCTTCCGGGAGCGAAGTTGGCCTGGACCCAGTTCTGCATATTGACGTTCGACGCGTACTCTCGCACAAGCCCGCCATAGATGATTATCAGCAGTACCGCTTCAACAAGCGCAATTGCAAGGGCTTTCGATCCTACGTTGAATGACGGGAGGTGAAATGACCGTTTCCCACCCTTCTTCGCCTCAGGGATCACTCCCCCTCCTAACGGGGTTCCTGCAACTCCGTTCTTTTGACCGACAAGGGCTTCCAGCTCGTAAAGTGCGGATTCGATCCGGTTGCTTGCTCGCCAGGTTCTTCTCATCGCGAGAAAGTACGTGCAAAGACCTACTCCGCCGATCAATAGCGGAATTGAGACGGGGAGGAAAATTGCGGCGGCCGATTCGTTCCATGGGATTAAGTTGCCAAGACCGAATCCTCCGAGCGCTCTAGTCGTGTAGATCCATGACCCGGTGCCTGCTCCTATCGCAAGTAGCCCGAGACTGAGCTGGGCTCTTCCCTTCCAGTTGGTGCTTGGCGTGAAGACTGCTTGTACTCCTTTCTGCGCTGGCCTTCGCCTTTTCTTGACGCTAGTCGACAAGTAGGATCAGTCTGCTGTGGATCCGAGTTTGGTTAGGACAGTGTCAGCGAGCGATCCTTCGAGCAACTCCTTCGTAAGCCGCCTGTATTCCTCTGAGGCACTGTTCCTAGGGCTGTAGATTATCCCTGGTATTCCTTTGCTCGGCGCTTCAGCCATGCGGATGGATCGTGGGATGACGATCTTGAGGATGTGGTCGCCGAACGAGGTCCTGAGCTGCTGAACGACCTTTTTCGAGAGTCCTGTTCTCTTGTCGAAGAGCGTGAGCAGAATTCGATAGTCGAAGTCTGTTTTCGCGCGCGATTTTACGATTCGCATGAACTTCAGCAATGTCGGAAGCCCGTCCATCGACAAGAATTCAGATTGCACAGGCACGATCATGAGGTCGCATGCGACGATCGCGTTTACGGTTAGAATTCCGATGTTTGGTGGGCAATCGATAAGGATCGCGTCGTACTTGTGCCTGGCGACAGCGAGTGCCTCCCTCAGGACGAATTCGCGGCCGGGGATAGAGGATAGCTCGACCTCCGCTCCTGCAAGGTCCAGATTACTTGGAACGAGTGTTAGATTCTCGACCTTGGTCCCAAGCATTACTTCTTCGATCCTTCTCGACTGTGCGAGTGCATCGTAGACGGTGTAGAGTAGTTTGGATTTTTGGAAGCCGAGGCTGACTGTGGTGCTTCCTTGTGGATCGAGATCCACGAGCAGTACTTTTCGTCCTAGTTGTGCCAGCGCGGTGGCGAGGTTGACCGCTGTTGTGGTCTTGCCGGTTCCCCCTTTGTTGTTTGCGAAGCTTAAGATCATGGTCGGGAACTGCTCGTAGCCTGAGGGTTTGGTATCAAATTCATGTGCAGATCGAGTTGAACCGAGCATCATCCCTGTAGGGTGATTAGGCAGGAAGATGATGGGTGGTTCTAGACTTTCGGATATTTGCGTATGACAGTATATTACTGGCAATATGAACCGAGTGAGCACGTTGTTAGATAGTGGCAGAGAGATTGACGCCTAGTCCGTCACATTTTCATCATCTCGATGCAAGAAACGGGGGACCGGACCCGTAATATTCACACTTCCTTGTAAATCGCAGATTATCTGAAAAACTCGAACCAGCGACCATTTTCGACGCCATCCTACCGAAATCTGGATCTGACCTTCTTAGGCAGAAGTTTTCAGGTGTAAACGAAGTCTTAATCAGCAGACAAGCCAATTTCCGATTTTATGAACCGCGAAAGCATTCCTCCCCAATTATCTTCGGCGAAGAAAGAGGCGGCTACTCGCTTCTTGACCGACAGCGCTAGGGCCGCGTATTCCACCAGAGCGGTCTCCTATCAGCTCGACCTCAACATCGTTGGCGTCGGAATTGGCAAGAAGATCAAAGGCGGGCAACCCACGGGTACGGATGCGGTTCGAGTATATGTGAATAGAAAATTTCCGAAGGCCCAGATTCCCCAGCCACAACTCGTGCCCGCGACAATACGGGGCGTCCCGACGGACGTAGTTGAAACCGGAAGGTTCAAGGCCTTCACCGTGGCACCGGCACCAATAACCCCTAGAGACCGCTGGCGGCCTATCAGACCTGGAAGCTCTATTGGTCCTCCCCCGATCGGAAACATGGTCGAGGCCGGGACCCTAGGCGCGATCGTGAAGAGTGGAGGCGCTCAATACATCCTGAGTAACAACCACGTACTCGCAAACGAAGACAAGCTCCCAGTTGGAACCGCCATATTCCAGCCTGCCCTTCTAGACAAGGGAGTCCAAGCAACCGATAGGGTCGGATCGCTCTCCAAAGTCGTTCCTCTGTCGCCTCGAGGAAGCAACAGTGTCGATTGTGCCATCGCCGCCATCGACAAGACCGTCCCCGCGGACCCTACTATTCTGCCGAAGGTGGGCAAGCTCGCAACCACATCTCCCATCGATGCTACTGACGGGATGAAGGTGCATAAGGTCGGCCGGACAACAGGCTACACTACCGGGTCCGTTCTAGACATAAGCGCAGACGTCATCATACAATATGATATCGGAACTCTCACGTTTCAGGGGCAGATTCTGATCGCTCCAGACCAGGGTCAGATGTTCTCCGACGCGGGAGATTCTGGCTCGCTCATCGTAGACAGAGGGTTGGGCAGAGCGACTGGTCTGCTCTTCGGCGGTTCACCGAAGTCGACCATTGCCAACCACATCTCGGACGTTCTGACGGCGCTTCAGATCCAGCTTGCAGGATAGGTTCAAGTGAAAGACAACCGAACCCTCTAGATCTGAGAGAGTTGACTCTGCCGAAGACTCCTCCTGATTCTCGCGCTCTGAAACGAAAAGTGTCCGCCCAGATACTACAGCTCCCAGGAGTCAGCGGAATAGGTGTTCCAAAGGGCCAGCTTACAGTCTACTTAGAAGCGGATTCTGACGATATCAGAAATCGAGTACGAGAAGTTCTGAAAACGGTCTCCCCGGAAACCGATGTCGTGTTTCTGGTTACCGGGAAGTTCGCCAAGCAGGACCCCGATTGAAAACATGTCCTCGGTCCCTGGTAAAGAGAAAGGAATCGCCGAGACATTTGATGATCTAGCCCATAACCGTTGTTGCAAATACAAGTCGAACGGCCTCACCGCCAGCAGCCAAGTATTACTCGATTTCATCTCACAGAAGGGGCTAGTCGGGAAGACCATCTTGGAGATCGGGTGCGGAACAGGCTTCTTCGCCTTGGAAACCCTCAGATCCGGAGCGATCTCTTGCGTAGGCGTCGACCTCTCGTCAGTCGCGATTCATGAAGCAAACGAATTCGCGAAAGAGTCCGGCTTGCAGGATCGAGCGAGATTCGAGGTCTCAAACGCAGCCTCGACTCGGCAGCCTGCGTCCGATGTTGTCGTGATGGACAAGGTCCTATGCTGTTATCCTGACGCGGATGCGCTTCTGAAGACCGCTTCCGATTCCTCAAGGGAGCTACTGGGTTTTGTTGTTCCGCGAAACGAAGGGCTGATGAAGCCAGCGATGAAGATAGGAACGGCGCTAATCAATCTGGTTGAGAAGCTGAGAAAGACTGGTTTCCGGCTGTACCTTCATCCCCTGCGCTCGATCGACCAACTTCTCTCTGAGAGGGGTTTCCAGCAGGCTAGCAAGGCCAAGTCTCGTTTCTGGCTGGTCTTCCTCTACAAGAAAACCGGATCAATCGAACCAGCGCAGGGGTAGGTTCGACTTGGAAGTCAAACTAGTCATCGATCGGTTGAGGTCTCTCGGCGATCCGAAAGCTGTCGAAGGTATGACCCGTTTCGGAATTCAATCAAGCAATTCCTTTGGGGTTTCCGTTCCCCAGCTCCGGACCCTTGCCAGCGAGGTTGGACGGGATCATATGTTGGCAATGAAGCTGTGGGAGACCGGACTTCACGACGCGAGGCTCTTGGCAACAATGGTTGACGATCCTCGCAAGGTGACGCTTGAGCAGATGGACAAGTGGGTTCGCGACTTTGACTCATGGGACGTTGTTGATGGTTCCTGCGGGAACCTGTTCGACAAGACACCTTTTGCAGTGGCGAAGGCAAAGCAATGGTGTAAGCGCGAAGAGGAGTTCGTGAAGAGAGCCGGATTCGTCATGATGGCCGAACTTGCGGTTCACGACAAAGAAGCGAAAGACAAGGTGTTCCTAGACTTTCTTCCTCTGATTGTCGGTGGGGCGTCTGACGAAAGGAATTTCGTCAAGAAGGCGGTTAACTGGGCTCTGAGACAGATAGGCAAGCGCAACATGAAGCTGAACAAGGCCGCAGTGTCCACAGCGCGAAGGATCCGGAAAATCGACTCGGGGGCCGCGAAGTGGGTTGCCGCGGACGCCCTAAGAGAACTGAAAAGCCCTCAAGTCCTAAAAAGGCTCCGGAAAACCAAGTAACCCTGAGAACACGGAACCCTCCTCCACAACTGTTCTTCTTCTGACATTTGTTTTTCCTTAACTGTCCTTTTCCTGTAACTATTTTTTTCCGCTAACTAATATGCGACCCCCCAGGGTGGCTGATTTTCGCGAGCCCCGCCCTTCGTGGAACCATCCTCGGGATCGCGTCTCTCAGGTTAGAATCGCCCGCATCTCAGCTCTCTCGGGATAGACCCTGCCCGTTTGCCGATGAGGATCGCCAGCTGGTGTTACCCTATTGGCTTAGGGTATGGTTACGATAGGAGCATTTGAGGATACTCGCGCTCGATCATTCCTGCCAGCCTTCGTTTAGGAGAGTGAAAGCGTACGTTTCGGAAGCTAGTTAGGAACAAGAAAGCAATCGATACTATAATGGCCACTCTCCTAATGGTTGTCATCGTGGTAGCGGCTTCGGTCATGGTCTTCGTATATGCAACAGGACTATTCGGCGCTTTGACGCGGGCTCCGAGCTATCAGAAGGAAGCCCTCGGTCTGGAATTCTCAAGTTTCGGGCCGATCAACGCCAACAGTAACGCTACTCTTTATCTCAGAAACACGGGAACGGTGCCCATCACGCTAGTAAGCTACTTTGTGAAGGACGCAAGTGGAAACCAGTACGCTCGAACCCCGTGGACAAACCAGCCCACCTTGGGACCGACAACGGGGGGTTGGTCTCAGGTATTGATCTCTTCGATCTGCAGCTGCCCCTATACTGGGACCGCGTTCACGTTCCAGATAGGACAGTCCTATACGATAACCCTGACTTCCTCTCTGGGGAGCCAGTTCTCCTTCTCTGTCGTAAGGTACAGCTAATCAGAGTCCACTTATCTTTTCATAGAATTCGACCAGGCTACGAGCAGCCGGTTCTTCCTGGTTGAATGCGAAGATCTTCATTCCCTTCTCATACCTCTCAAAGAGCAGTATCTTCGATTTCACCAACGGCTCAGCTATCCTCGCAACAGTCGAGGGAGACACGTCAAGCACTCGAGCGAGCCCTGCCTGGTTGAAGACCTTCTGACGGTTCTGTAGTAGATGCTCGATCAGCCGGACCTGAGCCTTTGACTGAAACAGATCAACCAATCTCACCAATGTCACCCCTTCTACGAGTAGACGACTCTGGTCCCGATATCCTTCCCCTGGAGAGCCCCGAGAATGTTGCCCGGGTCCGCGAGGGATACAAATCTAGTGGGTATCTTCGCTCTCTGCATAATCTTGATAGCTAGCGGGTCAAGCAACTCGTACCGGCCAGCGAAAACCTCCCCTCCCATAGCCCAGCTCAACAACTTGTCCACATTGACTGAACGAATGAGCTTCGCCTTCGGATTCTTCTTAGGGTCGTCAGTATACACACCGTCAACATCAGTACCATTGACAAGTATCTCAGCTCGAGTAATCTCCGCCGCAAGCACGGCAACAGCATTAGTCGACTGGCCCGGTTGTAGTCCGCCCATCACCACTGCCTTCCCTGATCCAACGCAATGAGGCAAATCGGACAACGTTGTGGGGATCTTTGAGGATGCTATCGAGCCCATCGCCAAACGCAATAGTTCCGCGTTCGCTCGTGTGATCTGGATCCCGAGAAGATCGCACGTAGATTCTTCAGCACCCAGCTTCCTTGCAACCCCAATGTAAGTCCGAGCGTTCTCTCCACCCCCCGCAACAACTACGAGCTGGTTACCCTCTTCGACAAACCCACTGAGAACCTCGCCCATGGCCTTGAGGGCCGTCACGTTTGGCTCGCGGCGGAATAGTGCGCCTCCGAGCTTCACAACTGCGCGCATTCTCTCTCAACCCTCTGGCGGACGAGAGCTCAGTATATTAGAATGGAATGGAAGCCACCGGAGCGTTCTAAGATTCTTACAAAAACTCATCGGAAAAGCTGAATAGCCGTTCTACCGAACAAAAAACGACTCTTCACCAATGCTGTCATACGCTCTCAAAAGAATCGTACGGTCCTGGAAACTCTACGCATCCCTAATACTCGGGATGATGCTAGCGGCCACCTTCTTTGGCGGGATCAACGTAGGAGCGGACACTATTGGCAAACAGGCCCTCGACGCTCAACTCGTTAACACTCCTGTTGACATCTCGCTCACGCCACTGTCGGGTGGAATATCGGTCCCCCGCTCCTCATTCGACAACGTCGCCCAAAGGGTACTAGGGGTCAGCGGAGTAGTTGCAGCCGAACTCGTAGGAAGCGAAACCCAACAGTTCTATCCATACAACGAGTCGATACCGTACATCAAAGCCATTCAAGACAGTTCGCTACTTTACCAGCACCTTACACTCTTGAGTGGCCGAAAAACTCTTCATGCAAATGAATCCCTCATCAACGCGGACTCGCAGTTTGCGCAGACCTACAAGTCAGGCGAGACCGTCAAGTACAGTCTTGGACAACCTGGATGCAACTACAAGGGATGCCATTACAATGCAACGCTGACAGTCGTCGGCGAAGTACAACTGGACTCGGTAGCAGCTAACACTCTTGGCGTTAACCCGATCTATTATGGGCCCTCGGGATCGACCGCGAAACCGGGCAGTACGCTCATCGTAAGCTGGGATCAGACGTTCGCCCCTATAGTCGACTGGGCTTACAGCCAAACTGGGTTCAGGGATTATTCCATTGGGGCTACGGTGAACGTTTACCTAGACCGAGCCAAGCTTCTGAGCGCGTTTAACGTCGAAAGCAGCATTACACAGGTTCAACGGATCGACGATCAAGTTGCGAACGTAGCCGCGCTGAACGGGTTCACCTCCCAACCGAACCTGATAAGTCCACTCCAGCAGTTCTCCTCCAGCATATTCGCCCTCCGGCTCACATTCACGATATTCTCCATCCCAGTCTTCTTCGTGGCATGGTTCGTGGGGAGAACCGTTTCCCAAGCGTCCTTCAACCTCCGTCGGAGGGAAATCGGGTTATTGATGACAAAGGGCTTCTCCCAGAGTCAGCTATTCAGACACTTCCTAGTCGAAGCCCTACTGGTTGGATTAATCGGAGGAGGTCTGGGACTCGCCGCAGCCGTATTGCTGAACCCCTACTTTGTCCAAGTGCTCAGCGGCAGCTATCAAACCGGAGTGTTCCTCAGCCAGGACACCGCGATCGCCACGATGATCTTCACCATCGTTCTCACGATACTCGCAATCTATTCGCCGGCTCGGGCGGCTGCAAGCATGGACCCCGCGAAGGCTCTACGAGAGTACGTCTATCTCGAAGACACCCGCCCATCGAAGAAGCGAGGGGCGATCATCGCCTTCTCCCTCGGCCTCTACAAGATAATCCTCCTTCTTCTCGGGATTAACTTCCAGAACATCGGCCGCTATCTTTTCGGCGTAAACTTCCTCCTCGCCATTGTTCTGATAATCTTGGCAGTCCTCGACTATGGACTGAACATCATCGGGCCATTCCTCTTCCTCTACGGAGCCACACAGCTGTCAACCGGATTAGCGGCCCGTTTTCATAGGAGATTCGCATCAATCTCCAAACGCCTAGTAGGAGATATCGCGTCCCTAGCGTCCAAGAGTGTCTTCCGAAACCCTCGCCGAGTTACCGCCCTAGTCTTCCTCGTCGCTTTGATAGCAGGCTATTCTATCTGGGTGATCGGCGACATGGCCAGTTTGCAAGACTACAACATTCGCCAAGCAGAGGTCCAAGTGGGCTCCGACCTGCGTGTTTCTGGCACGGGAAATTTCAACCTGACCTATGCCACTGTGGTGGCGAGTCAACTGCGAAGCTGGAACAACATTACCGGAGCCACCCCGGAATCTGACAATACCCTTAGTCTCTCCTCTCGCTCCTCAATTACGATCAAAGCCATAGATCCGGCGACATGGAGACAGGGAGCATACTACGAACCTGAATGGTTCAGCGGGAACATTAACACGGTTTTCCAAAACATGCAATCGAACAATCAAACCATCGTGCTCGATCATGGTCTTGCCTCATACTACAATATTCAACAGGGAGGGACAGTAATCGTAAGCCAGAACGTAAGCCTCACTGTCATCAGCTTCTTTGGCCCCGACTACTCCCAACAGTCCCAAGGTCAACCTTTCGGATTTTCCTATTTTCAGCCCGAAGGATGGTCATTCGTTTCGCTGAAATTGATCGCTCAAAACCCATCCATTACAGGGATAAACTCTGTACTGGTCAAAGCAGGACCTGGAATCTCGTTCACGGACCTCGCAAGCTCAATACAGAAGGCCTATCCAACCCTGACAGTTAGGACAGCACAGGACAACACACGAGGAACTGGACCCATCGCTTCCAACGGAGCCCAGGCGAGCATTCAAGGTGCCGACGCGGTAATCGCTAACGGGACGCAGAATGTCCTGCGACTCGGAACAGTTTTCGCCGGACTCGCTGCTTCTATTGGAATCGGAGCAGTAACTTACACCGGCTTCAAGGAAAGGGAAAAGGAAACTACAATGCTCGCTGTGAGAGGACTGTCCTACAAACAGTTACTTGGACTCCTAGTCACAGAAGTCCTCCCGCTGGTGATCTTCGCGTTGATACTTGCAACAACAGTCGGACTGATCACGGTCCGAGGGGACAGCCTCGCACAGAATTCCCTGACCCCGAACTACGCGAGCCTCCTTGCCCCCCGGCGAGTAGTCTTTCCGCTCTGGGCCTCAGAGAACATTCTGGCAATAATCGGTCTACTATTTCTCGGCGTTTTTCTGCCTGCAATAACCGCTGCACGGAAAGACCTTTCAAAGATGAGCAGAACAGTGAGATTCGCATGACCGCTGTCCCGGTTACAGTAGACTCTCTCGTCAAAGCCTACAAGCTCGGCCGAGTCGAAGTGCAAGCGCTACGCGGGATCAACCTCAAAGTCGAGGCGGGCGGCATGGTCTCGATCATCGGCCCCAGCGGCAGCGGAAAGACCACTTTGTTGAACATTCTGGGAGGGCTTGACAGAGCTACCGCTGGAAATGTTCACGTCGGCAATACCGTTCTGACAGATCTAGATCCGACCCGGTTGGTCTATTATCGTCGCCAAATCGTCGGTCACATATTCCAGACCCTCAACCTCATACCCACGCTCACAGCTGCGGAAAACGTCGAGCTTCCCATGATGGCCATGGGAACGCCAGGCGGGACCCGCGCGGCCAGAACCAAAGAACTTCTCGGCATTGTAGGCCTCGCCGACAGACACGACCACAAGCCCGACGAGCTTAGCGGTGGAGAACAGCAACGAGTCGCTATAGCAGCGGCGCTTGCCAACGACCCGCCTCTGCTCCTGGCGGATGAGCCAACTGGGGAATTGGACAGTGTAAACGCGAAGATGGTCACAGACTTTCTTGTCAAGATAAACCGTGAGCTGGGAAAGACGCTGATAATGGTGACACACGATCAGAACGTTGCGAAGACAGCCAACAATATCATGAGGATAGAGGATGGAACGATCAAGTCATCACTCACGCCCAGCCAGATCGCGTCACAGGACACGTCAAGCTCGTACTTAGATCAGCTACGCTATCGCATGTCGGAACTTGAGAAACAAATGAAACAATTGGACGATGACTTCAAGACGGGCAAGCTTTCTGGTGACGATTACGCGGATCAACGCGTCAGACTACGACAGGTTAGGGCGGGTCTCCAGGACGAGCTTCAGAGGCAGGGAGTAATCGGCTAGCTCCGGCCCTGGAAAAAGCATTTTTATACGCAAAAACCAGCTATTCCAGTGAGGACTCGCCAGTAAATGTGTAGCACGTGCGCGAAGCACAATCCGGGAAAGAAGAAAAAATCCAAGATGTGAACGAGCCGGCATAGAACCGTAGGTCACCGTCCTTCCTTTTTCTGCTCGGAGGTCGAATAGCCAGTGACCAGCTCAGTCGTAACCGCAGCGGACTCGGTCGCGCAGTTCAAGTTCCGACGAACACTAGAACAGCTCGCTCGCAAGGAAGGTCGAGGCACCGAACTCATCAGCCTATATGTTCCTCCCGACCGCAGAATACACGAAGTACTCGGCCAGCTCCGGGAGGAAGCTGGTACAGCTTCCAACATCAAATCACGCACGACACGCCAAGCCGTCCAAGACTCGATTGAACGAGTCATGCAACGCCTACGATTGTTCAAAGAACCACCCCCTACAGGGCTCGTGATCTTTGCCGGCATGATTCCCCAGAATGGTCTCGGGAGCGAACGGATGGAGATCTACGTGCTCACCCCTCCGGAGCCAATAACAGTCGGGTTCTACAGGTGCGACGCCCGCTTCCACGTCGAGCCCCTCCTAGCTCTCGTTGTCGAGAAAGATACCTACGGAATAATCGTGATCGACGGGACGGAAGCTGTGGTTGCAACTCTCAAGGGACGAAGAGTCGAGATCGTCAAGTCCTTCACCTCAGGAATACCCGGAAAGAGCCGTGCAGGCGGGCAGTCGGCTAGACGCTTCGAGCGCATTCGAGAAGGGGTCACCCACGACTACTACAAGCGCGTTGGTCAACACTTCAACGATATCATGCTTGCAATACCCGATCTCAAGGGAATTATTATTGGCGGGCCCGGACCGACAAAATACGTTTGGTCAGAAGGAGAATATCTGCAGTACACGTTGAAGAAGAAGGTGCTCTCGGTCGTCGATACTAGCTACACGAGTGAGGCGGGCGTTGAGGAGGTTGTTGAGAAGAGCAGCGAGATCCTGAAAGGGGTCCGGTACAAGGAGGAGAAGCAGATGGTTCAGAAATTCCTCTACGAGCTAGGCCACGAAACCGGCAAAGGAGTCTTTGGAGAGCTACAGGTCCAGAAATATCTGGAAAAAGGCGTTGTCGACACTTTGTTGATCTCGGAGAAACTGGAGGGTCAGAGACTCGTCCTCAAATGCAAGAACTGCGGCAATCTGGAAGAATTTCGCGGGACAAGATACGAGGCGCACGCGCTCAAGAGCGAGCTTCCCACACGACCATGCAAAAAGTGCGGCAAGCCAAACCTCGAGATCGTTGAGGATAGCGACATCATCGACAGCTTTCTAGACTTTGCAGAGAAGGGCGGAAGCAAGGTCGAGGTCATTTCAGAGGAGACCGAAGAGGGACGAATGCTCAGAGACGCGTTCGGAAAAGTCGCCGCAGTACTGCGCTACCCCGCCAACTAGTCAGGGAATCATCGATGGCGCGCGCCAAAGCAATATTCTTCGACCTCGGAGAGACCCTCGTAACACAAAACATCGAAGACAACCTAGTCACCATGAAGGCCCTAGAAAAGATCAGCGAGATCCTACCTCGCAGCAAGTCGCCATCTGAACTTTTCACAACTTACAAGCAAGGCTACAAGGTGAACGAGGCCTTTCGCACCAAGCATCACGTCGAGATTCCAATTCAGGCTTGGATGGTGCAGCTCTTGAGGCAGGCTCTTGGCCGTGAGCCTGAAGAAATCTTGGTGGAGGAGGCGATCAAGATAGTCGTCTCCGCCCGAGCGGAAAACGCGGTTGTGTTTCCGGACTCGAACCCTCTTCTCGAGAAACTTTCGAAAAAGAAAATCAAGCTGGGAATAATATCGAACGTCTCGTCTCACGATGTCGCGGTGGAGATCCTTCGCAAAGTCGGGCTACTAGACTATTTTCACACAGTCGTAACATCCGCTTTCGTCGGGATCCGTAAGCCTGATCCTGGAATCTTTCTCTACGCGCTCCTGCAATTCAAGCTGCAACCAAAGCAAGCAGTAATCGTTGGTGATTCGGAGAAACACGATGTTTGGGGAGGCGCGATAACCGGCATGAAAACGGTTCTAGTCTCGAAGAGACCGGTGACCGAAAGCCTAGCCGATTATCGGTTTGCGAGTCTCGCTGATGCTTCAGCGACTCTGGCCTCTCTATAGGTAGCTGGCGAGGAGCATACCTGCAACACCAAGCAGCAAGGAAAAGGGAAGGCCGGGAAACATCTCATACTTCGACAGCGCTTTGAAGCCCAGAAAGGTTCCGGCGAGTATTCCGATTGCGGCGGCGAAGAATGAGAGAACGCCTCCAAAGTATACAAGTGCTGTTGTCGCGACTAGCGAGTAGAAGACCATGTCTCCCATCCCAATTGTCAAATCCCCATGGGTGAAGACCGCGCCGGGAAGATCGCCCTCTTCAATCGTCTTCGCGAGGGCTCCAACAGGGCCTCGAAAAACGGCAACGATATCGTAGATCACGAGCGCTCCAATCAGAACCAGTGCAGTCAATGGGCCGATCGAGTAGCCCAAGAAAATCCCCGTGAGCGCACCTATGAGTGTCACTCCGATCAATTGATACTTTTTCGTCTTTCCAAATAACGTGATCGCGATCGCGACCGCTGTTCCGAGCGAGACTCCCAGTATGATTATGGTTGCTAGAGGGTCCGCCGGAGGGTTCGGAATCAGAAGGAGAATCGAGGATGAGTACCAGAAGGCTACCGCGAAGGATACGATAAGAACGGCTGCTTTGATCAATGAACGGATGAAATTCATCCGGCCTCTTCGAACCATGAGGAACATTGCTGTCGCGCTTCCTCCGAGCGCGATAACGAAGATGACGGCGTTAAGGCTCGCCGAGCTCAAAGAGTCACCCTGGAAGGGAGTTACTTGAGCTGGCGGAACGACCTGGTTTGAAATCGGGTACCCCAGAAGACCAGTTACAGCTAGGCTGAGAATCACTGGGTAGAGGTGGCGTGGGCGGGGCTTGAAGGCCCTTTGTTCTTCCTCTGGCATGGAGCCCTAGATCTCGACAATGTCCCCAGTCTTAGGGGCCTTCGCGTCTAATCCCTGTTCCTTGGAGGCCCATTCGGCAAGTTTCTTGCAGTTTCCTTCCGCGCCGTGCACGATGAACACTTTCGTCTTCTTGTCCAGATCGGACAGTGTCAGTTCCAATTCTCGTCTGCCGCCGTGGGATGAGAAGTCGAACCTCTCTATTCTCGCGTCCACCGGTCGGGCCTTGCCATGGATAACGAACTTCTTCCTCTCCAAGAGGATTCTGCCAGGGCTTCCGGGTACTTGGAAGCTGACCATGAACACCGCGTTCTGTTTCTTCGCAGCCACATTCTCCATGTAGAAGACGGACGCGCCGCCCTTCAACATGCCTGCTGGAGATATTATCACGCCCGCGGTCTTTGCTGCCCTGCGCCGATCGTTCCACCCGTCGACCCAGTGAGCCATCTTACTAGCTCGCTCGAACACCGATGAGTCTCTTAGCGATGAGGGATATTTCAGCAACATTTCCATAGCGTCCAAGGCCATTCCATCGACGAAAACCGGATGCTCGAAATGATAAGCAGAGAGTACCGATAGAAGCTCTTGGGATCGGCCGACACCGAAAGCGGGTACAAGGACTGTTCCGCCTCCCTCAACCACTTCGGTTACCTTTTCGACAAACTCTTTTTCCAAACCATCCCGCATCGGATGGTCTTCTGTAGCGTACGTTCCCTCGATGATGATCGCATCCAAGTCCTTGTAATTACTCGGGTCTGCGCCGTCAACAAGCCTAGTTGGCTGACGGTTGAAATCGCCAGTGTAGAGTAGCCGTTTGCCCTCGGAGTTAATTATCGCCTGAGCGCTCCCCGGTATGTGGCCTGCATTGACTAGAGTGAGAGATGCGTCGCCGACATCGATCGACTGGTGATACTGAAGCTCCCGCGTGTGCTTTAGCATCGTCTGGAGGTCCATGAACTCGTACGGCGCGTAGTATCCGCTGAGCTTGAGGAAGTCTTTGATGATCAGACTGGTAAGCGTGAAAGTTGGTTGTACTCCATAAAGTGGAACACCACCGTGAATGTAGAATATCGGAGCAGACCCAACATGGTCGAGGTGAGCGTGAGTAAGCACGATCGCCTCCACCTCTTTCGGAGGGATGTGCATCGGAAATCCTACGTGATGGTTCACCATCACGCCGTAATCCATGACGAGGTACTTGCTGCCGACGCTTACTGCGAATGCGGACCTGCCTACTTCCTGGCAGGCGCCTAAGAACCTGATTTTCATCAGTTCACCGTAACAGTATGAAATGGATTATCGCGAGGAATTCTAGTTCACTCTACGCGTGAACCGGTTTGAGAGACTACAATAAAAGCCCTACAATCGAGTCTCCGGAGAGATTTTTAGGCACGACAGGATAGACGAATCCCCTTACTCAGTTGGAATCAGAGTGCCAGTTCAGCTCCTCGTCGATTCAAAGAACCTCAAAGGCTCCACACTGATCACAGGGTTCCATGGTGTGGGACAGACTGGCTACATTGCCACCTCCTATATGATTCACGCGCTGAAAGCCGAGCGCGTGGGATTTGTCCAAGTTGCAAACCCTCCACCCTGGGTCGGGACAGCCGACGGAGGACTGGTCACACCATTCGAAGTCTACCGAAGAGGCAAGACAGTCTTAGTCAAGCTGGAATTTTCTCCCCACAGATCCGAAGAGGCGGAGTTTGCGAAGGTCCTGGCAAGCTGGGCCGTGAAGGGCAAATTCAAAGACGCGATTCTGATCGGAGGATTGGATTCGTCGTTCAGGAATAACAACGATGATTTCTGTATCGTTCCGACCGGCGCGTATCTTGACCGTGCTAAAGTGTTCAAGGCGCCAATCCTTGAGCCGGGCTTACTGGTCTATGGGCCACTGGCGGTGATGTTGAGTGAGTTTGAAATCCACGACTTCCCTGCCATCGCTGTTCTGCCATATGCTGAGCCAGCCAGGGCCGACCCTGCAGCTGCTGCGCTAGCTATCAGGAAGATTTCACAAGCGTACAATTTCAAGGTGAACTTGAAAGAACTGTTGAAGGATGCAAAACTTATCGAGCGAGAGTTTGACCACAAATCGAGGCTTACGAAATCGCACGAGAGACTGTACTCCTAGCCCAAGAGCCGAATGATCGAACCTACAGTACGGTCCGGCTTCGACCCTGTCGCATGGATTCTGATGACCTTGAGCTTCATAGATCGTCCCAAGAGTTCTTTTCCAATCGCCACACCATATTCTCCCTCGGAAACCAGAAAAACCAGTTTCGGCGATAATCGTTTGACCCATTCGGCCACTTGCATGGCTCGCTGGTCGTACATTATCGGGTCGCGACTGTCGAAGCTCTCGGTCTGCGCTAGCGGAAAAGTCTCGTCCAGCTCCATTGGCGCAGGCCCAAAGGGGATCGTGTAGAAGCAGATGGACACGTTCGACCTGTTTGCAAGCTTGCTAACTATGGGGAGGTTGCGAGGGTCCTCGTGATAGGGTCTCCTCCATCTACCGGGTAAGAGAACGACCGCCTTTCCTCTTTCTACTGGGACCCGAAGCCTCCTTGCACTGTAACGGACCATCTCGGGTCTGTGATCGCTGGCCTCGCCGAAATGGGAGATTCCACGAGGCTTGACAGTGGGCGTAAACTGTTCCAGAAATGGGGAATGTTGAATGATCTTTGCCAGGAACTTCTTGAAAGCTGGGTTGGCGTAAGCACGATGCTCGAGAAGATCCCACAAATGGCCCTTTCTTATCGCTTCTCGGATCCTGCGTAGCTCTGAGCAGCAGGCGAGAAGATTGTGTTTCGACAAGAGTTGCTCTCTCTCAGTTGTGTCGAGATGTCTCATCTCTTCAGGGTTGATGTTGTCGCAGATCTTGCACATGCAGGCGAATTCCTCGATCTCGGCCAGTTCCTGGGTGCCATCAGAAGTGAGGTACCTGCCCGTCCGAGCATAAAGCGCGTAGGCAGCTGAATCGAACATGTCACAGCCGAGAGCGACTATGAATGGGAACATGGCAGGGTGGCCCGCGCCGAAAAGGTGCAAAGGGCGGGAGTGAGGGAGACCCTTCTTAGCAGCGACTATCATGTCCACTAGAACGTCGAACCGCTGCGCCTCCATCAATTCCGTAGGACTGCCTAGCGCATAAATTGAGAATGGTCGCTTTCCCATCTCTACGGCGGACCGTCCGACCTCTTTGATGTGGACTCCGCCCTGGACCGGACCCACCCAGAGGATATCTGTCCGTTTGATTCTCTTTAGAGCCTCATCTGCCCTCCGAACCGTCTCGTCAACAGTCCATCCCGCTCGCCTTGCATCGCTGTGAAAGCCAGTGGGAAAATCAAGAATCACTCCAATATCAGTGTCAATCTTTTCCTGGTAAGCAACGATCTCTGCGGGCTTCACGCCGACATGGCCGTACTCAAGAATCTGGTAGGCCCCAGAATCTGTGGCCACCGTCTCTTTGAAACCCAGGGTCCCATGCACATCTTTCGGCAGTTGGCCCGGTCGGCCCCTCTTCAACAGGTAAGCATTGGTCATTATCGCTCTGATGCCCGACTCAAGATAGAATTTCGGATCGAGAACCGGGCGGTTCGGGTCCACGACCGGAAACATGTGGGGTGTTTGAAAGCTACCGCTCTTGGTGGTCAGTGTTCCAATTCTGGCGAGAAGATCCTTGCCGTGTACCTGAAAGGACAAAACGGGATTTAGGCCTTGACGCCTTTTTCCCTCATGAACTCGTCAAAGACTCTCTGAACCCGCTCCGCGGCAGGACCAGTGCCCTCGATAATTCCCCTCTCGTTAACCCGTATCCTATCCATGACAACTATCACGCCTGCTTCATCCATCACCCGTACCATTCTTGGGAAAACACGTTCAAGCCTCTCACCAAGGCTCTGAAGATCAAACGGTTTCTCAAAACTAGATATCTGGACAATCGTGTCCCCGTTCAGGAAGACCTTGTGAATATCTCCTGCATCCGACTTCGCATTCGTGAGACAGACGCTAAGGGTTTCCGTATCAACCCCCGTCAGAGTGCCGATGAAAGTCTTCCCCTGCGTGGTCAAAACGCTGACGTGCTTTTGGAGAAGATTTGAGAGTTCCTCCATGAACTTACGACCCGCGGTCGAAGACAGTTATTCCAGCACCCTCGAACCGAGCTGACCGGGAGACCCGCTATATCACCTTTGGTTCAGATGCGGTCGTTCTCGGCATCTTCAGCTCTGCCACGATAGCCCTAGCTTCCCTCGCGTCTTTAGCAGAGGTGAGGATGGCCAGCTCGAGAATCTCAAATCGTCGCGAGCACTGAGAACACGTCTTGCTCTTGTTCCTGGAATCAGCAATCTGATAGGTCTGGCAACGCGGGCATTTGATAATCCAGAACCTCTTTCTCTCAGTCATAGCGTTCTCTCCAACTCTAACGGATCGTATCGAGCAAGCCAATTTACTACTCCAGACCTACCGGTTTTCCCTCTCGACAAAGCACGTAACGCTGCCCTGTAAACTGCCGGGGCCGATTTTCGAGTGGTGTCAATCTCATACACTCTCCGGGGTCCCAGTAGCGAGCGAGACTCATGGAGAGATACGTCTAATATCTCAGCTTCTGTGTTTTCCCATGATTTTCTTTTCGTCCACCCTCTCGCGCGCAAGCGCCTATACAGGACCATTGGGTCTAGGCGAAGTACGAAGGCTAATTTCACTGAGGATGTCGGGAGAAATCTTCCAATCAAGTGAGTTGGCAAAACTATTCCCTCGGATGATCGTGACAACGCCTCCAACCGCCTTCGAAGCTTTTCTTCATCGACAACATAGGTTTTCCTAGCTCTGTCAAAGCGAGTGTAGAGCTCTTCTTTCCTTACCAGATGGCTAAGTTCGATCAGCTTGAAACCTGATTTCTGGGAGAGTTTCCTGGCCAGTGTGGTTTTTCCGACTCCGGGTGTTCCGGTTATGAGTATGATGTTGGCCAAGTTTGTGGTCTAGTGCTCCGGCCGGGACATTCAGGCTCTTTAGAGCCTTTTGAACCCGGGTCGCCGGATCGAGAGTCCGGCATACTCTCGGCCAAACTTGTGGACCGGGCTATACTACCGGAGCACAGGCTCCCAGAAAATAAGTTTCAGTTAAGGATTGTCGTTTTTCCGAACCTCACATGCGCCATTCACACTGGACATTTGCCCGGAATCAACCCACATAGTGACGCAATAGACGCGGCACGATGAACAACAAAAGCACGAAAATTATCGTTGCTGCTAGTGCAATCTTTTGCCGGTTTGTTAGCGTTTTTCCAGTCGGTGGGTGACTGGGTGGGGCGTAGGTAGGTGGAATTGAGTTGAAAGTAGCAAGGCTGACCCGTCCTTGGCATCGCCCCTTACGTGCCGAATCGGTTAAGGTAGCGCGCAAGAGCAGGACCTTGATATGAGAGACGAGAAGGGGGTGAAGACGGCCATTAGCCTCCCATGGCGAAGGCACTCGGTGGCAGGTAGATTTCTTGGTTATCGGATGGCTAATCTGGAGGCGGACCGCCTTTCGGTGGCGGAGGCGGCTTAGCCGCCGCGATAACATCGTCGATTCTCAGGATCATGGATGCGACTTCTACTGCAGATCCGATTGCGTGCTCCTTGACCTTAACCGGCTCCAATACTCCTTCCTTCCACATGTCAGAAACTTCACCGGTATGAACGTTGATTCCACTCCAAAGGCCCTTGTTTTCGTGAGCTGCTCGTAGAGCTACCAGGATGTCGATTTGTTCGAGGCCTGCGTTGTCTGAGAGGGTCCGCGGAATCGATTCCAGCGAATCGGCGAACGCCTCAACGGCCAACTGCTCTCTTCCTCCGATCTTCGGCGCGAGATCGCGAATTCTCTTCGCCAGCTCGATTTCAATTGCACCGCCCCCTGCGACTATCTTGTTCTTCTTGACAACATCAATGACGACTGAGAGGGCGTCCTTGAGGGCTCTCTCCGCTTCGTCAACAAGCCTTTCCAGGCCCGCTCTAATTAGGATGCTGACGGACTTCGGGTCCTTTGCATCCTCGATGAAGACCATTTTGTCGTCGCCTACCTTTCGCTCTTCAACAAGACCCGCGAATCCGAGGTCGGCGCTGCGAATGTCTTCCAAGTTGGTGATTATTCGGGCGCCTGTTGCTCTCGACAACTTCTCGATGTCCGACTTTTTGATTCTCCTAGCAGCCAGTATTCCGTTTTTGGCCATGAATGATTGAGCTACCTCGTCGATCCCCTTTTGGCAGAGAACAACGTTTGCGCCAGACTTTTTGACCTTCTCAACCATGTCTTTCATCAGCTTTGTCTCCTCGTCGAGGAAGGATTGCATCTGCTGCGGGTTGCTGATCTTGATCTCAGCGCTAAACTCGGTCTTCTCAATCTCCAGCGGCGTGTCCAAGAGTGCGATCTTCGCCTTCTCAATTCTCTTCGGCATGCCCGGATGGACGACCTCCTTGTCTACAATGACGCCCTTGATCAGCTCGGTGTCTAGGAGGCTCTTGCCTTCCTTTTTCACTAGCTGAATATTCTCTATATCGGCAAAGAAAGCGTCGCCTCTTTTCTCAATAACGTAGTTGACTGCGTCAACCGCGATATTCGCAAAGTGTTCCGTAGCCCCCCCAAGGGATTTCCCGCGCATCGCGGTTACAGCAATCTTCCGAAGGATCTCGGTGTCTTTCAGGTCAACGGGTTTTCCGAGTTCGTTCAGAATCTCGCGCGCCTTCTCAGCGGCCTTTTTGAAACCGGCATTAATCACGGTCGGATGCAAACCCTTGTCGAGCAAGAGCTCCGCCCTTTTCAGTAGCTCACCGGCAAGAACGACAACAGATGTGGTTCCATCCCCCACTTCATCATCTTGGGTCTTAGCTATCTCAACAAGCATCTTGGCAGCTGGATGCTGAACATCTAACTCGTCAAGTACGGTGGCTCCATCGCTTGTCACGGTAACGTCGCCGAGACTGTCGACAAGCATCTTGTCCATACCCCTCGGCCCGAGGGTCGTCTTGACAACTTCAGAAACGATTCTTGCGGCACTAATATTGCTCCTCTGAGCGTCCTTCCCACGATTACGATTAGAGCCTTCTTTCAGAATCAGGATAGGTTGGTTAGTAAGATACGACATTTACTCTTAGCACTCGGAAAGAGGGACCGGCGGAGTTGCGAATAAAAACCTTATCTCTACTGTGGGCGAGTTTTCGGGCTATTCCTTCTGTATGCGCTTAACAGCGAGACGGATATCCTCCGATCTCACTGTTTTCCGCCCCGCGTGCGTTGCTAGTTCCAGAGCTTCCTTTCCCACTCGGATGGCAAACTCTTCAACCACCTTTCTGAGTTCTTCCGCCGCATCGTCCCCTATTCGCCCGGCCCCGCCTCGTTTTATGAGCCGATGCACTGCAGCGGTTGATATCTCGCTCTCTCCCAAGGATGGGACCGATTTCGGTTCCCAAACCAGAGTATAAAAGCGTTAGTCGAACGAGCCGGCGCTTTCGCGCCAATATTTAAAAGTCCACCAAAGGGCTCGCGGTCCTCTCGGATGTGCTAGCGTGGGAAAAGTTCGGATAGCCGCGGTCAAGAAAGTATCGAGAGAACTGGTCGCCCGGTATCCGGACAAGTTCAGCAAGAATTATGAAGAAAATAAGGTGGCCCTAGCCACACTTGTCGATGCGAGAACTAAGCGGCTTAGAAACAGGATCGTCGGCTACGTTACGCGGCTAAAGATAGTTGAAGAGAGGCGCGCTGCAGCACCAGGCGAAGTTGGACCCGAAGGACCAGACGACCAAGCATAGCACAGTTGGCCTAGCAGCCTCTTGGAAGCTCACTCTTCCCAAGGCTATTCGATCGTCGGTGGCAGAATACCTATTCTTGTCACGCTCAAGAAGACATCGGATCTAAACCCGCACGAAGAGACAGTTGCCGAAGACCTGAAGAGACTCGTTGACGCTCTGAAAGAAAACCCGGTCTTGCGACACCCAATCATAGCGGACATGAGAACGGGGATCGTTCTCGACGGGACGCACCGGCTGGCCGCGATCAAGCAGCTAAAGTGCAATTTCATTCCCTCGGCTCTCGTAGACTACGACGATCCCAAAATTGCAATAGAAAGGTGGTTTAGGCAACTTTCAGGATCCAACCTTCAGAGCCTTGAGAATGACCTCAGGCGACTGAAACCAAAGAACGTGAGTCTTGACGAATGCGAGGAGGGGCTGTCAAAGAGACGATGGTACGCGACGGTCGAGAAACTCAAGTCCTATCTGGCGTTCCCGGTTCGTAGTCCAGACCCTTACCAGATGGTCCAAGATTCTCACAATATAGAAATCGCTGCTCGAAAACAGGGCGTTAGAATTACCTATCAAGACAACAAGGATATGGAAGCAACAGACTCAGAGAGTCTTGTCATGTCAACTATCAAGATAGAGAAAAAAGAGGTCGTAGAGACCGTTATGAAAGGAAAGTTGTTCCCTCCGAAATCTACCCGCCACCTTGTTCCCTCAAGGCCTTTGGGAGGAGGCGTCCCCGTCGATTGGCTAAGAGGTTCTGATTTTTCTGAGGCACAGTCCCGATATCAGGAATACATTCAATCTAGGAAGGTTAAACGGCTACCTGAAGGATCACGGGTCGGTAGCAGGCGTTACTTGGAAGAGGTTTTCTTGTTTGAATGAAGCCGCGACCATTCCAGTTGAACTCGTGCCGGTGAAGCTAATCGGAGTTCTCGGCTCGGCAGCCGGAAACCGGGAAATAGTGCTGCCGGCCCCGAATGTCTTAACCGTCCAAGAACTAATCTCTACGTTATTGAATACTGTGGGAAACAAGTTTTTCAGAGAACTTTTGGTCGATGCTGGAACCGAAGATCCCAGATCGAATGTCATCATATTATTGAATGATCAGGACTGCAATATTTTCGATGGGTTAATGACTCAGATCGAGCCCGGGACGAAGGTGACGATCATTCCCGTGGCACACGGTGGCTAGACTTCAACTATCTCACATTTTAGTCGCCTGATGACATCGTCAGCGCGTTCCACTTTCACCTTGTGAGTGTAGAGCTGTCGGGGGGTTCGGAGCTTCAGCTTTACCAAGTCCTTGGTACGCTTCACCCGGCATTCTAAGGCACCCTCTGACAGACTGACGAATTGATCTGTACTCGTAATCTCCGACGGCATTCTTAGACCCTGAAAGCCCGAGTTAGGCTCTCTAAAAACGGTTCGCCTGTTAGGACTCAGTACTCCAACCGGCTGTCGTCAACCTATTTTCTAAAACATTCTTCTTCATGGTGACCCCGGGTGGTCGATTTTTCCTACGCCCGTCCTTCACGGCTTCGGCTCTCGTAGCCGCACCAGCGAGAGAATCCATGAGCTATAATACCACGTAAACCCGATCATCCTGACCGGGGATTCCTGGTTGATTCGGATAGGCATCATCGGAAAGACAAATACTGGTAAAACCACCTTCTTCAACGCGGCGACCTCCAGCACAGCCGAAGTCTCGACCTATCCTTTCACAACAAAGGAACCCAACGTCGCCACAGGCCAAGTCCAGACGCTCTGTGTTTGTAGAGAACTCGGCCTAAAGGACAGACCGCGCAACTCGACATGTGTAGACGGCTGGCGATTCATACCCGTCGAGGTGCTCGACCTTCCCGGGCTAATCAAGGGAGCATGGAAAGGCAAAGGGCTTGGAACCCAGTTCCTAAACGTGGTCGCGCAAGCGGATGCCCTCCTCCATGTTGTCGACGCCTCAGGTAGCATAGACCCCGATGGAAAGATTGCGCACGCTGGAATGGGAAACCCAATACTGGATGTCTACGACATTGAAGAAGAGCTTGTTCTCTGGTTCAAGGTATCTGTCGACAGGTCACTACAACGGCTCCGCAAACGACCTCTCAAATCGGGAGGCTACGACAAGGCTCTCGCCAAAGAGCTGGCTGGAATAGGAGTAAAGCTAGAACATGTAACCGCAGCTCTCAAAGCCGCAAACTTATCCACAAAACACCCGAAAGAGTGGAAGGATGAGGATTCCAGAAAATTCTCGGAAAACATACGGGTCGCTTCCAAACCAACCTTGATCATCGCCAACAAAATGGACCTCGCCTACTCCGAAAAGAATTTTGAGAAACTACGCGAAGAATTCAGCTCCCAACTCGTCATCCCAGCTTCTGGCGAAGCAGAACTCGCACTGAAACGAGCTCAAGAGAAAGGCTTCATACAATACGTTCCAGGCGAGGAGACCTTCAGGGTCCTCGACGAATCGCGAATATCGAAGGACCAAGCTTGGGCCCTCGCGTATGTCCAGCAAAAGGTATTGACGAAACTCATGAGGACCGGAGTGGAGTTTGCACTCAACTCCGCCGTCTTCAAGCTCCTAGGAATGAACGCAGTCTATCCAGTTGAGGACCCGAAAACCTTCTCTGACAAGAAAAGAAACGTCCTACCTGACGTTTTCCTGGTTCCACGCGAATACACACCGAAAGACCTCGCTAAGGAGATACACTCAGAACTAGCCGCGAAAATGCTCTACGCTATTGATACTCGAGATGGTCTGAGGTTACCCAACGATTATCTTCTCCGAGATCGCGACGTAATCTCGATCGTCACGGCCGCGCGCAAGAAGTAATTCCGCGTGAAAATATTCCTTTGGGAATAGGCTAACAAAAGTTAATAACAGAAGTTCCCCGCGGCTCATTCAAACTCTTGAGTTTGAGAAAATGGTCCTAGTTGTCAACGAACTAAGACAGACCCCTGTGGGTGAACAAGGTCTCGAAATTGTCGAGAGAAAAGGACTCGGACACCCCGACCACATATGCGACGCCATAATGAACGAGGTTTCCGTCTCTCTAAGCAGAGAGTACATCAAACGGTACGGATCGGTTCTTCACCACAACATCGACAAAGGGCTCCTAGCAGCCGGAGAAGTCAGAAGAAACTTCGGTGGGGGCGAAGTCAAACGTCCCATGCTGATGGTCTTTGGAGACCGAGCCACCTATGACGTGGACGGGGACGCCGTCCCCATCGATGAGATAGCCGTCTCTACAGCAAAGAAATGGTTCAAGAAAAACCTCCGATTCGTCGACCCAGACAGACACGTTCGATACCAAGTCGAGCTGGCACGAGGATCGGAGGCCCTTAGAGACATATTCAGCCGAAAAGGAAAATTCTACGGGGCAAACGACACATCGGCCGCCGTAGGCTATGCCCCATTCACCCCTACCGAGACAATTGTCCTAGATACGGAACGCTACATCAACTCGCCCAGCTTCAAGAAAGAATTCCCGGAAACCGGTGAAGATGTCAAGATAATGGGATCGCGGGAAGGAGGAGAACTGAACCTAACAATCGCTTTAGCTTTTGTCGATCGGTTGATTGAGAACGAGAACCAGTACTTCCAGCGCAAGTCCGAAGTCATCGAAGACGTAACGCGTTTCGTAAAGTCAAGAGTCAAGTTCGACGGAGTAAACATAGACATCAATACTCTAGACAAGAAAGGACGCGGTATGGGAGGAATATACCTCACAGTACTCGGAACCTCTGCCGACGACGGTGACGGTGGCCAAGTAGGACGCGGAAACCGAGTTAACGGCGTCATACCCTTGAACCGGCCAACATGCTCCGAAGCAGCAGCAGGCAAGAACCCTGTCAGCCACGTGGGCAAGATCTACAACCTTCTAACCTATGAAATAGCCCAACACGTCCATCAAAAGGTCCCCGGCGTGAAAGAAGTCTACGTCTGGCTACTAAGCCAGATCGGAAGATCGATAGACGACCCCAAAGTTGCTGGCATCGAGCTAATCCTCGACAAAGGAGTAGAACTGAAACAGGTCTCCAAAGCCACCTCAGAGATAGCGAAGTCAGATCTCAACAGCATTAATGACTTCACCAAGCGCTTGACCGAAGGTAAGATACCAGTCTGCTAGGCCAACAAAGCCCATGAGTTCAACCTCACGGGCAGTTCTCGGTTGGATGTCCACGATAGGAGTGTTCGTCGCTGTTCTTTCTTACATCCTAGTTACGGCAACGGCCCCCACATTAATCACGGCAACACAACTCGGTAACGACCTCTCGAGTTTCAGCGGTCAACCCCCTCTGGGGGCTTTCTTCATCTATGCGAGGCTGCCTGTGATTGCGGTCTCCATCAACCTGCTGGCCGTAACCTACTTTTGTATCTTAGTTTTCGGAGCATGCTTCGTCGCAGCATTCCGATCAAGAGGCGGTTTCTTGCTATCACTAAAGAGGCTAACGAAAGTTGGACGAATCACGAGCTCATCCAATTGGCTGGTAGCAATGCCACTGGTCTCTTCAGCACTACTGATCGTTGTCGTGCTCGTCACGGAACTTCTAAGTGTGGCAGGGGTTCCATCTGGAACTCTCTGTAATCCCAAGATCAACCCATGCCCCACCCCGGCACAACTGTTCGCGGGCCTGGCGTATGCACCAATCGGTGAAGAACTCGCATTCAGAATCATTACACCCTTGGGACTCGTAATCCCACTGAGGGTATTGTGGAGGAGACTCGTGACAAGACAAGGACCGTCGAAATCGAAGTTCCTTTCCTTAGTAGGTCTCTCTTTACTGTCCCCGGAACGTGCAAAGGCAAAGACAGGATATCCCACTTTCACTTTAAACGGATGGCGTGGAGTGCATTGGCTCGAATGGATCTTCATCGCGGTTTCGTCGATTTCGTTCGGCCTTGCTCACGTGGAGCCCGGAGGGGGGACAAATTGGGGGCAGGGAAAAGTTGTCACGGCGGGCATCTCCGGCATTGCTCTTGCGATTGTCTTCGTTGCTTACGGGGCATATGCGGCGGTACTCTTGCATTGGTTCTTTGACTTCTACTTTGAAGTCTTGGCGCTTGGTTTTCCTGTCTCGGGCTCGGGCAGCCTGTTCGCATTACTAGTCAACGTGATTAGTCTAGGTGGCTTGCTCGTAATCGGAACTCTGTCAATCACTGTGGGGATAATCTGGTTCGCCAAGAGGATTCGTGATCGAGTGGGTCCAACGGCTTATAAGATACCCGAACCAGGAACTCTTCCTGTCCAGGCGTAGGAGCTTGCATCACCGCCAAGTTCGAAAGAACCGAATTTGAGCCGTCTAGAGAGCAAGGCATCCGAAGATTCTTCGAAGACCGAATTAGGATCTAGTCTCAACTACACTCTAAGCAAGAGCTACGACTCTGTCACCGAAGAAGCCAATTGGCGTGAGTATTGGCGACAGCACGACATTTACCACTTCGACCCTCATGACAAATCGCGCAAGGCCTTCAGTATCGACACACCACCACCATATCCCAGTGGTGATTTTCATGTTGGGAACGCGCTGAACTGGTGCTACATCGATTTCGTGGCTCGCTACAAGAGAATGAGAGGTTTCAACGTACACTTTCCCCAGGGTTGGGACTGCCACGGGCTTCCGACTGAGGTCCGAGTTGAGCAGACGTTCAAGATCCGAAAGAACGATGTGCCACCGGACCAGTTCGTCGAGATGTGCCGCAAGCTTACGGGCGAATACATCGCCAAAATGAAACAATCGATGAACCTGCTAGGAATATCCTCCGACTGGGCATTAGAATACAAGACAATGGATCCTTCATACTACAAGCTCACTCAACTCTCCTTCATCGAACTCTTCAAATCAGGGCACCTCTACCGCGGCGAGCACCCGGTAAACTGGTGTCCCCGTGACGAAACAGCGATAGCAGAAGCAGAAGTGGTGTACCAAGAACGTAAGGGGACGCTATACTACATGCGGTTCGGAGACCCCACTGGGGGAATCGAGATCGCATCGACTCGCCCCGAACTTCTCGCCGCCTGCGTTGGAATCGCAGTGCATCCAAAGGATGAGAAGTACAAGACGATAGTCGGAAAGACGGTTACTGTGCCCATCTTCGGGCAGAAAGCCCTCGTAATATCCGACGACGAGGTAGATCCCCGCTACGGTACAGGAGCGGTGATGATCTGCACATTTGGCGACAAAACAGATGTTAGATGGCAGATGAAGTATCATCTCCCAGTCATCAAGGCGTTAACAGAAAATGGCAGACTGTCCGTCGACGACCCACGGTTCAAGGGACTCAAAGCTGAGGAGGCAAGAAAGAAGATAGTTGCGGAACTTCAGGCCAAGGGACGAGTCAGCAAGACGGAAACGACACAACAAAATATCGGAACATGTTGGCGATGCCAAACGCCCGTCGAGATTATCTCAAGACCCCAATGGTTCATGAAAACCCGAGACATGACGCAGAAGGTCGTCGATTGGGCAGGCAAGCTAGTTTGGGTTCCACCCTTCTCCAAACAACGACTCATCGATTGGGCTGAGTCTCTTGACTGGGACTGGGTAATCTCCCGACAGAGAATCTTTGCCACTCCCATACCCGTATGGTATTGCACTAAATGTGGGACAGTGATAGTTCCGGAAGAAAGCAAACTCCCAGTGGACCCTAGAAAAGACACGTCCCCGGAGGAAAAATGTCCAGAGTGCGGTAGCAGTGAACTTCGAGGAGAAATGGACGTCCTTGACACGTGGATGGACTCATCGATAACAGCCGCAATTCACGCGGGCTGGCCCAACAAGTCAGATCTCTTCAAGCAACTCTTTCCGGCAGACCTCCAACCAAATGGCCTCGACATCGTCCGAACATGGGACTACTATCTGATGGTCAGAAGCCTCGCACTGTTTGGAACTGCGCCTTACAAGACTCTCCTAATCAATGGCATGGTGAAGGGAACCGACGGCCGTATGATGCACAAGTCCTACGGAAATTATGTGGTAGCAGACGAAGCGATCAAGAAAGCAGGCGCCGACGCGTTTCGCCAGTGGGCGGCGGCGGGAGGATCAACCGGCTACGATATTCCATTTCGTTGGAACGAACTCGAATACGGAAAGAAGTTCCTGACGAAGCTCTGGAACGTAACCAGGTTCATTCTCGCTAACACAGCCGAATCCATACCTCAGAAAAACCTTAGTACACTCTCGCTAATTGATCGTTGGCTTCTGGGCTCGCTTCACAACTTGACAAAGGAAGTATCCGAAGCCTTCGAAACCTTCCAATTCAACACAGCATTGGAAGCAATAAGGAACTTCACCTGGCACGCGCTCGCTGATGATTACTTAGAAGCAGTCAAACACAGACTCCAACCTGGGAGGGATCAGGCGGACCTCAAGGCAACCCAATATTGCCTGCGGGAAGCTCTACTGACCATTTGTAAGCTCCTTGCACCCATATGCCCCCATATGTCAGAGGCAGTCTACCATCAATTCCCATCAACAGCCACCAAGAGCGTCCACCAAGAAAGCTGGCCTGAGCCCGACCAAACACTCGACGAAGCATCGATCCGCAACGGCAAGCTCCTCCTAGACCTAATTGCTCATGCTCGACGCGAAAAATCCGCCAAGGGTCTATCGCTGGGCTCGAATATCAAGAGAATCGTAATTAGTACTGAGGCCGAGCACCTCCACCTTCTAAAGGAGAACGAGGAGACTATCCTTAGAACGCTCAAAGCAGATTCCATGGACCTTGAACGTTTTCCCCCAAACTCCAATCAAGCAAAAGAACCGGGCACAGGATTCAAGGTCGAAATCGTCGCCTAGGAACGTCTTTCCGTTTGAAACGCCAGAGGCTTAGAAAGCCAGCGAGCTAAGACCCGAATATTTGGTTTCTTCCCCCGCGTTCTATCAGACGATCGGAAGCTCTCTTCTGCTGACTATAATGAAGCCGAACCTACACCCAACAATCCAGCTAGGTTACGAATTCCTCGCAGATCCTGCGAGAACGTAGAAATGAGAGAACCAAGGCAGAATCAACGCCGTAGCCTGCGATGTTGAACGAAAGGATTCAGCGATTGAGAACTGTGCTGTTCCCAATTTGTTGTCCCCCTTAGACTCGAGTGCGGCGGATCGCTGAATTGGTGCCAAGAGCTTCTTGGAAGCGACGCGGGCTCAACGCCCTAGTGAGTCTCTAGTCTGCCTGTCTGCGAAGAGCTGGATACGTCCGCAGTTCTGGCAGACGAACGCGTCCAAGTGGAGGACCCCTTCGCCCAACTCTGCCCAGTTCCCAAACAGAAGGTGCGCGGCTCCACTCGTTCCTCCAGTCCTGAACGGAATGTCTCCCAAGTCCGTCATGGTGGTGTTGCAAGATGAACACTTTACGAGAATGCCGGTTTGAGCTGCCGATTCCGACATTTTCTAACGCTAAGTAACTCCGTCGAATTGAAGCTTAAGCTTTGCTCGGGGGCGTGATTGGAGCCAACTGAGGGTCAAGTCTTATATCATAACCACCACGAAAAACTGTTTCAGAAGGCGTCTTTGGGCCGACCGGTCAGAATGAGAATGGTTTCCCGCAAGTTATTGCTTGCAGCAATCTTTTCATATTGACCTTGGAAGAGTTCAGACCCCTTTGACAAACACAAGGATTGTAAGAAAAAATGGGTGAAGAGAGACCGAGAAGAAGTTACGGTAGAAAAGGAGGCTACTCTAGGAGCGGCGGAGGAAGCAGTGGAGGAGGTTATGGCAGAGGCGGAGGAGGGGGAAGCTACGGCCGCGGTGGAGGCGGCGGTGGAGGCAGAGGGTATGATCGCGGATACGACCGCGACCGCGGACAGGATCGGAACCGCGGACCAGCACCGGTGGAAGAAGGTCAAGAAGTCGACGTCACCATAGACTCTGTCGGCAAGCGAGGGGACGGAATAGCCCGAATCAACAACTTCGTCGTCTTCGTGCCCGGCACGAACCAAGGCGACCAAGTGAAAGTTAGAATAACATCAGTGAGAGGCAACTTCGCGACCGGAGAGGTCGTAACAGGAGAATAACCATTGAAAATCGCAGAACTCAAACCTGGAATGAGAAGAGTTGACGTCGCCGGAAAGATCGTCGACATGGAAACCCCTCGAGATGTGCAGACGAAGTTCGGACCCGGACAAGTAGCCAGCGCAACACTCCAAGACGAATCGGGAACCGTCAAGGTTACTTTGTGGAACGAAAACATAACAAAAGTCGCAGTCAACGATACCGTCCAAATCGAAAACGGATACGTTGACTCGTTTAGAGGAGAACTTCAACTAAACGTCGGAAGATACGGAAAACTCGCAAAAGTCGAATCTGCCTAGACCCGAATTTCGGGACGGTCAAATTCCCGGATCAACAAATCACAAGAACCCTCTGATCATTCGATACTGACTTTTGGAGTCGACGAGTCTGTCGCGCCCAGCGTGTATCTTGTGAGTACAGTTTTTCTTTGCTGGTTCTCGACCTGAGCAACGACTTCGACGAATCCCTCGATCTTCGTTCCTAGTATCTTCTTCTTCAGTAATTGATCGACTTGGAAAATCCCTGACTCATTGTACATGCTTATCTCCACGATGACTGGTTTCTGTTTGCTCTTTCGGATTTTCACGTCTCTGATCGACATTGCCGAAAGAGCATGGATATCTTTCTTCCCGGCCGTAAACGGAATTCTGGCCCGGCCCTCTTTCATATCCAAAGCGTCCGCTACTCTCACAACTCCAGCCTCGATTGTGAATTGTGGAATCTCGGATTCGTGAGCGTAAATCGTGTGAAGAGCCTCTGCAGTTACGATAGCCCTCTCCTTTTCCCCATAAATGCCCGCCAAGAGAACTGGTATGATCTGAGCGGCGAGAGAGACGCTAAAGATCTGATGGTTCTCCCTATGGGCGACCATTCCCAGGTCGTGCAACACTGACCCAAGGAAAACGACAACCTCAGCGTCATCATTGGTGAGTTTATGGTCCGTGACGATACTCGGTTCCACGCCAGCCTCGATCAGGTTTCGGAGAATCTTCAAACCAATGTTCGACACGATGGCGAAATGGACTCTCCCATGATCTGAAAGTCCAAGCCTCCGAACCGCATTGGTGTTTATGCAATCCCAGAGACTCTGAAGATACTCGTCACCATTGACGCGGTCAAGAACTGTCTTGAGTTTCTGGTTCGAATTGTAAGGCAGATTAATCGTAATAATGCTCACCGACAGGAGGTTTCTTCCCGTAGCGCTTCAAAAAGGTTCTCGAACCGGCGACACAAAACCAAATTACTCTCCAATTGGCGACCGCCTTGTACTGTGAGTTGTCGACATGAAGCTCGAAAACGTCGAATACGAGATCGCGAATCGTATCGCTCGGATTGAAATGAACCGTCCGCAAGTCCTCAACGCCCTTTCGAAGGGGATGTTTCGCGACCTGAGGAAGGCGTTGAGTATAGCCTCTAAAAACGGCGATGCGCGAGTTGTAGAGATAACCGGGGCCGGAAAGGCGTTCTCCGCAGGTCTCGACATAAGAGAAGTCGGCGGCTTCAAATCTAGAGCTGAAGCAAAGGAATTCGTTTACGGACTAGTCAAGCCGTTCTGGGACCAACTCTTCAAGTGCAAAAAACCGGTCATATCACTCGTCGACGGACCAGCCTACGGTGCGGGGGCAGAAATTGCGCTCGCCTCCGACATTGTCATCGCCTCGACAGAGTCGACTTTTGCCTTCTCAGGCGGACGAGTCGGGGCGCTCTGCTGCATCTCCGGAGTGATCGGACCTTCCCTCATGAATGGGAGAAAACTTGTTGAGATGAACTTAACCGGGTCCCCTCTTAGTGCAGATCAAGCAACGAACTATGGGCTTGTCAGCCATTCCGTTCCGAGAGAGGAACTCACTCCAACATTGGAGAAGATCATTCGAGAGATAATGCACGTATCCCCTGTTTCCAACTCCAGCTTCAAACGAATCAGAAAGACAGATCTCTCAAAGACAAAACTAGAAACGGCATACAAGGAACTCTTTAGAACGATCACCAGCAAGGACTTTCGAGAGGGGTCGAGCGCTTTCGTAGCCAAGCGAATTCCCGAATATTACCGATAACGTGGTGCCTCGCACATTCCGAACTTCAGAAAAATAAAGAGATTTCGCGATCACTGTAAGATCAGACCCTCAGTGAAAGAGTCCTTATATCGGGTCCAGCGACCTGTTCAGGTAGGCTGGATAAATGCAGGCTCTTGTCAGGGCCAGCAAGCCAGTACAATGGCAAAATAGAGGTGTAAGAATAACAAATGCGAGGAGGAAATTGGAAGG
>MNGO01000033.1 GCA_001918765.1 Crenarchaeota archaeon 13_1_40CM_3_52_10
AATTAACAGACAGAACACGATCGCACCCTTCACGGTGCGGGCTCTGGAAAGAAGACGAATTGTATCGATAGCCGAGTTCAGTATTCACCCCATTGGGACTGGGACTAGCGTTAGCCGATACGTTAAGCGAGCGCTACAGGCGATCTCCAAAATTGAGGGGTTGGAGTATCAAGTCACTCCCATGGCGACAATCCTGGAAGCTCAAGACGTTCGAACAATACTCAGGGCTGTTGAAGCCTCACATGAGGCAGTTCGGTCGATGGGTGCAAAGAGAATCTCCTCGACTCTTAGGATCGACGAGCGCCTGGATAAACCGAGAACTATGAAAGACAAGACTGAAAGCGTCAAGGACTGATTGAGTCTATCCCTTATTCTAGCCGTTTGAACAGGCTCTGCATGAAGCGTATCGGGATCGGTTGTCCGCTGCGGCTGGTTTCGTAGTAGGTCTTGCACAGGTCGCACTGCCACACCTCCATGTCACGGATTTGAGCTGGAGCACCAGCTTCGAAATCTTCTTGCACTATGTATCGCCCGACGAAGTCGAGTTGCAGGTCGCACTTAGGACACTTCAAGAGTCTGATACTCAGTTCTTGTAGTGTTCGCCGATGAACCTGTCAGCGTCCATCGCTGCTTTGCAGCCGTCAGCTGCGGCTGTGATCGCCTGTCTATACCTGAAATCCCTAACGTCTCCTGCCGCAAATACTCCTGGCACGTTCGTCTCGGTTTCTTTGTGGGTGATGATGTAGCCTTTGGGGTCGAGATCTATTTGTCCTTTGAAGATCGAAGTGTTTGGTTCGTAGCCGATCGCGACGAACACCCCGTCTGTCTTGAGCAACTGTTCCTTTCCAGTCTTAAGGTTCTTGCTCGTAACCCCAGTGACATTGTTGTCTCCTAGAATTTCCTTCACGACTGAATCCCAGACAAAGCTAATCTTCGGGTTCTTTAGGGAACGCTCCTGCATTATTTGGCTGGCTCGTAACTTGTCCCTACGATGGACAACGGTGACCTTCTTCGTGATGTTCGCGAGGAACGTCGCTTCCTCCATTGCCGTGTCTCCTCCGCCAACCACGACCACGTTTTTTTCCTTGAAGAAGTAGCCATCGCATGTTGCGCAACTTGAGACTCCGTGTCCCCTAAACTTGGTCTCTGAGGGGATTCCGAGCCACTTCGCGTTTGCGCCGGTGCTTATGATCACCGTCTTTCCTTCGTAGGTCTTCTTATCGACAGTCACGCTTAATGGTCTAGACTTGAAATCGACATCTGAAGCGTCGTCGTACACGATTTCTGGACCGAATCGTTCAGCTTGTTTCCTCATATGTTCCATCAGTTCGGGTCCAACTATCGATTCAGGGAACCCGGGAAAATTTTCTACATCTGACGTAAGCATCAACTGGCCCCCGGGTATTGATCCCGCGATGAGCAGGGTTTTTCTTCCCGCTCGGCATGAGTAGATCGCGGCGGTGTAGCCCGCTGATCCTGACCCTATGATGATCACGTCATACATCGTATATCTCAAAGATCGATTGTCCAATGATTTATGGGTATTCTCCAACAACGGTTTTTTCTAGAAGGCTTAATTATCGAGTTAGCCGGGGCCCAGAAACTGTGATGATGATTGTTCGAGTATCAAGGGGTTAAGATCAGCTGGCTCGGGCACGACTCATTCAGAATTAAGAACGGTAAGACGATAATCATAGACCCGTTTAAGATACGACCTATTCCGGACAAAGCGGACATTCTTCTTGTCAGTCACGAGCATTTCGACCATCTTTCACTCGATGACATCAAGAAGGTTTCTTCGGATAAGACGACCATCGTGACGATTCCCGCCGTTAAGAAAGAGCTTTCAAGCATGAAAGTAAAGGAGGTCAAGACCGTAAAGCCGGGCGACAAAGTAGCTTTTGGGGATATTACCGTCGAGGTTGTTCCCGCCTACAACTTGAACAAGTTCCGTGAACCCGGGAAACCATTTCATCCCAAGGAGGATGGAAAAGTTGGCTTCATCTTATCGATCGGTGGAGTTCGAGTTTACCATGCTGGCGATACTGATCCGATTCCCGAGATGAGAGGCTTCAAGACCGACGTCGCGCTTCTACCTGTCAGCGGGACGTACGTGATGACACCCGAAGAAGCTGCTGAAGCTACAAGAATGATCAAGCCCAAGCTCGCGATACCAATGCACTACGGAGCCATCGTTGGCTCCGAAAACGACGCTGAGAAATTCAAGCAGCTAGCTGCCTGTCCGGTGCAGATTCTCAAACCCGAGTAGAACGTAGGAAAACTGAGGTCTCTGAAAGCCACCGTCACTCGGAGCTGGCTGAGACAGCACCTAGCATCAAAGAACATCGTCGTCCTCGATGCCCGTTCGAGGACCGCCTATTCTAAAGCCCATATTCCCGGAGCAAGAAATGCCGATCTCTTCCACTACTTCATTCCCGGAACAGATCCCAAGAGTCTTACCGTATTTCATAGGGACCTCGAATCGAAACTTGGACGGCTCGGCCTAAGAGGCGACGAAAGAACAATCGTATACGAGTCTGGGTTCGGAATGAGGGCTGCACGAGTCGCTTGGATGCTTGAGTACGCTGGGATGAGAACCCCTCTGATGCTTGAAGGCGGCTTTAGAGCCTGGAAGGATTCCAAGTATCCCGTCGAAAAGAGAGGAAGAGTCACGGTCCCCACAATTTTCAAGGCTCATCCTGACCCCGCTGTTCTAGCTACAACCAGCCATGTCCGCTCTCTCTCCACCTCGCCGACTGGGTTCGTATTGGATGTGAGAAGCAGGGGAGAATACGATGGATCAGAGAACCGGGAGTGCTGCCCACGCTCAGGAAGGGTACCTGGAGCGGTCTGGTTTGAATGGACCAATTTTCTCAGCGGAAATGAAGGATTCCAGAGTCGTCAATCAATCAGCAAACAACTGCGGTCGATGGGCCTACGGCCTAGTTCTGACATAGCGGTTTATTGTCACCGTGGGGCTCGTGCAGCCGCTGCTTTCTACGCGCTGAGATCGATGGGGTACAATCGAGCTAGAAACTACGTTGGATCTTGGCACGAATGGTCATCAAAGAAGAACCTTCCCACGGAACTCGGTCAAACAAAGTCCTAGTTAACGATGGCTTTGTCCATCGGCTTTTGAAAGTGCCATGCGTCAGTGTCTTCGTGAATCTGAGTCACCCATCCTAATGCTATTTTCTCAGGCAGCATCAATACGACTTTCCCAATATGCTTGCACAGCTGCCGCGTCTCGATCGACCTTTCCCAATCTCCACAATTATGAATAATTGTTTTGGAACCAGATTCCATGGTCAGATTGTAGTCGCGAATCTTTGCGACAATCCTCTCGGGACTGGCTGTTTTGACGCTCACATCTTCGTCCGGGATGGCCAGTGCCCGGGCGAGTCTCGATTCTCCCATCAGCGCACTGAGGAGGTCGATTATCTTTGGGCGGTCATCGCCGCCTTTGGTCCATTCCCCCAGGCCTTCGGGCCCTTTACCTTTTTCCAAGTGGGCTTTGGCCCTGTTGAGGGCTTCACGTTGAACCGGAGTGAGTTTTCCCAGCATCTGGAGGATCTTGAGTGCGTTTTCTACAGCGTAGCCGTGGAAATGGTTGTTGAAGTAGCCATACGTGGTTTTGACAGAATGGTCTATCTCTTTGACCTGCGGGATCCATGAATCTAGTTCCTTTTCCGTATAGTGGTAGTCGTACCAGGGACGTTGTCCGTGTCCGTGCCAACGGATGTATGCAAAATCGGCCGTTACATGTACTTCGGGCGGAAGTAGAGGCTCGTCCACGATTGTGTAAGCTACGTTGTACTTGGAGAGCATAGGCCATGTTGAGTTTTGCAGCCAAGATTTGTGCCGGAACTCAATTGCGTACTTGAAACCATGTGGAAGAATCGAGAGAAATCCTTCTAGATGGCCGAGGTCGTATTTGTACTTGGGCGGCATCTGGAGAAGTAGACACCCGAGCTTTCCACTGTTATTCAGTGGGAGCATCAGCTCCGCAAAACGGTCTAATTCAGTTTCTAGGGCAGGACCGATTTCGGTCAGCTTGTCGTGAGTGATCGTCTGGGGGATTTTCGCACAAAAGATGAACTCCTTTGGAGAGAATCTGTTCCAACCCAGCACTGTTCCCGGCTGGGGGAACGCGTAGAACGTGGAGTCGATCTCTGCAGTAGGAAAAACTTGGGTATAATGTTTCAGCTTACTCTCGGTGGAGGTGGGGTAGAAGACTCCAACCCATTCCGGGTAAGACCACCCGGAGGTGCCCAGGAGAAATCGCCCCGTGTTCGCTGACCTCTTCCCTAAATCTGAGGTTGCAAACCGTCTCAAGAAGGTATGCCCCAAAGTTTTCATGGATGCATTCAAAGCCGTTAAATCTAGACGGCCCTCTATAGTGGGGTATGCGAGCGAGAGAGGCCGACATTGGATTCCGAGACATTGACCTGCTGATCCTCGAACACCCCTCGGTCAAACGGTGGCTTTGGGGTAGACCTGACAGCACCGTTTACAACAACTACGGGAGAAACCTCCTCTACTTCATCCGAAGGCACAACATTACCCCCGAAGAACTACTCAGCAAACGAACAACCAAGCCATTGCGCATCATGGACATGCTACAAGAGAGCGCGAGCGAAGAGACAAACGCGAAAGCAAGCAGAATAGACCTCGCAATCAGAAGCTTCTGCAAAGACAACGGCAGAAACGACCTACCACGGTCAAAACTACGATACGTCAAACAAAAATGGTACAGAGGCTACACCAAAGAAGAAGCCCGCAAACTATTCGCCTACATCAACAAACCACTCTTCAGACTCTACGCTTACATGAACCTCGAAAGCGGGCTCAGAGCAAGAACAGTTCTCGCAATCCAATACAAACACATCAAACAAGACCTCGAAGCCGGACTTGACACAGTGGCCATAAGATTCGAACCGAAATTCTACTACGCGAAAGGAAAGAAAGCCGGGTTCGCATTCATAGGAAAACACTCAATCGAACTACTACGCCAATGCATCAAAGACGGACTAATCAGCACAGACCCTGAAGCTAAGCTCTTCAAAGGAAAATCCCCGTACTCATCAACAATCGAGTTCCTAACCCTCGCAAAACAGAAAGCCCACCTCGACCCAGAACTGCAACCGACACACGGATTCAGAAAATACTTCGAAAACGCATTGGACGACGCACACATACCTAGAGAAGCGAAAGAGATGATTGAAGGACATTACCCAGACACGAGAGCCAAGCACTACTCAAACCGCGACTTCGAGTATCTACGAGCATTCTACGAAGAAGCATATCCATTCATCGACCTCGAAATCACCGACCCGAGACTACCTAGCAAAGTGCAACAGCTAGAGAAGGAACTCGAAGAACTCAGAATGCAAAGAAACATTCTATCACAAGAAAAGGACAATCTTACAGAACAACAAACTAACCAAGCGAGAGCATTCATCCTCCTTTTGGGTACGAAAGAAGGACGAAAGGCAATCCGCAATGCCGTGGAATTTGCAGACGACCTAGAATCGAACCCAACATGGCAACGCTTCACTTCGCAACTCGGACAAGATGCAGAGAACCGGGGAGGAATAACTCCCGAAGAGGTTACGGAGAGAGTCGACACAATTTACCCAAGAGTACTCCGCCAACTACGACCGGATATCCGACCGATACCACCGGAACTACGCAAACAGTTCGAAAAACGCCTCTTGGGAACCAACGACTAAAAACACCTAACTTTCAAGCCACAGCTAAGCAAATTAAGCTGATTCATCAACGAGCACTCGTCAAAATTCTAATTTCAGACTACCTTCGTCCGAAATTAGAAGGTAGGTGAAGGTAGGTGACTGTAAAGCCACACGGCATACGCTGTCACGCTCACAACATACCCAACGGCAACCAGAAGCAAAGGCAGAGATTTCAGTTTCCAACCTGCACGGCTTGCCTGATAAGCAACCATGAGGACATAACCGACAGCCATGTAAAACAGCACATCGAGCAGGAAAGGAAACCAGAAAACCGTCGAAGGCACTGCCATGCTGATGCCCCCCCAAACAATCTGTCTCCACGCCAACGGTACGCCGTAGTAGTAGTAATAGGGAACATCGGGAAGGGTTGCTCCCGTCCTAATCAATAACAGTAGACCCGAGACAAGCGTGACAAGAATGCCACCCCCGGCAAGGATCGAGACGTTTCGGAGAATGCTGTCCATGATCAGTACACCACCGACTTTGAGCGTGCTTCCCCTTTAGATTCTGATGTGGACTTGAATGGATTCGGTAAGATGACCGTCACAGCTCCGACCCCTGTTCGCTATCCTTCGTCTGCCACCCTTCCCCCCTGTAAAGGTAGAATGAGACAGTCTGGTCTTTGTTCTTTCGTATTGTGGTAACTCTCTCACCATCTTTTGCGGAAGAGTCCAGCCCTCGAATATAAGTTTCCGATGAAGCTCTATGCCATTCATCTCCGCCTCACTGTAGACAGAGAGATCAAAGGGCCCATCCAGTAATCGACGAACTGGCCAGAAAAGGAACCGCTTCCCACAACAGCCCGACTACAAGCTGAATGCAGATTCCGGTTTTTATAACAAAACCCGAGCGACACGCTCAACCAAGAACAAAATGCCCTACGCATGACAAGACGCGACGATGCGTTCACCGGCATGAAACTTTGCACCGTTCCAAAGGCCTCACCACGATTAGGGACTGCCCCTATCAGAGAGCGAAGAGTGAAGGGGACAAACGAGTGCTCTTGAATGCTATTTGAAGGGACACGTTCTCGCGTGCTCAGCAAAATGCTTACCGCAATAGAACTGCCGACAGCCACGACAACGAACACAGTATATCCCATTCCCACACGCGGAGAACCGACAGTGAAACGACATGGAGAATCTAGGTTTGAATGAGAGACGATTAAGCAAGAGACGGATAAGAAAACGGCGAGATATCTAGTACTAGTCAAGACAAGCCGGGGCTCCGCCCCGGACCCCGCGACGACGAGAAAGGGGACGGACAACCCCTAGGGGCTGAAACCCAAAACAAATAAGCCGCGAAGGCAAACCTACAAGCGAATGGAGTTCTTCAGGCACTGCCCTGGATGTAACCGCAGATTTCACATCAAGCTTGAAAGCAAGGAGCGCCTTAGCCTAGAGAGGGAGACGATCCGAAGACCCAAGGTTGCTAAGACAACAGGGTATGCTGGAGTAAGTGTAAGTGCTAAAAGGTACGGTGGAGTAGGAGCAGGAGCTGGCCAAGGGCCATATCTCCCGGCGCGGATCACCCTTTACGAAGGCGAACCGATAATTATCGACGTTGAAGAAGTTCAGTACGATTTCAAATGCAAGCATTGCGGGCACGAATGGTCTGAGAAACGAATAGAAAAACACAAAGAAAACTGACGATGCAGAATGGGGTCGCTACGGCTCCTTACGTCGCCTACGCTCGGACACGCAACACGGACACACCGGGTTTCCGTGAAGCAATCTTCCGAAGCCCACGAGACACCCGAATGTCCCGATTTCTAGCCATCTCCACCAGGGGGAGATGAATATTGAACACCTTCGAACCGCCACCTCACAATAACGCAACGAGAATAGAGGGAGCGGAGAGGGTCAGTAGGAACTATGACACGAACCTGAGACAGATCCGGAAGAGATGAGTTTGAGTTACCACTATTCCTAATCGAGTCGACGCCGGGCCAGCTTCGACTCTTGGACCATACACGACGGCCAAAATCACGCGAGAGGGCCATACCCAGCTCGCCTTTCACGGAATCAGCAGAACGAACAAGATACTTCGCAAGATACCACAAGTCACCCTTCAACGACTGAACGAGCTTGACATCAACATGACCAGATGCCCAATTCTCTGCAATGTCGTACTTCTCACTAACACGCCAGGACAGGCTACCATCACGATCAACATGACGAAAACCAGGAAACGCGTGATTCAGGAATTCCACAATGAAATGAAGATGAGCATAGCCATCAGATTGAGCCTGAAGAACTGAGACATACCGAAGCCGTCCAAAACGCTTCCTAAGCCATGAAAGATGCCGATTCGACGCTTTCCGAATTTTCCGCCAACCCTCCTCTAGCGAGAAAAGAGAGCGGTCAAGAGTATACGTTATCATCAGCCAAGAACCTCGAACACGACGCTTCCAGAAGGGCCAGAAACGAACTGGAACACTGACAAACCGAAGCCAACGAGAAATCCGACGATTCAAAGCCTGAGAATACACATCATTTCCACGTTTAGAACCCTTCACAACAACACGCTCACGGGTGACGCCTTCCGGAAGCATCTTAACAGCACCCCGACCAGGACGATCCCAATGAGCAACCGGATTCACACCTACCGGAGCAACAAGCTTCTCAAAAGTCAGAAAGACCGGATCATCGCGCCAGCTACGATACCCCTCCAAACGCGAGGCAAGATAAGCATCAAGAGACAACCATCAAGCGGAAGATGCAAAGATACCAAGGAGGACAAATTCCTCCGATTGAGAAACGAAGCAAACCGCTTCCCTCCAGGCTCCGACACATTCAGAGCCCTCACCGATTCTTACCCACAGCGCCGTTTATGTGTCAAACAAATCAATTAGGCATGAAGGTATGGGTCAGCTCAGCATCGGTGCAGGCGGATGGGACTACTTCTCGGTCCCGGGCGCTGATCGGCTGAAAGCTTACTCGTCTGCCTACGATTTCGTAGAAGTCAACAGCACATACTACCGGCTAGCAAGTGCGCTGGCAATATCGAGTTGGCGCCGGAGAGTCCCGCCCCGGTTCGAGTTCTCTGTAAGGTGTCACAAGGATCTCGCAGAACTTCACAAGCTAGAGTTGAACCCGAAGAGCGTTCACATAATTGGCTCTATGGAGAAGATTTGCAGGCAACTTAGGGCGAGCGTTCTAACAATCTTAATTCCGAAGGAACTCGTGGGGGACAAGGAGCTCTCTCCCAAACTTGATGCGTTTCTGTCGACAATAACCCTCGGCAGGACCCGTGTTGCCTTCGAGTTTCGGGGAGGAGAGCCAATAGATGATACGTTGAAGACTCTACAGGACCACGACGCCGTGCACAGTGTTGACATCTCAAGACAGAGCCCCAAAGTAGAGTCGAGCATTCTCTACACAAGGCTGTTTGGCAAGGGAAAACAGAACATATACGAGTTCGACGACAACGAGCTCCAAGATATTGCAGCCAAGGCTTCTGGCCCAAAATTCGAGAAAAGCATTCTAGCATTTCATGGAGTCAGAATGTACAGAGACGCTGCCCGCTTGAAGACTTTCTTGAACTCTGGAAAGTTCCCTTCACTGTCCGGGCAAGTCGGGCTCGAATCGCTAAGCGAGGTCTTGGGCGAAGATGCGAGGTTCCCGACCAGCAAGTCTCGACTCGTAGACGAGCAAGGCTGGAAGCTCTTTGACAAGACCGCCGACGGACGAGTCAGGGCGCAAGTAGTCCTTGAGAAACTTCCAGAGAAGACCTACACGACCATCAACGAGGTTCTATCATCACTTAGGGAAACGTCTCTCTAACCGTGTCCTTGAGGAACTGTCTGTCATCAAAGAGCAATATGGAGAGGAAAAAGTTCCATTGGTTGAGAATTAAAGAAGAAAAAAAGGCGGGACGGCCAAGCCGTTCTCGTTCAGAGATGACGTGCCGTGATTTCTTTGAATCACGCTAAGCTATTGCGACCGGTTGGACCTGGAGCAGCTCCTTTGCTAGTACACGGTATTGTTCTGATGCAGGGTTTCTTGGCCGGTAGAGTATCCCTGGTAGGCCCTTGCTTGGAGCTTCTGCCATTCGTACGGATCTGGGGATTACGGATTTCAGAACGCGTTCGCCAAAGTTGGTGTTTACTTGTTGCATGACTCGTCGTGATAGTGCTGTTCTTCGGTCGTACATTGTTAGTATGATCCGGTAGTCGAAGGCTGCCTTCAGCCGGGATCTGACGAGGTCCATGACTTTGAGAAGTGTTGGTAGTCCTTCCATGGGATAGAACTCGCATTGGACTGGAATGAGGATTAGGTCCGACGACACTAGCGCGTTGAGTGTGAGCAGTCCGATGTTTGGTGGGCAGTCGATTACAATTTGTTCGAACTGGTCTTTGATAGGGCCGATGGATTCTCTGAGTACATATTCTCTACCTGGGGTGGATGACAGTTCGACTTCTGCACCGGCTAGGTCCAGATTGCTTGGTAGGAGCGAGAGTTTCTCGATACGGGTGTTTAGAATTACTTCTTCTGCCTTCCGCGATTGAGAGAGAACGTTGTACACGGTTGAAGAAAGTGTTGCTTTCTCAAAGCCTAATCCTGTAGTGGCGTTTCCCTGAGGGTCCAGGTCTACGATGAGTGTCTTTTTGCCTTCAATCGCGGTTGCGGTTGCGAGGTTTACTGCTGTTGTGGTCTTTCCTGTCCCGCCCTTGTTGTTTAGTACACTAACGATCATTGTTAGACAATTCTATTCTGTATGAATACTAAGAGATTGATTCGCAGAAAACAGCTAATGGGGACAGGCTACGGATTCAATATCCTCAGATTCCCATGCTCTGGGCGCAAGAAAGGGCGAGGTTCCAAGTCCTCTCATATAAACAGCCAAAGGGTCGCCGCTTATATGGCGAGACGCGAACGATTCGTTTCGTTAACAAACATTTCACCGAACTTGCTAATCTATTCGTAGACGATCCAATAGGATGAGCAAGGCGACGATCACGAACTCGGACTCAATCGGCCGGACCTCACCATCCGCAAAAAAGCGACTTCTGGCCCTGAATAGAGAGGTCGTCGAATGCCGGGTCTGTCCTAGGCTAGTCAATTACCGAGAGTCTGTGGCCAAGGTCAAGAAGAAGCAATTTCTCAACTGGAACTATTGGGGCAAACCTGTCCCCGGTTTCGGAGACATCAAGGCTTCGATTCTCGTGGTCGGATTAGCTCCAGCACCTCACGGCGGGAATCGGACTGGAAGAGTGTTCACCGGAGATAGGAGCGCTGACTTCTTGGTGGAAGCGTTCTTCGAAGCTGGATATTCAAACCAGCCACGCTCGGTCGACGCGAACGATGGACTAGAACTGCATGGAGTTTACATGACAGCGGCGGTGAAGTGTGTCCCTCCCGACAATAAGCCCACGAGCGAAGAAATATCCAACTGCGCCCACTTTCTGAAATCGGAGTTGGAGATATGCAATCCGTCCAGAGTCATCCTCTGTTTGGGCCAGCTTGCCTACCGTTCTACGATGTTCTTATTGAAGCAAGACAATCTCTTCTCGGACAAGATTCCGAAGTTTGAACACGGGCTCGAAATCGGCCTCTCAGACGGCCGCAAGGTCTTCGCGTCGTACCATCCAAGCCCTAGGAATACCCAGACAGGGAAACTAACCATGAATATGTTCGGCTCTCTCCTCCAGAGGATAAACAGAGGTCTGGGGCAGACCTCTTAGTTTCGCCGCCGAATATTATATCCTCGTGAATCTAAGTTGGTTTCGGACCTATTTCGAAAGTCGAGGTCGTTCTAGCTGAACGTCGCGTGACAAGTATTGTTTGGTCTTCGATTCTGCTTGAATTAACAGTTCCTCGAAGTGCTTGTTCAAGGTCTTGATCTTCTCCTCCGCCAAGTTAAGCCTCTCGGTGGCTTGAAGCTCGTTCTTTTTTCCCTCTTCGATTTTCTTGAGAACGATTTTTCTTTCGAGGTAGAGATTCTTGCAGTTTGGATCGTGTAGGAGTCTCTGTCGGTGCCCTAGGAGGCTTCGGCCTTTGCTTTGCTTCTCGGCGAGGTGCTGAGTCGTTGTTAGCTGGTCAAGCTGAACTACAACTCTCGTTGTCTTTCTATGGCTGAGCCCCATCTTGCCTGAAGCTAAAGCACTCTTCAGGTTCGTCAGAATTGGAGTGAGGTAGGGACCCGAGTTTCGCGAAAGGAAGCTCCTATACGGGGACTGAATATAATCACCCAATGCGTCTCTCTCCTCAGTTCTAATGGCGATTTCCCCTCGCTGCGAGAGGTCCCTAAGTTTTCGAAGGGGTCTTCGGAGGTGAGTCAGCGTATCTGTTCTGAATTCTCTGCTCTCCTTCCGGAGTTCTTTTTCGATTTCCAGGACTTGTTTGAGGGAATCGTTTGATGTGATCTTCTCCATCTCGCTTGACAACTCTTTCACCGCAGACGAGAGTGCTTCACGGGTTCGTTCAAGTTCGACAGTCTCCTTCTTCTTCTCGTCCAATTCCAGTCGGGTTTGATGGATCGTCTCAACGATGCCGGTGAGGGTCTTAGCCCGTTGAAGATTTTCTCCGTCTCCCTCGAGGAACTGTGATATCTTTTCTCCGACTTTCGCAATTCTCTCGACTATTCCCGAGAATGATAGCATGTCTAGCAGATAGAGTCCGTGGATTTCCCTCTGGGTATTGGTTCTGCTCTCCCTAAGAGACCGAGCTGTGTTGGAGAGGTTGTCTCGTAGAACCTTGTAGGAATCCCAGCTAACTTCTTGGGGGATTTGGATCTTTTCTATGCTTGAGATAGCGTCGCGGGCCGCTCTTCCCACGACTCTCGCGGCTCGGTAAGAGATGGGGTCTTTCTTGGTCGCAAGGTTTCCGTCGGCTTTGCGAGAGAGCTCCTCGAAGAAGCTTCGGGCCTCATCAAGTGCCCGTCGCGCGTCGTCAGAAAGTTTTCCCGCCTTACTCCTGGTAGGACGCAGTGCCTTCTCGAGTTCTTGATCCAACCAGTTGGCGTATTCTTCTATGCGGACTTTCAATTATCGGGGGACCAGGGGAAGATTCTTACCTAGTCTCCTCTCTCAGATTAATGACTATGGTGTCCATCGTTTGCTGAGCCTTCTCCTTCCTCTTAGCGAGGTCTGAGATCAAAGACTCGTACAGCTCTCTAGCTATTCTACCGCTCCTGTACTGGTTCCGAAGGTCTGCAGATGTTGTTCGAACCACTTGGATGTCAGCCTCAGCTCGTTCGAGCCTTCTGATCATGTCTTGGTAACGGGGGTTCGCCTTTGACAACTGATCTTTGACCGGCGCAAGTGTTCTGTCCAACTCGGCGATTCTCAAGTCGATGACGCGTCTTCTTCTCTTGTACTCATGACGGTTAAGAGCTCCTCTCGCGAGGTCCTCGTCCATTTTTTCGGCTTCTAGTCGCATGGCTGATTTTTCATCGTACAGTTCCACGAACCGTCCGATGAGTTCGGATGGCGCGCCTGAGACTGCTACTCCTGCGGTGCTAGTTGCGCCAACGGCTAGGACAATCGCGGCGAGTGATCCCACAGCGAGTCCGGCCCATCCGAGGGCTGATAGACTTGCCCAGAATGGGTCAATCTGATAGTCCATCGTAAATGACAGATTGGACATCGGCGTAGCCGTAGAAACCGCTACGAGAATTTGATTGCCAGATGTTGTGAAGGTTTGGCCGCTGAAAGAATCTAGGCGGAACCCCATCGGGGTTACTATTTTCATCTGTAGCGTTGGCTCGAAGAACTTGACATTGTCGAGCAAGCGGAAGCTGAGTTCGAATCGTCCCAAGCCTTTGGATATCAGGTAGGACTGGACTGGAAGCGCGTACGTAATCCTAACGGATGATTCGGCTCCGGCCTTTACAGTTCCGAACCTCGGAATGAACGTTACCGTGTTTGTCCCGTCGGTCGCCATTGCTGCCGTAAGGGTGCTAACTACCCCTATGATGTCGCTAGCCGTGGCTGTCTGAACGTTCCTCGGAAGAGGTAGAGCGAGACTCGACAGATCATGACCTCTGTTGATCATGTTGTAAAAGTCTGTGACTTGAATTGAACCAGTTTGTGCAAGTGCGATGGTTCGATTTGCCACGACGTCAAAAATGCTTTGGGCGGTGCCAGAGGACGAGAAGGTCATCGTCGCGACCGTCGTATTGTAGGGCTTCAGGGTAGTTGTTTGGGCCGTGAATGTTGCGCTGGCGAACGTCCCGTTCACGGAGGATACCTTCGGAGACGGCCAATCGCCAGTCTTCACCGAAAGCTGGGCGCTTGTAACATTGTAAGTGCCATCAGTCAGAGGAAAGGGCTCGAACGCAAAAGTGAAGCTGCTTGAAGTCGAATTGAAATTCAGCATGTCTGAATATACGCTTGTGAGATTGAAGCTGTAGCCTCCGGTCTTAGCGGAAGGGAATGCGATGTCTATCGCTGAATAGTTGCCCCCTGAGGGCAGGGTTAAAGGGTTGCTCGGGGGGGAAATTCTCAACGGGTTCAGTTGTGAATCCACGGCCTCCGTGAATCGAAGCTTACTGCTCAGAGCGGAGGGTATGCCGAGCGCGATTTGGGACACGGGCGATGATCCTAAGGTCATGGTGAACTGATCGCTGACGAATGTCACGCCCCAGTTGTTTGTTGCTATGGATCTATTGACGGTGGCTGTGCAAGTACTTGAAGTGCAGGGTGTTTGGGCGGTTGCGGGGCCAGGGAGCTGGGTTGACAATATTGCCAACAGCAGAAGCGAGAGTACGAGTGCCTTCATTTGCAGAAACCATTGTGCACCGTGAGACTTTGGTTAGCATCCGAAAAGACTCCCTACTTATTTATTCCCATACAAACACGAAACAAGAACACTAAGGTATTGTCATGCGAAGCATTCTGGTCACTGGTGCTGGAGGTAGCGCGGGTAACAATGTTTGCTGGAGTTTGAGAGTCAGTAATGATGGTAAGAAGATCGTCCTTGACGGAACCGATGTGGACAGGACCAGTATCGAACTAAACGGATGGATCGACAGAGCCTATCAGCTTCCCCCAGCCAACAGCCCGCGATATCTACGGCGCCTCAACCAAGTTGTCAAGAAGGACAAGGTTGAGATGATCTTTCCTCAGCCCGACTCGGAAGTAGGCCGATTGTCGAGAGACAGGGACCAAGTTCGCGCTGCAATGTTCCTACCGGAGCGTGAGGCTGTTCGAGTCTGTCAGGACAAGTACGAGGCATTGTCCAGATGGTTCAAAAAAGGCCTCAGGAGAGAACCAATCGTTCTCTCGCCTCGCAACCGCAGGACGAGGCAACTGGCTAGGAGGCTCACATTTCCTTGCTGGGTGAGGGCGAGGCAGGGAGCCGGAGGGAGCTTGAGTTGCTTGGCAAAAAACTGGCGAAGTGTAGAGTACTGGATTGGCTACCACTGGACGGAAGGATTGAAGACGGATTTCATCGTGGAAGAGTATCTTCCGAATCGCGATTTCTGTTTCATGTCTATCTGGAGCGAGGGAAAGCTGGTGACCTCTATGGTTCGTGAGCGCTTGAGCTGGGTGGGGCATCGAATCGTAGGCTCGGGAGGGACTTCCAAGCTAAACCGGGTGGTTCACTCAAACAAGGTAAACATGACTGCTCTAAAGGCGATTAGAGCCGTTTCCGAGAAACCCCACGGAATTTTTTGTGTCGATCTAAAAGGAGACGCGAGAGGCGTCCCGCGTCCGACTGAGATTAACTGCAGGTTCACTACCAACGTACATTATCTCACTTTGGCCTCTCTGAGACTAGGTCATCCCGAATGGAATTTTCCGTGGCTGGCCGCAAGACTGTGTCTCGGCGAGAAGATCCCGTCGACCAAGACTCTGAACGCCCTACCCGCGAACCTTTGGTTCACCAAGAATACTGACATGGGTTTTACAATGGTCGAACGTGGAAAATGGCGCGCGGAAAACTATTCCTAAACAGCCTTTGCAGTGCCCTCTCTATTCCTGTAGAAATACAGCCGGACTTGGCGGTCCCAGATGAAGAGCCATGAAATCGACAAGCCCAGAGCTATCATGGCCTTCGCAGCCGCGTCAAAATAGCGGCCTAGACTCGGGTCTGATTGTATTCGAAGAGGCGCGACTATTAGGGCGAGTATTCCGAATCCGATTATCATTAAGCTCCACTGGGTTATGAAGACGAGGAGTTGGAGGGTAACGGCTCTTTGGTTCAGTCTTTTCACCCTATCAGAATCATTGTGATCACTGCTAGCGCGCCTGAGATGAGGAAGAGAGCAAAGATCGTGGAGACGATCACAGACTCTTTAGCCGGTCGACCAACGAGCAGGGTCCTGACGAGGGTCAGTGGTGCGTTGGGATCTGATGACGAGGCTAGGCGACCGTCGTCAAGCAATCTTGTCGGTTTTGCAGTCAATGCATGATGCTCGGTGAATCTCTTGATTTTTGAGAGAAAGAAGAAGGAATTCTGGATCTGAGGGAACATGGCTACTATGCTCGCTATCTCTGTTCTTCCAAGTATCGCCAGCGCGCCTATTGCTGCACCCATGGACAATTGTCCAACGTTTCCTGCGAACGCTCTGGACGGGTATCTGTTGAAGTAGAAGAAACCCAGCGCCGAGAAGAGTAGGCAGGCGTATAGGAAGACTGTGCTTGGCGCGGGGTCGGTGATGAGGACTCCTATGAGGAGTGCCGCGGATATTATTGAGACGCCGCCTGCCATGGTTCCGTTCAGCGGGTCGAGCATATTGGTCGTGTTTGAAGTCACAGAGATGGCGACTGGTATGCTCAGTGGATAGATGACGGGGAGGTGGAAGCTTCCGAAGATGGGGACTTGTAGGGTCGGATTGTACACTTGATTCGGGTAGAGCAATCCAAGGACTACTATCGGTGCACCGCAGAGAAGGGTCAGTAGAGGCTTGTAGATACCCCTCATCTTGAGCCGGTCATCCACCGCGCCTACGATCGCTGCGGATCCGACAACTAGGGAGAAGGCAAGCATTGTTATCGCGTTTCCGCCCCCGATCAGAACGTAGGCTGAAGACAGTAGTATCAGCGTAACGGGTATTGCGGCCCCGCACATCTCGGGGATTCGTGGCTTGCTAAGTTTGTGGATGTCTATCCCGACGATTCCCCTTTTTGAGTTCACTTGCATGAAGAAGCGGGTGAGAACTAGGGACACGGGAAAGGATACGATTGCAAGTATGACAGCGGTGGTGACCTCCCACCCGCTAGGGAGCATGATGTCGAGTCGGCGTAGCCGATTATAAAAGAAATGATTTCCCTGAGCGAAGGATTATCAGTAGTCGGGAGCCGACCGCGATGAGAATTCCGATGGCGACTTTCGACCATCCTTTTCTTCCCAATGCTGGTGAGGCGATCCGGAAAATGATGCTGGAGGCGATCGGAGTTGCCTCAATAGAGGAACTCTACTCCGACATTCCGGTTCAAGTTCGCACTAATCGTTCATTGAAGGTCGATTGGCTACCGTCAGAACAAGAGGTCAAGAGCCACGTTGACCGCGTGTTGGGAGAGAACAAGTCCGCGAGTGACATGCCAATTTTCCTCGGGGCGGGCATCTACAACCATTATCTCCCAGCGGCCGTCAAATCGATCCTCTCACGTACAGAGTTCCAGACCTCATACACTCCCTATCAAGCCGAGATTTCTCAAGGGCTCCTCCAGTCTCTGTTCGAGTTCCAGTCCATGATCGCCGATCTTACTCAAATGGACGCCGTTAATTCATCGCTTTACGACGGCTCAACAGCCCTTGGCGAAGCGGCTCGGATGGCATGTAGAGCAACGGGAAGGAAGAAGATTCTCGTACCCCACGGCATGCACCCTTCCAAGTTTTCAGTTCTCGAGAACTACACCGAGCCTGTGGGCATTCGACTCGAGACCTTCTTGTTTGACAAGGAGACTGGCGGTCTAGATTCCACCGACTTGCAGTCCAAAGTTGACCGGGACACTGCCGCCGTATATTGTGAAGTCCCATCTTTCTTCGGTGTTCTCGACCCAGAGGTAACGAACGTCCCTTCGATTTCTCATCAGAAGGGGGCGTTGTCAATAGTGGGCTTTGACCCGGTATCACTTGGAGGATTGAAACCTCCGGGAGAGTACGGAGCGGACGTTGTGATAGCCGAGGGCCAGTCTATCTCGACAGAGATGAACTTCGGTGGACCTGCTTTGGGAATGATCGGGTGTCGAGGGAAGAACCTGATACGCCAACTACCAGGGCGGCTGATCGGGATGACCACAACCCTGGACGGAAGGGAAAGGGCGTTCAGCATGGTTCTTCAAACTAGGGAACAGCATATTCGCCGCGAAAGAGCTACGTCTAATATTTGCACGAACGAGGCCCTTTTTGCAATAGGAGCCGCTGCCTACCTCTCCTTGCTAGGGCCTCAAGGTCTCCGCGAGCTGTTCGAGAGTATTCTCGTCAAGACGAACTATGCGATCAAGATGCTTGGCGAGATACCTGGCGTAATGGCGCCCCGATTCGCGAGCCAGCACTATCAAGAGTTTGCCGTTTCTTTCAAAGGGGCAAAGGGAACCCTGGCCCGATTGAACAAGTCATTACTCAGCCACGGAGTTCATGGGGGCAAGAGCCTTGTCAAGGACTTCCCCGAGCTAGGTGAGACCGCCCTTTTCTGCGTGACAGAGGTTCATAGCACTGAGTCGATAGACAGGCTTCGACTTCTGATCGAAAAGCTTCGAGAGGCCTAGCGCTTTGTTTCATCAGGCAAAGTGGAACGAACCGCTTATCATAGAACGATCCGGAAATGGCAAGAGAGGACACACCCCGGCCAGGCCCAGCGATATCGAACGGAAAATCGTGGGGGCGGATGCTTGGAATGGCGTCCCAAAGGCCCTGTTGAGAAACGGTCCGCCTCCGTTGCCCGAGGTTTCTGAACCGGAGGTGGTTCGCCACTACACGCGCCTCTCTCAAGAGAACTTTGCAGTAGACCTAGGGATCTATCCCCTGGGGAGTTGCACAATGAAGTACAACCCGAAAGTCTCCGAAGCAATAGCCCAGAATCCGAAACTGGAAAAGATACATCCCGAGCAAGACGAATCGACGGTGCAGGGAATCCTGGCCCTAATGCACCGGCTGGACCAGTTCCTCGCCGAGATTACGGGCATGAGCAGAATGTCCCTCCAGCCTGTGGCAGGCGCGGCTGGGGAATACCTTGGAGCGCTCATTATGCGCGCCTATCATAGATCGAAGGGAGAGTTAGGGGAACGGCGCGAAATGATCATTCCTGACTCGGCACACGGAACAAACCCCGCCAGCGCAGCAATGGCCGGATTCAACGTCGTCGTTGTCCCATCAAACGATGACGGGATGGTAGACCTCGGGGCCCTCCGAAAGGTGGTTGGACCTAGGACGGCGGGCCTGATGATCACCAATCCCAACACCCTAGGCATCTTCGAGAAGAATGTACTCGAAATTGCGAAAATCGTTCACGACGCTGGGGGGTTGCTGTACTACGATGGAGCGAACTTCAACGCCATACTGGGGAAGGTCCGCCCGGGAGACATGGGATTCGACATCGTCCACCTTAACCTACACAAGACGTTTGCAACGCCTCACGGCGGGGGTGGACCAGGCGCCGGACCAGTCGGGGTCAGGAAAGATCTCGAAAAATTCTTGCCCGTACCATTGGTCAGTTTTGATGGCAAGAAATACTTCTTCGACTATGATGCTCCTGACTCTGTCGGTAAGGTGACCGCGTTTCATGGAAACATCGGTGTTTTGGTCCGAGCCTACGCATACATCCTGAGTCTTGGCCCTGATGGACTCAAAGCCGTCGCCGAAACCGCCGTATTGAATACAAACTACGTCCTTTCCAAGATTCTAGAGCAGAGCAAGTTTGAACTCCCTTTTAGTCGGAAGAGGAAACACGAATTCGTCCTAAGCGCGAAGAGGATCAACGAACAGACCGGCGTCAGAGCCTTAGATATTGGTAAGAGGATGCTAGACTTTGGGCTCCATTCGCCCACCGTCTATTTTCCACAAATCGTAGACGAGGCGATGATGGTCGAAGCGCCAGAAACCGAGAGTATCCGAGACCTCGACGAACTTGTCGAGGCGTTCCTCAAAGCGGCAAAGGAAGCCGAGACTGACCCGGAGAGATTGAGAAGTTCTCCCCACAACACTTCGGTCGGAAGAATCGATGAGGTGAAGGCATCACATCCCAAGACGCTCACGCTCAAGTGGAATAACCCGAAAACCCGCGGGCAAACTCCGTAATGATTTACTCCATTTCCAACATATCTCCGCAAGGGCAGTTTGACATTCCCGCCTCTTGTAGGAATGATCCAGGAAGGCTCATTTGACTGGTTCAACCACCATCTAACAGGCGTATTTATTAGCTCAATCAAGAGAGACTATCATTTCGTATTACGCGGTGAATACGTGCTGCCTATTCTATGATATATGACGGTTCCTTTCCCAACTGTCCTGATCGATTTTGTCTGCAGAAGAAATCTCTTCCGACGAGAGACTCACGAATCCAATTCTGAGAGTCTCTGTTGTTGGAGTAGGGGGTGCGGGGAACAATCTGTTGAGTCACGCGATAGGGGGAGGGGTTAGCCCCAGCAGGTGTGTAGCTGTCAACACTGATAGAGGACAGCTCTCGCGATCACCCGCTCGAAACAAGGTCTTCCTTGAGGACTCTGTCGCGTCAACGAGCTCGAAAGTCGTGGTTGGCCGAGACGACCAGAAAGTGTTTCAGTCTGCGGCCCACAGGGTCACATCCTATACCGACGGCTCGGATTTCACCATCGTCGTAACAGGGCTAGGCGGCGAAACCGGAACACAAAGTGCGCCCATCATCGCACAAAGATCACGGACCCCAGTTCGTCCAGTTGTATCAGTCGTCGCGATTCCCTTCATTCACGAGAGAGAACGTCGATTCATCGCTCTGCGAGCGCTCAAGAAAATGGTCGAGGCGTGCGATTGCACGATCGTAATAGACAACGGCGTCAACCGAGACTATCTAAGCACGTCCAAAAGAACCACCGACGAAACAGCGAGTATCGCCGTTCGAAGCCTCACCGAGCTGTTGTCGGGAGCCGAGGATGTCGAAGCGAGAGACATTCTGCAAGTTCTATCCAGAGGCGACCTCGCGACAGTCTGTAATTTCGCGCTCAGAACCGGGGATACGCTCCAATCGTCTGTGATTGAGGCTCTTAGAACGCCTTCCGCCAACTTGCCTCTCAACAAGGCCAAAGGAGCATTGCTCCTCTATCGAGGACCAGCCACTCTCAGCACTGCCCAGTTCGCTCAAGCATACGACACACTGGTTTCCATCGTAGGATCAAATCTATCCTTCGTACACGGAAGCGTCTACAGCCCCTCAGAGCCCTCCGTATGTCTCTTCCTGACAGGCTACACATACGGGACTGCCTTAAACGGGTTCATCGACTTCATCGAACTATACGACGCGGAATACGGTCAAGAAGACAGCGAGGAGTTCACGACACTCTCAGTGCCCCTGTATCAAATGGAGCAAGTCCAAGCCCGAAGAGACTAGTTTTCCTCGCGCCTACCATGGAACATTTTTCGAACTCGCTCTGATACCCGGATTGGACCACCGACAGGGCTTACCCGTCCAGATTTTAGAGCAGCCAACACTGAAGCAGTATCTTTCGACGTGCTTTCCATCTCAGTGTATGCTCTTCCTACTGTCTCCGGAATGTGCGAGTCGCTGCCAGCAGTCATAGCATAGTTCTCTCTCTTCGCGAATTTGCGTGCGCGCTTCCAAGTCACAGAGTGAAGGAAGCTGGAGGAATTGATCACTTCGATCGCATCAGGACGGACCGCGAGAGTGTGTGGTCTTACACTTGAGCGAAGAAGATCATACGGGTGGGGGACAATCGAGATTCCGCCAAGATTGTTGATTCTCCGAATCGTGTCATCAGCCGACAGTCCTCGCGGAACCGACTCCGAGAGTCCGAGCCCGATTATATGCCCATCTCTCGTCGATATTTCGATCCCCTGGAGGAACACAACTTCGTCGCTCGAATCGACAGAAAGAACATTGTGGTCAGTTATCGCTAGACCATCTAGTCCACGATCCCTACAAATGATTGCAAGCTGTTTGGGTGATGTGAAGGCATCGCTGGATCTGTTAGTGTGCACATGTAGGTCAAGCTTCAGCTGCAATGGGAACCCTGCTTCTAATGTCATCTAGCTGAGAACGAAGTTTTTCCGCATTGACCTTGTGGAACAAAGGCTGGAGAGAGCGAATCTTCGCTCCAGGCTTTATGATTGTTTTGCCGGCGGATTCCCAGGGAAGACTCGCTCTCCCAGTCAGGCTCCAGCAAATCTTTTTCGAGGTTGAAGGAAGGAAAGGCTTTAGGAGTATGCCAAGGGTTGCCACGACTTGTATGGAGATCCCAAGGGTCTCGCCAGCGGCTTGCAGATCAGTCTTGTAGAGGCGCCACGGTTCGTGCTCGTTGAGGTACCTGTTTCCTTCGCGTGCTAGCTCCACGACTTGTTCTAGAGCCTCTTTCAGTCTAAAGTGTCCGAGCCTGTCATCCACCTTTTGGAGGCTAGAGCTAAGTGCTGATAGGATCTTTGTGTGCTGCTCTTTGCTCGCGGAGTACTTTGGGGCCTTTCCCTTGTAGTGTGATTGAGTGAACGATATGGTTCGATGAACGTAGTTCCCAAGAACGTCGTTTAGCTCTGTGTTAATTTTCCTCTCGAATTCTTCCCATGTAAAGTTGGTATCTTTCTGCTCGGGTCTGAGGCTGATCAAGGCATATCGCCAGTACTCTGGGCCTTCTAGCTCAAGGGCCTCATCCATCCAGACGCCGACTTTTCTGCTTCTGGAGAATTTCTGTCCTTCGAGTTGTATGTACTCGGAGGAGGAGACTTCCCAGGGCAGATCGTAGTCTTCTCTTGTAGCTAGGAGTAACCCCGGGAAGATTACAACGTGAAATGGAATGTTGTCTTTTCCTATGAAGTGGACGTTGTGGCTTTGTGGGTCAAACCAGTACTTCTTCCATAAAGATGGCTTTTTCTTTTTTTCAGCCCATTCTTTTGTTGCTGAGACGTATCCGAGGACGGCTTCCATCCATACATAGATGGTCTTTCCCTCTGCGCCTTTGAAGGGTGCAGGTATGCCCCAGGCATTGTCGCGAGTCAGCGAGCGAGGCTTGAGCCCGTCCCTAATCCAGCCCAGGCTGAAGTTCCGCGCGTTTTCGGGAAAGTTAGGGTTTGTTTCGATGTATTTTCGAAGTGGTTCTGAGAGTTTGGGTAGATCGAAGAACCAGTGTTCCGATTCTCTCTGGACAGGGGTCTCGTGATCGAGGGCACATCGCGGGTTGATGAGGTCCTTCGGGTCGAGCACCCTGCCACAATTATCGCATTGGTCACCCCGGGCATTGGGGTTGTGACAATAAGGGCATTCGCCTTCGACGAAACGGTCAGGAAGGAATCGCTTGTCTTTCAGACAGTATAGCTGTGTTATCTTTTGGCTGTAAACATAGCCGTTCTTTTCGACTTTGAGGTAGAAGTCTCGGACGAATTGTTTGTGGACTGGGCTCTCGGTTCGAGTATAGTTGTCGAACTTTATCTCGAAAGTCTTGAGAAGATGGACGATAAGTTTGTGATATTTGTTGGTTAGCTGTCGGGGCGGAATACCCAGTTTGATGGCTTCCACTTCAATGGGAGTGCCATGCTCATCACTACCGCTAACCATGACGACGTCTTCGCCCCTTAACCTGAGG
>MNGO01000017.1:0-27080 GCA_001918765.1 Crenarchaeota archaeon 13_1_40CM_3_52_10
AGCCGGCAACTCCCGCTCCGACAGTAACAACATCGTAATGTTCAAGGTGGCTTCCCAAAGGGAAGATCAGTCTTCGAACTCTATCCTAAGCGTTAGACTCTTCAGTTCACGGGCGAGTTTCTTAACAACCTCAAAATCCACAGGATTCCGCCTCGGCCGCCGCCCGTTCAGGATGACCTTCGTCTCCCGGCTCCCATCCGGAAGCCAGATCGTATTAATCGTCAATATCGAGAAGGGTGTGAACAGCCCCTCAAGAAAGTCCCTATCATCTCCCCCCTGGCTGAGAACCTTCACCCGCCTACCGACGCGATCACCTAGATTCTTGGCCAGTTTGGCACCGCTGGCGAGGAACGTGTCCATTCCCCTTCTGTCGACCATGAGCGCCATGATATCGCCCGCTTCCACAGCTTTGTGGAAGGTGACCTCTTGAAGGGTCGGATTCTCTTTTTCCAATTCAGTAATACTACGAATAACCCGGATATCGAGATCCGTAATTTGACCCTTCTTCAGCTTCTCCTCGCACCTGGAGCAGAAGATCCCGCTTTTCACACAGAAGTTATCGAGAATTGTCTTTACCATTGATGCCTCAACCCTTCCCGCTGGCGGAGTGGTAGGGTCGCGTCTGGCTGAGTTTCTCGAACCTTGGGAATCTTGCGCCCAAACAAGCGTTGACCTATCTTAGTCGTCTTGACCCGACTTCTAAGCTAGGGGAACCCCTGCTTCATAAATGCATTACGTTCACCGGTTCTGGCAACTGATCGGCTGCTGGAAGGTGAGATTTCGGTCGGGACCATCCCGGGCAACTTAACAATGCCCTCCCTATTCTTTCAGTTCCATGGACGAGATAGTCGAATTCCAGTCGGCGAGTCAATGGGATAGGTGGTTAGCCCAGAATTATTCCAAGTCAAAGGGGATATGGATTCGGTTTTTCAAGAAGGATTCTGACGTTAGTTCGATAAACACCTCTGACGCGCCGGACGCAGCGTTGTGCTACGGGTGGATCACCGGCCAAGCGAAGCCCTACGATGAAAAATCATGGCTGGGTAGATTCGTGCCTCGGAGACCGAAGAGCATCTGGTCGAAGATCAATACCAAAAGCGCAGAGAAGCTGATACGACAGGGAAGAATGAAGCCTGCTGGTCTCAAGCAGATAGAGGAGGCAAGGAGAGACGGTAGATGGGACCGAGCCTACAGCCCGCCTAGCACAGCGAGACTGCCCCAGGATTTCACTGAAGCACTCCAGAGGAACAAAAAGGGCCTCCTCTTCTTCAAGACGCTGAACCGCACCAACATCTACTCCGTTGTGTTCAGGCTAGAGAACGCAAAGAACGAAGATCTAAGGAAGGCGAAGATCAAGCAAATAATCAGGATGTTCGAGAAAGGAGAAAAGTTTCACTGATGAATCTGTGGAATTCGGTCGCTCAATAATTAATGTTGGCTGCGGCGGTAGCTCGGCTCAGAGGATTAGCCCTCGGTACTCGATTCAAGTATTTTCACTGTTTGAGCATTAAAGTCGAGTACTCGACCGTGCACTATCAACACATGCTGCCTAAGTTCGCCCTCCGAAGTAATAAGCGATGAGAAAGCTGAATCACAAAAAGGACACTCGAATTTCGCCATTCTTTTCCTCACTGGCTAGTTCCGGGGGAATCCTCCCTATAAGGGCCAATGCTCGCTAACCGGTTTTTTCCTTACTCAGCTTGTGATAACAGCCAAATACTCATGGAAGTTCTGACCCGGCAACTTCGGAATGGATCTAATGAAACTCTTTGAGTATGAGGCGAAGTCGATCGCGCAAAATCTTGGCATAAACACGCCCAAGGGCGCAGTGGCTTCCACGTCAGAGGAAGCCCGGGATATTCACAAGCGTATTGGCGGAGAGGCGGTCGTCAAAGCCCAGGTTCTCGTTGCTGGACGGGGAAAAGCGGGTGGAATAAAGTTCGCCGCTAAGCCTGACGAGACCCGTGATAGGGCGAACGAGATTCTAAGCATGACCATCAAGGGCGAGAAGGTCAAGAAGGTCCTAATCGAACAGAAAGCTACTGCAAAGAAAGAGCTCTTTGCTAGCATAGTTCTGGATCGAGCAAACCGTTGCCAGACCGTCCTTGCTAGTGACCAAGGTGGAATTGATATTGAAGATATCGCACGGCAAACGCCTGAGAAAGTGCTCAGGCACCGTCTCGATCCTATCTTCGGAATGAGAAGCTACGACGCGCGATTGATCGCTTTGAAGCTCGGATACCAAGGTATCCAGCAAAGCACCTTCTCCGACTTTCTGTCCAACCTCTATCGATTATCCGTAATTTACGACGCCGAGCTCGTGGAGAGCAATCCTGTTATCGAGATGCAAGACGGCCGTTTCGTCGCCGCCGACCTCAGGGTCATAGTTGATGATAACAGTCTCTTCCGACATCCCGAATTCCAAGAGAGATCAAAAGAGATCAGCGGAGAAGTCACGGCTCTGGAGTCGAAAGCTCGAGACAACGGTCTCGCATTCGTCGAACTAGACGGCAACATAGGCATCATAGGAAACGGTGCAGGACTCGTCATGGCAACACTCGACCTAGTCAAACAATACGGCGGAAAACCAGCCAACTTTTGCGATGTTGGAGGAGGAGCTAACGCAGAACATGTTGCAACCGCTCTCCAGATCATCCAGGGAGCCGAGAAGGTCCGGGCCGTGTTCGTCAACATACTCGCAGGGATTACTAGATGCGACGAGGTTGCGAAAGGAATAGTCGATGTAAAGAAAGTAATGGGTCTCAAGAAGCCGCTCGTCATACGGATGGTCGGAACCAACCAGGAAGAAGGAAGGCGAATACTCCAATCTGCTGGATTGACCGCCATGGATAAGATGGATGAGGCGGCGAGACTCGTCGTGAGTAAGGTGGCTGCATAGATGGCAGTTTTGATGGGGAAACAGACCCGGGCTATTGTGCAGGGAATAACCGGGAACCAGGGCGCGTTCCATACAAGGCTCATGCTCGACTACGGAACAAAGATCGTAGCAGGCGTAACACCCGGAAAAGGAGGAACAACCTCAGTCGGCGTCCCGGTATTCGACACCGTAGCCTCGGCGCTTGAGAAGACTGATGCTAACTCGTCCATAATCTTCGTACCTGCCCCATTCGCCAAGGAAGCTGGGATGGAAGCGATCGACGCGGGACTAAGCCCAGTTGTGATCATTACAGAAATGATCCCAGCAAGAGACTCCATGATCCTCATCGAGTACGCAAGGAACCGTGGGGCGACCATCATTGGTCCCAACACTCCGGGAATAATCACTGCAGGTGAAGCAAAGCTGGGCATAATGCCTGGAGACGTGTTCAAGCCTGGGAAGGTCGGGGTCGCCTCGAGAAGCGGGACCCTAACCTACGAGATCGCGGCCTCTCTAACCCATGAGGGGATTGGACAATCGACCTGTCTCGGCATAGGAGGAGATCCCTTCACCGGACTGAACTTCGTTGACGTTCTGAAACTCTTCAGAGAGGATCCTGGCACCGATACAGTCGTTCTGATAGGAGAGATTGGAGGTTCCGCGGAAGAGGACGCCGCAACCTACATTCGTGATACGAAATATCCGAAGCGGGTCGCCGCGTACATTGCCGGTCGAGCCGCTCCCCCCGGAAAGCGGATGGGTCACGCGGGTGCAATCATAACCGGAACTGAGGGAACCGCTGATGCGAAGATGAAGAGTTTGAGGGAAGCCGGTGTCCTGGTCGCTGAGGTCCCATCCGAGCTTCCCAAGCTCCTGCTTCAGCAGCTTTCACCGTTGCAGTAGCGCCCAGATTTGCGGCAAAGGTCGCAGTCATCCCGGCCGCTTCCTGGGCTTGAAAATTGGGTATTTGTGTTCGAATGCAATCGGAGAAGTTATAGGAAACCATCATCAACGGTTTCTTTGCATAGACCTCCAAATAGGAGCGGTCGTTTGATGGTTAAGAGGATGCTGGCGACGATCCCGCTATTCGCACTATTCCTGCTATTCAGCACGCCGGCAAACTCGGTGCCGACGATGGCTGTGTCCGCCGGATAAGCTCGGGGGAATTGTGGGGGTCTCCTACGACATGAAACCCAAGGGTATTGGTTTACCTGGACAGTTTCTAAATATCAGCAGTATTCTCACAAACAGGGGCTCGACCGGCGCACGGATTGTAGTCATCACGGTGAACTCCTTGTTCGGTCAACATGGTAGCGGGACCCAGTATGGCATGCTAAACTCAACTGTACCAGGTGTAACGATATCAAGTTCGGCTCGGCCCATCGTGATTCCCGCCGGATCCAAGGTTGAGCATGATTTACCGCTATTCATTCCGGATGATGCGCAGCCTGGTGAATACAATGCAACGAGCTGGGCTTACTTGCAATGTTACGATTTAGCTAGCTCCAGCTGGACTGCACTCGAACCATCCTTGACAACTAGCGCGATCCTAACCGTTACCTACCCAATTTGGATGCAATCTGTCACCATTGGGGCAGCAGCCATAGTACTTGCAACACTGGCAGTCTTCATCGGCGTGCGGGCGTCAAGACCGAAGGAACGCCATCCATGCTCAGCGGCCCCACCGTCATACATTTCCTCGGACTAGGATTCGCGGCTGCGTTACTTTCTATTTTGCTCCGAGTTCTCGTTTCTTCCAGCGAAGGTTATCTCCGCGGCAGCGCCTGCATCTGTAGGCGTTGGGCGAGTTCCTTGACCCGCACTTCCTACATATTTTGAAGAAGAGCCTGTGACGTTGCGCAAGCTGCTTCTTCATCACATCAGTAATGGGCATAGGAGACGCAGCACGAGCGTTCTGTCTACAATATATTATTGCCGTTAAACTGACGCCGGAAGAATGGCTCGTCAGACGATGGTTTGACCTTGGCTTTTCAGAGCCTTGGAGAGTTGCCGACTGATCTCCTCGAGATCACCGATGCTTAGTTGAAAGACCCTCTTCTCGGGCAATGTTATAGTCCCCAGGATTGATCGTGCTTTTTCGCGGCCGATCTTCTGGGACAAGAAATGGAGGAAAGAGCTTCTCACAACGCGCTTCCGTTGATTGAATAATCCCCGGACAAGTTCTTCAAACAGCTCCTCGTTCACAGCCGTATTGACCTCCTTAGGTGAGATTCGCAAGAGGATAGAGTCAACCTTGGGTCGCGGTCGAAATGCCGCGGCAGAGATGTTCATGATCGCTCGAATCGCGAGCGAACGCTGTGCAGCGATAGACAACCTTCCGTAGTCAGCAGTTCCCGCCTCGGCGAGAAGCCTCTCTCCGAACTCCCTCTGAAATACGAGAGACGCAAGTTCGAACTTTTTCCTCGTTAGAAAGAGGATCAGCTTCGACGATAGAGCGTAGGGTGGAGTTCCAACCACCTTGTTGAAAGTGGGGAGAGGAGTTCTCAGCACATCTCCCTCGATAACCTCCACCTTTGAACTGTTCTTGAATTCTGACCGGAGATGTGCAGCCAGCCGACGGTCCTTCTCGACCGCTATGACTCGACCCGCCTCCTTCTCGAGAAGATGAGTTACGGTCCCGTATCCGGCTCCGGGTTCGAGAACTGTGTCGGTCGTCGAGAGTTCGGCGTTCGAGACTACCCTTGCGGCTATCCACTTGTCGGCCAGAAAGTTCTGGCCTAGTCTCTTCAGGGGTCGATAGAGAACAGTTGTTGCCACAAGCTCATACTGCCCTGGTGAACAATCGATACTTCGAGTCAGTGCTCAGTTCTTCAATGACTCTCTTCGAGATGATCTTCGGGATGTCGCTGAGCCCTGTTCGTTCCTGGATCTCCTTGTAGCTTGCAAACGGTTTCCTTTCTCTCATGTTGACGATCTGCCACATCGACTTCTTACCAATACCAGGCAACAACTCAAGCGAATGCATCCGCGGCGTAACAGGTTGCGAATTATTGAAGAAGTCCACAAACCTCTTCTCTTGAGTCTTGACCAGTTCCGCTATCAACGGCACGATCTCCGCCTTCGCATTCGCCGTAAGCTGCTCGTAGCTTATTCTAGTCAGAATTCTGTCAACCTTCTCTCTGCGATCACGGCCGATGTATATTCGCTCGTGAACCAGCACCGTAGCGCCGATCTTGAGTTCCGCTTCTAGCAATGTGAAGAACTGTTCACCCATTATCTGAACTGTCGGCACCGCCAGGTGTCTCGATTTCTCCGAGGATCGACCGTAAGGAAGGAAATCTAGAACGTACGCATGCTCCTCGTAAACATGCCTCCTCTGCAGATACTCGTCTTCGTGAATCGCCATGTATAGCTCCCCTCTGTCTCCCTCAGAACGTCTCCAACCGGACAGTGGACTCGCGTCGAGCTCTGCGAGAGTCGTTGAGAATCATTGGGGCTCACTCTGAACCCTGCCTTTTCTCCTTAATTGGGTATCGGTTAGAAGCTTCTGTTGACTAGACGTATCGCTTCATAATTTCCAGAATACCGTTAAGCTGGTCTGTGCTCACGAACCTACCCTTTACAGTCAATACCGCCCTAAGCTCTTCAATAGACTTTGGAAGTGAGTTCACGATCTGGATCGCATCATTCCTATCCAGCTGAAGCTTCGACGACAACTCATCGACAAGCTTCTCACCTTTATCGGCTGGAATCTTCGAGAACTTTCGCGCATAATCGAGAGTGCGGCGCTGGAACTCTCCCAGCTCGTCCTCCTTGACCTTTCCCAGGATCTGCTGCGCCTCCGAATTGGTCACTATTTTTTCTTGGAGAATCTTCCTTGCCATCAGCTCGACTCCTCAACCGGGGTAATATGCTCCGGCCTTGCGATGATGATCCGGGGCGTCTTGGTCCCAGCCACCTCAACAACGTAACTGCGGCCACGTTTCTCCGCAACCAATCCAACCCGGCCGTGGTACCGGCGGTGCGGCATCCCCTTTTGAACTGCTGGGTTGATCATGATTCTGACGGTTTGGCCCGGAGCATAGGGGATAAGCAGTCTTCCAAGGGGTTGTTTGCCTCTGTCCCGGGGTTTCCTGCTGATCAGGGTTCTAGTCTTTGTCCTGAAACCCTTGGAACGTCGCAACAGCCAATTCTCCGGTAGAGAAAGTTGCGGGCGAGGAGGTTCCGTATATATGTTCGCGACATTCCAGTACTTCATGGCCGGGAACTCCGCGAGATTTTTCTTCATACTATCCGGAGAACATCCCACGCTGCCCCTAGCAGAACTCAAGGCCATCCTGCACGCCTACGCGATAGAACACAGGATAGTAGGGAGCTTCTACAAGCTCATCGAGATCGAAGCCGACCGAGGCAAACTGGAATCAATTGCGAGCCGCGGGGCGTATGTTGACGAGATGGGAGAAGAAATGCTTCACACAGAAGACAATCTAGAGAGTATCAAGAGGGAGGTCGAGCTCGCTAATCTGGAACCATTCCTCACATCGGAAGACAGTTTCAGCGTACGAATGCTACGGTTCGGCGGAGTCTCGAAAGAACTCTCGAGAGTCCACCTAGAAGGCTATCTAGGAAAGCTACTCGCGGAGAAGACGGGGGCAAAGGTCGATCTTCGATCTCCAAAGAAACCGTTTCGAGGAATCCTCGCAGGATCCCTCTTCCATCTGGGACTCATCATGCATCAACGCCCGAAAGGGAGTATCCATCGGCGACGCCCCAGAAAGAGGGCTGTATTCCACCCCAGCACAATGCCTCCAAAAATTGCCCGCTGTCTAGTGAATCTATCGGAAGTGAGAGATGGGGAGACCCTTCTCGATCCCTTCTGCGGTGTCGGTGGGATTGCCATAGAAGCCAGCCTTCTCGGCTGTGACGTCGTTGGGGTAGATGCTCTTGCGAGAATGGTTCGATCAGCCCGAAGAAACCTAGCTCACTTCGGCCTCAAATCCTATGGCCTCGTCAGAGGGGATGCGAGGAACCTTCCTTTGCGTAGCGTGGATGCTATCGCCACTGACCCACCATATGGGACTGGGGCTTCAACTCTCAAATCGACAACAAAGGACATTCTGACGAGCTTTTTGCCTCAGGCAAAGATGATCCTCTCATCAGGCGGGAAGATTGTTTTCGCCTCCCCGCTCGGAACAGGTGCGGTCGACTTGGCGGAGTCTCTGGGGTTCAAGGTATTTGATCGTCACGAGCTATACGTTCACAGAAGCTTGACGAGAGAGATTCTAGTGCTGGGAGCAGATTAGATGCCCGCAGGTATCGATGTAATCTTCCTAGGTACTGGTGGCAGTCTTCCCACGAAAGAAAGAGGGCTACCAGCGGTGGCTCTGCGTCGAGATGGAGAACTCTTCCTGTTCGATTGTGGCGAGGGGACTCAGCGTCAGATGATGCACGCGGGACTCGGATTCAACCGTCCCATGTCCATTATGATCTCGCACCTGCACGGAGATCACATTCTCGGATTGCCTGGGCTTCTTCAGACAATGTCCTCCCTGATCAGGGACAAGCCGCTCGATCTGTATGGTCCAGAGGGTATCTCCGCCTATCTAGGCTCGCTACGTCGAACGTTGGGTTTCGCAGCAAACTTTCCCGTGCGAGTCACAGAGCTCAAGCCAGGCACAGAGATAACGAAAAATGCTTACACCATTAAGACAACGAAGGCAACGCACGATATCGTGTGCCTTGCCTTTGCCATTGTTGAGACCGATCGACCTGGCAGATTTCACCCAGAAAAAGCAAAGCGGCTGGGCGTCCCTGAGGGCCCGTTATGGAAGCAGCTTCAGATGGGTAAGGAAGTAACTGTCGACAAAAAGACGGTGAGGCCTCGCCAGGTCATCGAGGAACCTCGTCCCGGCCTAAAGATCGTGTATGCTATTGACACTCGCCCTTCTGACGAGGTGAAAGCGCTGGCAAAAGAGGCTGATCTTCTCATGCATGATGGAGGATTCGCGGAGGACAGACGGGACAAGGCGAAAGAGTACTTCCATTCAACCGCCAGAGAAGCAGCTAGGGTTGCAAAGACTGCAAAGGTTCGCAAACTAGCGCTAGTCCACATCAGCGCTGTCAGCAGAGACGATTCAATTCTCCTCAAGGAAGCAAGAAGCGTATTCAAAGCAACGCTTGTTCCCAAGGACCTGTTGGTCTTATCCCTGAACCGCTCGAAGTAGAGGTGCCAAAACAAGTCTTCGAATTCTATTCTTTTCTTCGTTCTTCCGGCTGAGGGGCAAGCCAATTGATCAATTGTTCCGGGTTATCGGTTTCAACGATCACTTGTATTGGACCCAGAGGCGATTCGCCCTCTGGCGCAGAGAACGATACGTGCCCAGCATAGGCAGCCTGCTTGTTCAGAAAGAACACCAATCGATTGCCGTTGACTGATCGCCTCAAGACTGATCTCGCCGCGGCCCGGATTCTATCGCGCTGAATAATCATCCGAAACCTTTCGAGGGAGGGCTGATTCTTTCCGTCGATAATCACTTTCCCACTCCACTCGTCTAATTGTCGAACGTCGATTTCGCCTCGAAGAATATTGGTGACAGCCTTCTTGACCTTCTCGGGGTCCTCAGTTGGGCGGACCTCGGTTTCGCTGTGGACGAGGAAGGTCAGTTCGGGAGTGTTCTCAGCAGACGTCTTGTACGCCTCTTGAGGTCGTTCTTCGTATCCTCGTTCTCAATCACTCGATCGGCAATGGCGATAAGCTTTCCAACTCCAACCTTCAACTCCCGATCGTCGCGCTCTAGAAAGTCCTTACAGTTTCTGGGACGGTCGGACCTTCTTCTCTTTTGCAGTCTGCGGAATCTGCTCTTCGGGGAAGCGTGAATGGCGATGGTGAAGACATGATATTTCTTGTTCAGCTCTTCGATCTCCTCGACGCTCCTTGCACCCTCATAGACGAATTGGGTTTTGTCAATCTTGTCTATGAGTGGAGCCAGCCGTTTAGCAACCGCGCCCATCCCTTCCTCCTCTCTGATCTTCAGCATCAACCTGCCAAGATTCTCTCTGCTAGCCGACAATTTCTTCCGCTTTGCTTCCGCCCTGATAATATCACCGGAGACGAATACGGGAACCCCACGCTTCGCCGCAACACTTGACGCAAGGCTCTTGCCAGCGCCGGGCATTCCGACGACTACAATTACCGTCTTCTGTTTCGCTTTGTCCATGCACGTCTCGGCGGACCTTGGCGAAGAGACTGTTATAGCTCTTAAAAGTGGAGGCGATTATCTCCGACAGCGATTTGTCAGAGGACCAAGTCCGAAGCTTCATCTCTATAGACCTCGAAGATCAACAGATTCTATCTCGCATAACATCGATCCTGTCATCTCTTCAATCTCTGGGCGGAGATTTGAAACCTGTCGAACGCGAGAACATCCATCTCACGTTGAAATTTCTAGGAAACGTACCCACACCTCGACTAAGCGAAGTCAAGTCCTCCCTACAACAGCTCATCTTTCCCCTGTTCACAGCGGAGATCAAGGGAGCAGGCGCCTTCCCAAATCTCAACCACATGAACGTAATCTGGGTCGGGGTCGAAGAGGGCTGGAGCCAAGTTGAACAAATCTACGAACAAGTCGAGAAGTTGCTGTCCGTTCTCGGCTTCCGGAGGGAAAACCGCCCCTTCAGTCCTCATATCACGATAGCCCGGGTTCGTTCAGGCAGAAAGAGGGATGAGATAGCAAATTTTCTACGCCATCTTGGCGACGAGAGTTTCGGGACGATCACTGTTGATAAAGTCCGGCTCAAACAGAGCATCCTCTCGAGTTCCGGACCGAAGTACTCGACCCTACTGGAAGTTCCTCCGCAGTCGAAGTAAGCCATCGTCGATCCACTTTCAAATACTAATTCCTAGCAGAGAATCTCTCGATGCCGACTCCGATTCAAACCGTCTTGGACCAGATTGCCAAGAGAGTTGTTCCAAGTGAGGCTGAAAGGAGACGAATGTCGAAACTGGCTGAGAAACTGAGAGGCCAAGTTCAGAACATACTCGACCAGGAAGGATTTGGAGGCAAGGTCTCGATCCAAGGGTCCTACGCCCGGGACACATGGCTGAGCGGCGAGGCCGATCTGGACATCTTCACCGGCTTTCCTCCCAGTATGGATAGGCAGGATTGGACCGAGAAGGTTCTGCCGGCGATTCGAAGGGGAATCGAAGCTAAGACGGTCGATCGTTATGCCGAGCATCCCTACTTGGAATTTCACATCGAAGGTATCAGGATCAATGTAGTTCCCTGCTATTCCGTGGAAAAAGGCCGGTGGAAGAGCGCAACCGACAGGACACCCTACCACACGGAGTACATGAGAGAGCACCTGACGCCGGAAACGCGTTTCGAAGCGCGGCTCCTGAAACGATTCCTGAAAGGCATTCGTTCCTACGGCGCCGAGATCAGGGTCGGAGGATTTAGCGGAATGCTCGTCGAAACTCTGATCCTACATTACCAATCGTTTCTGGAAACACTCATGCAAGCTTCGACATGGAAGCCCGTCATCTTTCTGGACCTCAGAAAGCTTCCTGGAAGTCAGGATTCTAGAGCCCAAGAGTTCGAATCCCCACTAGTCGTGGTCGACCCCGTAGACCCGAATCGAAACTTGGCCGCCGCGGTAAGAGACGATAAGCTGTGGGAATTCGTGGCCGCTTCCAGAGAACTGCAGAAAAACCCCGGCACGTGGTATTTCTTCCCTCCAAAACTCATTTCAAGAACCAAAGCGCATTTCGCCAAACTGTTAGAACATCAAGACAGGGATGTTGTGGTTGTATTTTTCGAGCATGCCCGGATAGTCTCTGACGTTCTCTGGGGGCAGCTATTGAAAATCGAGAGGTCACTGACCGAACTGATGGCACGTCAGGATTTTCACCCCATACGGTCGAAGGTCTGGAGCGACGAGCGCCGATCCAGCGCGGTCCTGGTCGAGCTCGACAGTTCGAGCCTACCAGGAGTTCAGATGCGTCAAGGTCCACCTCTTTCGAGGATGGATGACAGCCAGGGATTCCTAAGTCGACACCTAAACGCGAGAGGTACGGTTCGTGGTCCCTGGATTGAAGTTGATCGGTGGGTCGTCGATAAGAAACGAAGAATCCTAACAATCGAACAACTTGTCACGGAAGCCCTCAAGGATCCTAAGCTCGGATTATCGGTCCCAGAGCAACTGAACCACTCCTTCCATCAAAACGCAACTGTTCTGGAGAAAATGAAAATTCTCACACTACTTGGACGAGAAGGTTTTGACCAGGCGCTACTGGAGTTCTTGGCGGCGAAGCCAGCATGGCTCAAAACTCGTCACTAGCACGGCTATCCTCCCTGGCAAAATCACCTTACAATCGTCTCGTAGCATATCCCACCGGTGACGGAGAAGAAGTCAAGTCTAGAATTCGTCAACTGGAACAGCTGGAAATAACCGGACTAGATTTTCAAGGCCGGCTGAAAACTGATCGCCTTTCCATTCTCGGGAAGGGAGTTGTAGGAATCGTCGTCATAGGGCTGAAGAATAATCGACGGATCGCAGTCAAGATCCGACGAGTTGATGCGCGACGCCCCAGCTTGATTCACGAGGCTGAACTTCTCAGGACCGCGAATTCTCTGACCGTGGGACCCGAGTGCTTGGGTGGCACAACCGACATATTGGCGATGGAACTGGTCGAAGGCCAGCCCCTCCCAGAATGGCTGGAGAGCCTCATGGGCAGAGGACTAAGGTCACGAGTTAGGAGTGTGGTGAAACCGTTGCTGGAACAGTGCGTGAGAATGGATGCATACGGGCTCGATCATGGAGAGCTCAGCCGGGCACACAAAAATGTAATCGTGTCGAACGATGACGTTCCTAGGATTCTTGACTTTGAAAGCGCGAGTCTGATGAGGCGACCCAGCAATTTCACCTCCCTAGCACAATACTTGTTTCTGGGCGGCAGCATCGCCAAGAAAATGATCAGAGTGCTGGGACCAGTGAATAGAGGCGAGCTTCTAAGGTGTCTAAGAGATTACAAGGCCGGTGGATGGAGAGATGCTTTCGAAGCAACAACCAAAGTTCTTGGATTGTAACATTCATCTCATGCAGTCTTCTTGTCGATCACACCTAACCGTCTCGCTCGGTTCTCAGCATACCTGAATGCGAGAAAGCCCAATGCAAGGACGACGATGCCCCCGAGAACTGCTAATCCGAGATAGGAGAAGTATGAGTAGACGGTTCCTCCTTGGATCATGGCTTGACGTGAGGCTCTCATGAATTCGGTAAATGGCAAGACGTTGGCTATTGCAGAGAGTGGCCACGGTAGGAAGGAGACTGGGAAGAGAGCTTCCGAGAAAACCATCAAGAGTCCTGCGACGTACGTGGGAAGTGCCCATTCGAATTTCGTCGCAAATAATGCGTATGCGCTGAGCAAGAGTCCCAGACCAAGGGCGGCAAGAATGTTCACCAGCATTGCAAGGAATAGTAGACTGACAGACAACGGGTTCACCATAAAGGGAATGTTCGTATGGAAGACTGATGACAAGACGTAGAAGGATAAAACAAGAGATACGATAACAGTCATCGTTGATGTGACGAAAGAGGCAAGGGTCCTGCCAATTAAGTAAGGTAGCGATGAGTGTGGAGACATGTACACTTGCGGGAACACATAGGTCCATTTTCCTTCTGCGATAGCGAGCGTTGGGACCCACGAGTAGGCTGCAACGTGCGCATACAGGGCGGCACCGATGAGGATGTAGGCGAGTCGACTTGGTTCAAAGCTGGGCGGGACGTTATTGGTTGAGCCGACATAGTAGACTGTTGAAGCAGCAATTACGCTGGCGAGAGGACCAACTGTCCTGAGCGAGAATCCCGTGAGAGGGTTGGTCCAGTTGAACTCTCTGTACCATCCAACTCTTATCGATGCGACCATGGCTCGAAGGCTCATCGCTGTCTCACCGCAATCGTTCCTGTTCTTCTGCCCTTGTTCTCAAGGAACATCAACGCTTTGGAGGAGGCAAAGAGGAGAATCACTCCCATGATGGCGAGAGCTAACAACTCGAGATCAAGGTAGAGTTCTCCGAATCCTTGGCCGAAAAACAGCGTTCTCCTTAGTGCATCCATTCCCAATGTGAGAGGAATGAGGGATGCGCCTGCTTGAACAGCGAGGGGAAACGGGGAGAACCCTCCAGTCGAGGGAAAGTAGACCCCTGAGATCAGAGACACAGGCTCGTGGAGGGCTTCATTTACAGAATCTGCCTCCCGGCCATATGCCAAATAGAGCGAGGACAATGCCATTCCCATCGCATAGAGGGACGCGAGAGTCAGAGCAAAGACAGAGATAACGGCAGGCCAGATGGCGTTGATGGGCGGATGGAAGATTAGCCAGCCGAGGATCGCGACCATGGCTGCGGAGGGTGCGGTCCCGAGAATCCCGCCAAGGGACATTCCCACTAGAATGGCTGAGATCGGTGCGGGGGAAGTGATATAGATTTCGAACAGTCCGACTTGTTTGTCCCAGTTGAACTGGCTAGCCATCGACCAAAGGACGTTCCCCCAAAAGGAGATCATTACTCCACCAAGGATAGCGAATCCTGTGAATGAGTTGAGCCCGTAAGCTCTGTAGACCATCGTCAGGGAGAAAGATGTGAAGAATGGAAAGCCGATGTTGACGGCTACCCAGAGGGGTTCTCCATAGATGCTCTTCGCCCTGACCCACAATCGGGCGTAAGCGGTTCTGAGCCACGGGTTACTATGCAGCTTCATGCTCTCTTTCCCTGAACCCTCTACCGACTAGGGCGACGAAGACCTCCTCTAGTGTTGCCTGCTGTCTCCAGTTGGAGACGACCGTCATTCCTGACTTTCGAATTGAGTCGACCACGGATTGGGCAGATCCGTCTCCGTCAATGACCACTTGGATCCGTGACAGTCCTCTTTCTTCATCAACTGATGATGTGAAACCCTTGACTCCCTCAAGTTTCCCTATTGGTTCGAGGCTTCCTGGAGTTGGGATGGGTGAAACCTCTAGGATCAGCGAGGGGGCTCCAAGGGACCTTTTCAGCGCGGCCGGAGTATCACACGCGAGTATCTTGCCCTTGTCAATGATAGCGACTCGATTACAGATCGCGTCGACTTCGGCCATATTGTGTGTTGCAAGTATAATCGTTCTGCCGTACTCTTTTGCTTGTTTCAATATGTATTCGCGTATGCTCAACGCGGTCATGACGTCCAGTCCAATCGTTGGTTCGTCAAGAAACACAACCTTCGGGTCATTGATGAATGCCCTGACCAAGGTTACTCGCTGCTTGTAGCCCGTTGATAGCGCGTAGAATTTCCTGTCGAGATAGCTTTGAAGTCCGAGCATGTCTGACAGCTCATTGATTCGTCGGTGCGCCTCTTCAGTTGGTATCCCGTAGAGCTGCGAGAAGAACCAGAGATTTCCACGGGCACTTATGAAATCGTAACCTGCTCTCTCGGCGCCGCTTGCCATGTTGATCACAGCCCGGATCTTCTCTGGCTCCTTCTCGACGTCGAATCCCATTACTCCTGCTTTTCCAGCAGTCGGCAGTAGAAGTGTGGATAGTATCCTGATCATGGTGGTTTTCCCGGCCCCGTTTGGGCCTAGAACGCCAAAGATCTCGCCCTTTCGAACTTGAAGATTGATACCGTCGAGAGCTACAATTTTGCCCTCTTTACTATCAAACTCGCGTCTGAGCCCATCGACCTGGACGGTGATTTCTGCATCGACGCGATTCATAACGTTCCGTAATCCTGGCTGGTCTTCTGGGACTTTCCGTGCGTCATTTAACCGTTGATCGAGCATGTTCAATCTTCGTCGATCTCCTCAGGTCGCTTGCGCGCGTCGTCCGAGAGGCTAGTAAAGCCGTTCAATTAAGGATTGTTTGAAGATTTACCAGAAACGTTCTTTCAAAGCCTCTCGTTCCGCTTCCATAATCGCTTGGAAGAAGCCGTTTGTGGGCTTTCGGTGTTTTCGGAGAATCTCCGCGGCTGCCTCAGGAGTCACGCTTCTTCCCGCCAGGGTGTAGACCGCAATTCTGCCATATTTGTTTACAAGGTTCGCGGTTTCCTCGGCTCTTGATAGGACGTTCTTTTCTCTCTCCGAAAGGTGCGCCCCGTTTTTCAGGAGAATCTTCTTCATGTCCTCGTCGGAGACCGCCAAGGCGGCCAGAGTTTTTGATCCGCATTCGGGACATTCTAGCGTGGCGGGGATGTCCTTGACCCTTTTCATCTCGATATATTTCCAGCAGTTTGTACAGACAATCGTCTTTACCTCATTGAGAATTCTCGCCTTGGCAGAACCAACCAAGATCTGGCTGAGTTTTTCTGTCGGGATCAAGTCCGTCTTTCTGCTGATCCTCTCGAGGCCAATCCTAGCGATCGGGGTTGCTTCGCCAGCAACGGTCTGGACGACCTTGACTTGAATCTCGTGCTTGGCGATAGATTGTAGAACTTCTTTGGTGTGGGGTATGTCCATGTCCCTTTCCAGTGTCTCGCGTACGGCCTCGTCCATGATGACTGTTCCCTCAAAGCTCTTCGCGAGCTGGCGGAGGGTTATGCTGCTGAAATCCGTCCACTTGGAGATCGCGCCGAATCTTCGCGCGACATGTACGAGCCTTCGCTTGAACAGTCCAGTTCTCTTCGATGCGGTTATCGCTACTTCGTCCACTTCAATCTCGGAGAGACGGCGAACCATTTTTACAACGTCATTGGCATCTACTCCTCCTACGGCTTGGAATACGATCCTGTAGGGATCTTGCTGGATTCCGACGCTGACTCCTGACTCGTCGGACAACAAGTGTCCGATGAGCCGGGCCAGGGTCCTGTTGACCAGCGTTCCCAAGTGGGAGTTGACGATAATGAAGTCGTCCCACTCTTCGACGGTAAGCAGGTGATCATTTGGGACTGGGAGGCCTTGTTCGTATTGCTCGTATGTCTCAGATATGGCACGTTCAAACGTCTTAGGGTCCGCCGGATATTCTTCGCTCAGCGTTTGAGCTATTTCCGTGATCTTTTTCCCTGCTTCGTACAGGTCTCCTACTTTCCGTCTGATCTCGCCTACCTCGCTGGCGACCTTGTGAGGTACTGGGATCTCCTCTCCCACCCAGCTTGGGATGGCGCCTGTCGGGTCGGAGATTGGCTTGACGAATATCTTGTCCCCTCTGATACTTTGCATCATCCAAGGCGTTCCCCGGACAATGAACTTCGTACCTGGCTGGCCATACTCAGCCACGAACGCTTCATCGAGAACCCCGACAGCACTGTCCGTCTCTTGCTCGATCACGAGGTATTGTTTCTCGTCCGGGATCATTGAGAGCTTGTTGAAGTAGTACGTGTAAAGATCTTTGACCCTCGACGGCCTCATGATCACCTTGTCTTGCTGAGAGACCCAGGCGAGGCGTGGAAATCGTGAGCTCATATAGTTCGCGACTGAGGCGACATCTTCTTCGGTCAAATTCCGATATGGGAATGCGTTCGATATCATCTCGACAAGCTCGTTGTAGTACCATTTCCTGTTCTGTATCAATAGCCCTGCTAGCTGGTGGCAGAGAGCGTCGAGCGGTTTCTCTGGAACCGACACTTCTTCTAAGTCCTCACTGAGTGCCCCTCTAGCTATCACGAGCGCTTCGAGAGCATCGTCCGAGTCGCTGGCGATGATCACACCATCAGCCATCTTGCCAACGCTATGACCGGATCGCCCCACGCGCTGGATGAGTCGCGTTACTTGGTGAGGGCTCATGTACTGGATCACGTAGTCTATTCTTCCAACGTCGATTCCCAGTTCGAGGCTTGAGGTGGCAACGAGTCCTCTGAGTTCTCCGCCCTTCAATCCTCGCTCAGCCGTTATCCGAGACGGTTTGGCCAGGCTCCCGTGATGTATCGAGATCGGAAAATCGAGGTCCCAGACCTTGAATCGGCTCGCCAATATCTCAGCAATCGATCTCGTGTTTGTAAAGAGGATGACTGACTTGTGGTTCTTGATCATCTCCTTCATTATCCGAAGCCTAGCCGCAAGCTCGGGGTGTGTGAATATCTTCCCGGCCAGTTGATGATCTTGCCCTGACGGTTCGGGAAAGAGTGTCTCCAACCGCATTTTTCTGGCGACAGGAATCCGGACGATTTCCACCGGTCGTTTGGTTCCCACGAGAAATGCTCCCACCTTCTCCGGCGATCCAATGGTTGCAGAGAGGCCGATGACCTGGAAGTCTCTCTGGGTGATCCATCTTAGTCGTTCGATAGCGATGGATAGCTGGCTGCCCCTCTTGTCCTCCGCCAGCTCATGGACCTCGTCAATAATCAGGAACCTGACTTCGCGGAGATGTCTCCGCATGATGCGTCCAGGCAATAGGGCTTGGAGGGTCTCAGGAGTCGTGATTAGCAAATCAGGTGGGTTTCTCGCGTGGGATGCCCTCTCGCGAAGCTCGGTATCTCCATGCCTCACCGCAACCCTAAGGTCGATTTTCTTCCCCCACCACTCCAGCCGATCCAGAAGATCCCTGTTCAATGCGCGAAGCGGGGTCATGTAGAGAATCTTGACACCCGGGCCCCTGTCAGCACTCATCAAGAACCGAGTGAAGACTGGAAGGATCGCGGACTCCGTCTTTCCGCTGGCCGTAGGAGATATCAGAAGGACGTTTTTCCCCCCTAGAATCGGGGGAATCGCTTTCTCTTGGGCTTCTGTTGGTTTTTCGAATCCTCTTTCTCTGACAGCCTCCGCTAGGGGTTTCGGCAGAAGATCAAAGACCGTTGAGGACAACTGGACAGGCAGATGCTCGATTGTTCGATAAAAACCTAGAAAGCGTTAAGGGGCAATTGTTTGGCTTTGTGGGTCCGAGCTCTGGTGTTGCTTGAATAAGGATCTGGATAAGGCGTGGAGAGAGAGACTGGTGAAGAACCATCTTGACCTTATCATTCTCCGCCTTCTAAAGAGCAAGCCGCGTTGGGGGTACGAGGTTAACCTTGAGATTCGAGATCGTTTCAAAGTCTACCTGAGCGCCGGGACTCTCTATCCTCTTCTCCATTCGATGGAAGAGAAAGGCTACCTCCAGGCTGTCTGGGAGGCAGAAGGTGGCCGGGGCCGCAAGGTATACCGGATTACTCCTAGGGGAGAAGAATTCCTGACCGCGGGTGCACGGGCGGCGGAAGAGTTTTTGAGGCGGATCCAGTACGAGGCCGAGATAGGACCTTTCCAACAAAAGCATGCCTAGACTAGACTTGAGACTTTGAGCACTTATCTCCGCGAGATCTGGAAATTTATCCAGAAAAACGAAACAGCGAGGGGACTACTTCTAGTAGGCATCGTCATACTGGGCGCTCTAGGAGTGTGGGGTGGGATTCGTTTGGCTCTCAACACCGAGTATCCAGTGCTGGTTGTCTCCTCGGGAAGCATGTGTCCTCCGACAAATTGCGTCTTACCGATTGGTTCGCTTATCGTAATCCGGGGACAAGACCCTCGGACGATCGTCGCGGGTCCGCCACCGGTCGGTACAATAATCGTGTTTCGTCCCTACCTAAGCACGCCGGACTTTCTGGTCGTTCACCGGGTCGTCGAGATTAGAGGGAATCAGAGCAGGGGTGAGTACTTCTTCATAACTGAAGGAGATGCAAATCGTGGTTCTCTTGACCCTTGGGACTCGCCCGGTCCAGGCAGCCCATACGGTGGAGTACCCGCGTCGCAGGTTGTTGGGGTTTACCAGTCTACGATCCCAATCCCCTACCTCGGATCAGCGATCTTAGACATTCGGAGCTTCATGTACGACGATGCTACGCAACAGCCAAGACCTGAGGGAATCCTTGTCATAGTCATACTCATAATAGCTCTCTTCGCTTTCGAGGTGATTGAACCATCTAAGAAACCGAAGCCGAACGCTTCTCTCTCCGAAGCGAAGGCAGAGCCCGCTCGGGCGCAAGCCTCGTAGTTCACACCAGAGATTCCGAAGGCGCAGCTATTGACATCCTACGAGCGTGCGAAGAGGGTTTGGGTCATCATCTACTTTCCAAAGCCAAGATAGAAGAATCAGCGACTGCTCGATGATGAGAAATGCCCCTTTACCAACTCGGATCGAAGAAACCAAGGGTCCATCCGACCGCGATGATCGCTCCGAATGCGAGCGTCATCGGCGACGTTGTCGTCGGCTCACGGACTAGCATTTGGCCGGGGGCCGTGCTCCGCGGTGACTACGGGAGGATTAGGGTTGGAGCCAATTGTAGTCTACAGGACAATGTTGTGGTTCACTGTTCATCCCAGAATCCCGGTGTGATTGGTAATGGTGTCACTGTGGCGCACAGTGCGATTGTTCATGCCTGCAGAATAGGGGACGAATGCCTCGTTGGAGCCGGAGCGATCATTTTCGATGGGGCGAAAGTCGGTACTCATTCTATCATAGGGGTCGGATCGGTGGTTCTCGAAGGCAGAACGATACCCCCGCGGTCAGTCGCAGTGGGTTCACCCGCCAAGGTGATGAGGAGGGCAACCGACAAGGATGTTCGGATGATCAGGGAGTCTTACCGCGCGTATGTGAGAATGGCCCAAAGGTACACTAGTACGGGAGCTTTTGAAACCCCTATCGGATGACGGACGCCCGTTTTCCGGATCGCATCGGGCGTGTCCCGAGACTTTGGGAGCCTACCGGGGGTCGCTGGTTTCCTATTGGTTTTTGGCTGGGAAACGTATGGATTTGTCGTTGTCAGACGTTTAACGTCCCTTCTGGATCTCGTTAGCGTTCGAGGGTTATTCGTTTTTCTACATTGGACTGAATCTTGTTGGATCGAACATGCTCGTTAAAACGGGCTAACTGTTGCATGCGCCAATGCCTATCTGGCCCTTGGAAGTCGCTGGAGCTTAACTCTCGGCCGTTCATAACGCCCTAGCCAAGCCTGCTCAGGACCTGGAGAACTCGCTCAGCGATCATAGCGTGGCCCGAAGATAACGGGTGGACTCCGTCTTTTGAAAGATGATCGTGAAACTTGAGACCTCTAAGCGATCCGTAAGTGACATTCTTCCGATTGCACATCTTCTCTAGTGCTAGGTCATACTCGTGACGATCTAAGGAGTAGAAGGAGATGGTCCTTTCAAGAATGAACAGCACTGTCTTGGACTCATCGATTGGGGCGAGACCAACACAGACTATGTTCTTTGTGAAATGTTCCCTGGCCTGGTCGATCATTCCTTCCATGTTGTGCACGTATTCGGCTAAGCCCACCCTGTGAGAGCCATTCATATGGCTGGAATCGTTGACTTCCCACAGCGAACACGATAATCGAGTTCTTGTTAGCCCCTCGAACCTTGGCCTCTGCTATGAAACGCTTGCTGATATCCTCCGAGGTTTCACCGTCTACTCCGAGATTGTAGACGAGGCGCGAACGACCGTTCCAGAGCCTCCCAACCCATCCTCCACGATCGTCGTAAAGACCCCACGCGACGCTGTCGCCAAAAACGAAAACGAGCATGCTCATCGAACTTCGCCACCGAACGTGTGACGACGATGCAGACCCTTTTTTGGCGGTTCATAGACTGGAGTCCTAGGAGGCTTCCCCTGTGCAGTCAGGTCTCTACACTCTGTACAGACAGTCCAGAGACAATCGGCCCCACAGTAAATGCACTTGCTCGCCTGGCCTCTAGTCCGATCCCATGGATACACATCTTCCCGGTGCATATCGGGCTTCTTTGATCCCTTCAACATGTGATCACATACCCTTCACTCACTAACAAATATTCTCGCTGCTAACCAACACCTGCCGTAGGATTTTCTCCAATGCTGAACGCGCACACCAAGACGAACAAAGTTGAGCCCCAAGGACGAGTATTACAATGGAAGCATTCTCCAGTCTGTTCTTTCGCGAAGGGAACGTTTTGCCCTCTCGGCAACCGGAGACCTCGAAGTCTCAAAACGATAATTCCCGCGGAATCACTAGCTGCTGCTGTTAGCGTCTCCGCTTAACTCAACCGAGTGGCATGCGCAAAATGATCTCGCGGCTTATTCTGTTGTTCAGAGTAACTTTCGCACGACCATATACCAGCCCGCGTCGCGGTGAGGCTTGAAACCGTTCTTGAGATACATTGAAAGTGGTCCCGGAAAGTTGTCGGCAGCTGACGTTGGTTTCTTGACAGGATATGCTTCAGCATACTCTAGACCTTCCTTGGAAAACCTGCCGCAGGCAGCGTTCAGTAAACGGGACGCTACTCCCTTGCTACGGTGCGAGGGCGCTACTACGAAGCAGACGATTGAGCCGACCCGCTCCAGTTCGTCTGGACCAGAACGCATCAGCCGGTGCAGCGCAGGGAAGTTGTCGCGGTTAGCTGCATTACACCAACCAACAGGATTTCCGTCGCGATAGGCGAGGAACCCTCGGATCCTACTCTCCTGGATCTGGTTTGAGGCGGCGCGACGATTCTCGTCTTTCCCCCTGTCTGAGAAATGATACGTATAACAGTAACAGTCACTCCAATCAGGATTATCCGCGAACGCAATATAGTCGAAGAACAACAAGAAGTCGTCTCTCAGAGACGGCGTCAGTTCTTTGACGATAAGGTCACTCATTGGACTGTCTGAGACCGACTTCTCTGACATCTGTTTTCTTACCTGTTAGCGGTTTGGGTTCAGTTGACTATTTTCTTGATATGGCCAGGTCTCCAGTTGCGGTGAGGGCTCTGAAACAGTTCAGGGTGATCCATTTGCTTGGCTTCCAAAGCTCCTCAACGTCCACCAGCGCCTTTCTCTTGTTCTCTTGTGCCTCCGGCTCGCGGGACCAGTCTCCTTCTAACAACCACTTCCCGTCTGGAGAACGCTTGGATAAGATCAGGTGGACTGCATCTCTAACACGCTCGTCGTCCCCGTATCCCAATTTTGCTAGGATCCTTAGCCCGTGGAGGGCATCGTAGTAGTAGTACATTGGAAAGTGGAAGGTGGTGGCGAATGGTAAGCTGTGCTTCCAGTGATGATGGTCACTCTTGTAGACTCTGTGCATCAACAAGAATTCTGCTCCCTGCTCGGCGGACCGTTTCATCCTACGCGTCCACTTTGCCCGTGGGATTTCTGAGTAGGCCCAGAGTGGTTCGATTGTTGACATGAAGCTGCTATGTTTTACCTTCTTCTCGGGATAGTTGCAGTTCCAGCCTCCATCGTCGAGCTGATGTTCGGGCATCCAATCGATCGCCTTCTTCACCCTCTTGTCATCTCCATATCCAAAGACCAGCAGTGTTCGGATCATGTTGCCGGTGAGGCAGGGCTCCTCCCAGCGTACGGCCTTTGCTCTAGGGTGCCGCCTGATGTAGCGCTTTACCTCTAGGGGGCTGGGACAGGTGAAAGCGCCGTTGTCCAGCTGGTGGAGGTCTAGAAACGTTTCGCACGCGCGCCTAACGCCTTCGTCCGGTATTATTCCAATCTCGCCCAGAAGCATCAAGGGCCAAACGGTAGATGTCCACTTTGGAGCGTAACACGTGTCCTTCGGCGGCCAGTATCCATCCGTGGTCCGAGCCTTCAGAAGCTTTCGTACAGGAGAATATTTTCTGATCTGGTCTCTGGCCTCGAGAACTTCCTTGCTATTAGGGGGTCGTCCAAGGATGTCACGAAGAGCGAAGAATCGGACAGGAGGATTCTCTGGCTCCAAGAGCCAGTCTAAGCCTTGCGGGTTCATCGTTCGGGAGCTAGGCTCTTCAGTCTATCAAGATTTCGCCGATTGATGCGAATTGATCTGACCCTTTTTTGTGTTCGGTGTTCCATTAGTTCACCAGGGCACTCCCAGTGCGTCGGCTAGAAATTTGTTCAGAGGGTTTAGCATCTTACCTGCTTGGATGAAATCCTTCATGAACCTTGGACCGATGACCTGTGCATCGGTGAAGTGGACCCCTGCTGTAAGGTCCTTTAGTTTCAAGTCCTCGATGAAAGGGTGGGTAGGGTCAAACCCTGAGGGTGGTTTTTTCAGAGATTCACCTTCGATTCTTAGCCCAGCCTGTTTGACCTTTCTCCAAGCCTCAGGCCGGGACACTATTGCACTCCGGACCTTGTATAGTGTCGGAGCGTCTGGATGCCATATGCCCGCGCCGGCAAAGCTTTGCCCAGGCGTAAGGCGAAGGTACAAGCCAGTGTAAGCTTTCTTTCCTCTTTTCTTGTGCCAGAACTCCATCGCCACGTGAGTCTTGTAGGGGCTCCTGTCCTTGGAGAATCGGATGTCTCGGTAGATTCGGAATAGGGACCCGCCGAACGGCTTAGGGTCCGCGATCAGGTACGGGCTTATTGCTTTGAGTTCTTTCGATGCGTCTTTGATGAATCTCAGGCTCGGTGTTTGTACGAACTTTTCGTATCGTGATTTGTTCTTCTGGAACCATTCCCGGTTGTTGTTTCGAGATAGGGCTTTGAGGAACCTGAAGAATTCAGGCGAGAAGTAACCGGTTCTTCGCTCCTTGTCCAACTCAGTCAATCTTGGCCAATCAGTTCAAGCTGTTAAGCTCTGCTCCATCTGCGACCTAGACAGACGGCCCCTATAGTACAGATGAGTAATTCCGCGTCAGAGCCCTCGAGCTAGGGAGGCTTTTTCGGTCCAGTTTTGGGAAAAGAAAGAAGGCGGAGAAGTTATCTTGGAAACACTCTCTGTGGAATCTGGGATAAACGTTGACGCAGATGTCTGAAGAGAAAGTAACTGAAGCCCTAAACGAACTCGAACACGAGGTTCTGTCTGATCAATTGTTTCTGGGCTGTTTTTCCAGTGCGGTTAGGAGGGGAGAAATCAAGGGTTTGACAAAATCTTCTCTCTTCCGGATGACTCTCGCTTACTTTCTCTTAATTCCGGACGCAAAAAAGAAGTTCCTGAGAGAACTGGAGAGACACCCGATCTAAGTTTGAGATTCAATTGTTGTTCTGAAAGGCTCTCGGCTGAGTGAACTCCGGTCCAGGGCCCGAGTGACCTTGAAGGCTAGGATGAGCGAGCCGATCATCAAGAGCGCCGAGAGTAGGAAGGGTGCGCCGGGAAGATTGACGGGGGCATTCTTGGCGATGAAGAAGGCGTATACCAGGGTGAAGAGTGTTGGTCCGATGACGCCGGTTAAGCCCATGAGGCTGCCGTTAATTCCTTGAAGCATTCCTTGTTCGGATGGGCTGACCCGCCGAGTCATCAGGCCTTGCAGAGCGGGCTGAACAAAACCGATCGGAGCATAGAAGATTATCGCGATCATGAATACAATGCTGTTCGGTGCGAGGCCCCAGATCACAAAGCCTGTTGTGCAGGAAACGATTCCGATGAGCAGTGCGAGGCGCTCTCCAAACCGACCGACTACGCGACGAACCAAGAGGCCTTGAACAATTATGCTGCATGCCCCTGCCAAGGCGAGAGCTGAACCGACTAGCGCATATCCCCATCCGTACCGGTAAGCAGCGTAGAGGACGTAGACGCTGGGGAGGACTTGGAAGGCGAGGAAGTTGAGGAAGTTGACCGTGACGAAGCCTGAGAGTCCTCTTCGCGCGCGTATCATGAAGAGGGAGCCGATTGGGTTGGCTTTCTTGAAAGAGACCGGGCTTCGATGGCCGATAGGGAGCGATTCGGGTAGGACGAAGAGTCCGTAGGCGGCGCTTGCGATCGAGAGTGTTGCGGCGCCCCAGAAGGGGAATCGCGGGCCTATTCCGGCCAATAGTCCGCCGACGAGGGGTCCGATGATGAATCCGACGCCCCAGATAGATCCGATCATGCCGTAAGCACCGGCCCGTCTCTCGCCTGGGACGGTGTCTGCTACGTAGGCGAAGCTTACGGTGAAGCTGGCGCTTGTTATTCCGCTTACGACTCTCCCGATGAAGAGCCAGGTGAGGTTGGGGGCGAGGGCCATGATGATGTAGTCGATTCCGAGGCCGAAGGCTGAGAGAATGAGGACGGGCCGTCGCCCGAACCGGTCCGACAGTGCGCCCAGCAATGGGGCGAATATGAACTGCATGAGTGCCCATGTTGTGCCGAATAGGCCGAAGATTTCGGCGCCTCTAGCTTGGACCGTCGTAGGTTCTCCCCCCAACGAAGCTGAGGACTAGACCAGGAAGTACGGGGATGATGATGCCGAACCCAAGAGTGTCAAAGAGAACCGTGGCGAAAATGAATACTAGGGCGGCTCGGCTGGCTTGAGATCTAGTGGCTGTTTCTATTGGGAGCGGTTCGGTTAGTTCGGTCAAATTGCGGACACTGTTTCTCGGTTATGTGATCGAATATGTTCGACCCAATATTAACAGTGGGGCACAAGAGATCACTACTTCAAGTTAGTGAGGTCCGAGAGAGTAAAACGCATTCGTCCAAGTTAGAGTGGGGAGTCGATGTATTTTTTCGTCCGTGTCCGACGATTAACGTCGTCATTGACGGCTGCGCCTCCGGGACGACATCGTTTAAGTGGATGGGGCGATGACATGTCTTGTAGAGAAGGCGTCCCGCGTCCGTAGGCCCGGATGGCCCCGGATCCGCGTAGAGTCTCTTCCTGAGTAGCACCGATGCGCCTACGAGAGATGACGCCTAATTCGAAAAAGGAGAGAAGGATTGGAGCAAGAAGGACAACAGATCAAAGGACAATCGACCGATACTACCGGTCTGGTCGATCAAGTTCCGGTTAGGCAGAAGCGTAAGCGATTGCCAAGCTTGGAGAGGTTGCGGCACGAACTCGTCTACCAGCTTCGGGAAAGCCTCCGAGCGTCGCAGGAAAAAATGAACAACCCAGAACTGAGCCTTGCAGAACGTCATCGCTGGACACAAGCGAACACCTACACCGCGCAAGTACTCAACACAGTACTACGAGACCTACAACTCCGAGACTGGGAAAGACGACTAAAAGTAATAGAAGAACGCGGCCTCACTTACAAAGCGCTACCATTACGCTGATCACCCAACCAGGCTCAGTATTGGTTTTGTAGACGCTTTAACAGTCGATACAGGGGTTTTATCGAATGTGGATCTCGTCCTGAAACTCTGGTCGAATCTGGACTGGAACTTGTGATGGAACCCAGTAGCATATCTGTACCATGAAATTTAAGGGGGCCCGGGGGCTACTCGGATCTCGCGGGTAATCCGCCCCGAAGAAATAGCCGAGAGATATCTGGAAAAAGGAAAGGGTTCCAGAGATCTTAGGGACAATGATTCGGTCTTAGTGTTTTCTCTTGGTTTCTTTTTCTCTTAGCTTAACTTCCCGTTCTTGTGCCTTGGCCATCCGCTCCTGAGCTTTTGCCTCTCGCATCTGCGCCCTTGCTTGTGCTTCTAATGCCCTGTTCCT
>MNGO01000017.1:27159-29223 GCA_001918765.1 Crenarchaeota archaeon 13_1_40CM_3_52_10
TCACGATTCTCGCCCCACCCTCCAGGCATGAATCATGCCCTGAATCGCGAAACTCGCCCATTATCCACGCCAGACCGCAGAAATCTCGTTTCGAAAAGGGGGTATGTTTCAGAACTTTTGCGCCGCATGTCCAGTCTGTCCCGGACCCGACCGAAACCACTCCCGTAATCATAGTATCAGAATCGTTTCAGCAAACCTAGCTGATCGTATCAATATCGTTTCACCCAACGTATTACTCCAATCCCCGACACGTGGTATAGCTGGAGGTAAGAAATCAAAATGTCATCTAAAACAGCCGTCGAGTATCCGAACATTCCCTCGATACTAGCTCTCGTCGGAGGCGCGCTGATCGTTCTAGTCGACATATTCCTCTTGACCGTCAGCATAGTCATACTACCACATCTCAACTATACCAACTTCCAGACACCACGCGGCTACGTTGGCAGTCCCGGCGCTCTCGCCGCAGGCTTCGTCGGCGCCATCGCTGTATTCGGCCTGATCTGCGGCATAATCGTAACAATGTCAGCCGTGCTAATGCGTCTGAAACCAGGCCAGCGACAGACATGGGGCATCCTCGTGCTCGTCTTCAGCATCCTCGGCTTCTTCGGCTTCGGAGGCTTCATCGTCGGAAGCGTCCTCGGAATAGTCGGCGGAATACTGACACTACGATGGAAACCCGTAGCGACAGCAGACCCAGCGCCCCGTCAATAAGAGAGAACAAGAGCGGCTAGCGCAGGAAAGAGCGGGGAGAAAGCTTGGATAAACTCAAGATCCTCCTGACAATGCTGGTCTCGGCAGCAGGAGGACTCGGAGTCTCAGGCTACATCCTCGCCCTCATCCTAGCCCCAACAGAATCACCGCTAGAAGTTCTCTCCCAACTCTTGACCCGAGGCTTCCCCGCAACCTTCCCCTTTCTCGTACTATTCTCCTCCCTCCTCTTTCTCAGCACAATACTCGCCAGCGTCGTCGGCATCATCTACTTCCTCGTACTTCCAGAGATCAAAGAGTACTACGCGACCGGAAACGGCAACGGGAAAGAAAACACGGCAATGGTCTTGAAGACTCTCAAGCCCGAAGAAAGATCAATCGTGAACGTTCTTGATGCGCACGGAGGAACATACCTGCAAAAATACATCACGAGAGAAGCGGGCCTATCAAGATTGAAGACGCACAGAGTCGTCGCGGCATTATCCGAGCGGGGCATCGTCACCGTGGAGAAATATGAAAACACCAACCAGGTCTCGCTCGTCAAGTGGTTCCTCGAAGGAATGCATCAACAATAGTCTCGAGGTCTCGTTGCCAGCGCTTAAAGCCAGTCGATACTGTGACACCCCTTCTTATTAGGTCCAGTACTGAGCTTGGCCCTGACGGATTCGTCTGCTTATTTTTTTTTCGGCGAGTTTCGTTCACTGTAAGGGCTTTCCATCCACCAGGTCATGTCCTCCTCTACGAAAGAAGCCACTTTCCTTCTCCTCTGACTCCTTGTGCCGGAGGTTTGTCCCAGAAGAGCTCGAACACTTACTCAACCAAGTGCTGCAAGCGAAAACCTCGTAGTCCCCTGCAAGTTGCCTTGGAAATGGCATGGAGTTGGAAACCTGCTCTTGATCATGTTAGTTCTACTAGGTCGTCGAATGGTAGGCCATGCGTTTGCGACCTCATTTCCGTGCCAAATCCTGCGGACCCGAAAAATCTAGAAAATTAGGTCTGCGTGCTTGTCTCGCGGCGCAGGTCCGGGGTTTCCTATTCCCGGTTCTAGGCTAACAAGCGTGCCGGAATCTCTGTTGCACCCATTCTTGGACACTGCTTTACGCATGGGTGGCACTTCTTGCTCGCCGGGTGCTAGAGCAGCTCAGGGTTCTGGGATTTTCCTTGACCCGTCAACACCGCGTGCCTTAAGTCGTAGTCTGCCGGAAATAGGCACAGACGGCGATGATTGGTCAAAGTTACTCGGACCATAGATGAGCGAGAAGGCATTTGCCTGAGCCGTCGACGACAAGTCCAGCCGGTCAGCACAGTTTTGACTGGGAGATTTCTCGGACAAGGTTTCTGAGCGTTTTCCACGAT
>MNGO01000041.1 GCA_001918765.1 Crenarchaeota archaeon 13_1_40CM_3_52_10
CGGTCGAGTTCGACGAAAAGTGGACGCTACCGGTTGGAGTAATTGCAGCACTCACATCGGTGTCAGTAACAATGGCAGTACAAGTTGTAGTCACGTTGGCGGACACGGTTTCGGGCGAGCAAGTGATGACCATGGAGGTGGCCCGTCGGCCTACCGTTACAGAGGTGCCTCCATCACTCTTGTAATGAGACAAGTCGCCACCATAATTGGGCGCGATAGTGATCGAACCATCCTGTTTGCCGATGACGGTGGCGGAGCAGATGGCCGAACTAGTCGTTGCGCCCCTGAGCGTGCACGCATATGGTTGTCCCGGGTTCACACCACCTGTAGGTGCTGTTGGTGTTGGAGATGTATCCGTCACAGTGTAGGTACATGATGAAGCTTGGTTGATAACTATGGTGCTTGGATTGCAGCTGACATCCATCGTGGTCGTGTCCAACGGAGTCAACGTGAGGTTGAAGGTGCCCGTGCTAGTAGGGTGAGCTATGTCACCGTTGTAGGTGGCTGTTATGGTGTGCGTGCCCGGACTGGTCTGCCAGTCATAGCAAGGGCATGGGGCTGAGGTATAGTTCACAGAACAGCTGCCGGAGGTAGCACTTGGGTTGCCGAGCGTGCAGGACGATATCGGAATCGGACACGTATAGTAGGTTCCGCCCGCGTAACAAGTTCCGCTGACGGTAAATGCGACTGTGCCTGTGGGTATGGCTTCATTGGCAAAAGTGTCTACTACTGTGGCAGTACACGTGGTGGCTTGGTCGACGGCGACGGAACTGGGTGCGCAGGAGACGGATGTGGTTATGGGATCAAATGGCGCGGCTGTGGCATAGCTCCAGACTACTCCTATGTCCGAACCTGAACTAGGGGAGACCATGACAAGGTCAGTTCCGGGGTCTGGTTCAGTATAGCTCCCGACGACATACTTGTAGTCCACGAAGTCGTTGAAGGAAGCTGTGAGTATTCCGCCTGCCATGTTAAGACTGTAGACGTGCCAGGCTCCGAAGTCTGTGTAGTAGCAGAATCTGCCGTCAACTACGCAGTAAGGATACCAACCACAGTACGGACTCCAAGTTGCACAACTGTTGATAATTACCACTCCGTCTCTGTAGACGACGATCCCCTGACCCGGGCTCTCGCCGGCAGCGAGCCTGTAAACGTGATTGGTTGTCTGGACGACAATCTGCACACTGCTCGAAGGGTGTTGGTTGTAGGCCCACTGTCCACGAGCGGTGGCGGTCCAGTTCTGAACCCCTGTCGGGATGTTGGTCCGGCACATTGCTGCGCCGTTTTGTAGCGTGAGTGATCCGCCAGAAACGTTGTAGGACTGGCTTGATCCCTGGCCACACTGTGTCCACCCGTTTGCCACCATGGCGTTGATTGACGTGTAGTTGAGATCGTCACGGAAGCCTTGCCAGGGTTGAGAGGTAGTGGCCATAACAGAGTGCGGGCTCAGCCCGGTGGTTGCCGTGAGGGCCAAGATTAGAATGACGGTGACCGAGACAATTTGCTTTCTCAGAGATCTCCCCTCCAGAAAAGCTGAAATCGATTGCCTCAATGAATGGTTTCTCATATGATCACTCGCTTGGATTCTGCAATAAATATATGCCGATAAGACGATAGACCCAGCTATCAATTGATATAAAACTCTGCAAGGCTGACCGCCGTTCGCACCAGGCCTTCTGGGCAGGCTTTTCCTAGGGGAGAAGTAGTATTGCGAGATCGACCCTAGACTTCTCGGAACTTGCCGGGCGGATTTTCGAGCCATATCTTCGAAGAGACTACTCTAGAACTCACTTTCTCGGCAAGGACTACACGTGCTATATGTCTGTCTGCTGGCTCAGCTGCTAGGTTACAGCCGAGCGCGAAACACCAGCACACGCCTATCAAGAGGATGAAGATGTAAGCGAGGATGCTGAAGATTGGCCTGGTAAGGGCTGTGTAGAGGAGCGAGAAGCCCCCTGACGCGCCGACCACCGTGGTTAGAACAGTGGTGTGAAAAGGCCCGACATCGATGCTTCGAAGTCTCAACCCGCCGAAATAAGGGAGGGCAAGGGCAACCAGGGGGAGCATTAGAGATGCAGTCATCGTAAGCGTTACAAAATCTTGCGTAATCAGGCTCACGAGGTCGGTTGTTCGCGCTAAAGGTGAGAAAAACGGGATGTCTTTATGATTGGACTCGTAGGTAGCAAAGGGCACGACAACTGCAACAATGAACCCGAAGAACATGATCTGTCTGCGGAGTTTCAGTTTCAACCCTCGGGAAGCTTGGACAATTGAGAGTTCTGAAGTCTTGGACCCGATTACGTGGGTTCCTTTCGTGATGTAGAGATAGAGCTTAATCGCTTTAGTTGATATGACCCCGCCGAAGAAGTACATGTACGTGAACCCGATTGGGATTCCGATGAGGGAGATTACAAGGGTCAGCGTTGCGCTCAATTCTAGTGTGAAGGATCCCAGCGGGGTGCCCCTGGGCAATGCTCTACTCGTTGACGCAAGGATAAGGAGCACTGTAGAGGAGCCAATGAGAAAGAGAATGAAGGTGCCAACAAGGCAGAGGAGCAAGTTTCGTCGGTTGTGCGAACTTACATTCTCGGTCGACAATCTTGCCCGAGTGGAGGCTCGGTAGCTGAACGATATTTAGGAAGACTGGTCCCTGGCTTCGTAGCGGGTCGTTCATGGAGAAGCTCTCTTGCCTGAGGAAATGGATCTTATTCTGAAGATCGTGAGGATGTACCGCCCGACGGGTCGAGTTTCGATTCGACGAATCGGCAGCTTCGTCAACGACGTTTTCCTAGTGAAGGTCGACAACGAGAAACTGGTTGCTAAGCGGTACACGAACTGGGTGTCTCTAAAATGGGTCACTCTCAGCCTCTTCGGCCTAGGGTCAGTACACTTCTCAATATCTGGGAAGAGACGGATGGAGGCAGAGTATGCTTTCAACGACCTTTTGTCACGTCGTGGGATACCAGTGCCCTCGATTCTGGGGGCTGACCAGAAATCTAGAACAATACTGTTCTCCTTCGTTTCAGGCGACCAGTTGTCGAGTCTTCTTCCGAGATTGGCCGGGGCTGCTCAAATCGGGCAGAGGGAGCGGGAGGCAGCGTACCAAGCTGGAAAACTGATAGCGGGCGCCCACCAGCTAGAAGCCGCGCTAGGCGATACAAAGCCGGAGAACTTTCTCGTAGAAAAGAAAGGTGAGGTAACACTCGTTGACCTTGAGCAAGCTCGCCACCGAGGGAACTATGCTTGGGACCTAGCAGAGTTCCTATTCTATTCAGGTCATTACTGGTTCTCGTTCAACAAGACTCTCGAAGGATACGTTGATTCCTTCATCAAAGGCTACAAGGAGCAAGGGACCCCGAGCATGATAAGAGCCGCCGCCTCTCCGCGATACGTTAGGGTCTTCTCTGTGTGGACTCCCCCGAATATCCTTCATAATATGAGGAAGAAACTAACGGAGACCTAGCCCCGTAATTAAGCCAAGTATATATGAAGATGCGGTTGTCGCCGGGAAATCTGAGGGCTTCAGGAGATCTCTGTAATTTCCGTTAAACCTCGCGAAAAACGCACCTACTTGAAAATCGCCCATTCCCAGCCCTGATATAGAATTTGAACAGGCGCATTTGAAACATGGGATATTTCACCCTGAAAAGCGAGATAATGTTCGACTGAACCAAGCCCAGACCGTGCTTTGATCGGCAAGACTCGCCTGGAATCACCGCCAGACAGCAAACGATCTAGAAAAAGGGGGGTATGTGTCAACGCTCCCGCGACGCACGAGTGGTCTCCGCGGACCCCTGCAAAAGTAAAATCCGTAGCGAAGCGAATCGTCTCCTTCGATCCAAGAGAATCGTTCAGAATCAAGGGGAGGAAAGGAAATCATTCCTGAGAAGAAGGACATGTTTCAAGCCTCTCGCGACGCAAGATTGGTTACGCGAGAACGTTCAGACAGGCGCTTGAAGGGGAAGAGAAGGGTCGTTCTAGAACTCTTCATCGCCGCCAGGCGGCTTGAAGTCCTTTCCGCCACCAGCACCCTTGTCGACTCCTTTGGACGCTATCACGTCATCGATTCTCAGTATCATCGATGCTGCTTCGGAGGCTGACTTGATCACTTGTTGCTTTACCCTCAAGGGCTCGAGGACATTCAGTTTCCGCATGTCCTTCACCTCGCCCGAGAAGACGTCGATTCCGAACCACGGGCTTCCGGCACGTTCGTGTTTTGAACGCAATTCGACGAGAACGTCAATTGGGTCGAATCCCGCGTTCTCAGCTAGGGTCGTTGGTACAGCTTCGAGTGATTCTGCGAAGGCTTCTATGGCAAGCTGTTCTCTTCCGCCTACTTTCACTGCGTATTCCCGGAGTCTCTTGGCTAATTCTGCCTCGGGCGCGCCGCCTCCGGCAACGATCTTGCCGTCTTCCAGGGCGTTTCTTACTACGCACAGCGCGTCATGAAGGGACCTGTCCGCTTCGTCGACGACATGTTCTGTTCCGCCGCGTATGACTATTGTGACTGCTTTCGGGTTTTTGGCGTCGCGAACGTAGATGAGCTTGTCATCGCCGATCTTCACCTCTTCTATCGACTTTGCCTCTCCCAACGCGTCCTTCGCGAGGTCTTTGACGCTAGCAACGACTCTTGCGCCCGTTGCCTTTGACAGCTTCTCAAGATCACCGCTGCTCACGTTCTTGACTGCGCCAATTCCTTTCTTGGCTAGGTAGTGAAGCGCAACGTCGTCTATTCCTTTCTCGCTGAAAACGATATTCGCTCCGGTCTTTTCGATCTGGGAGACCATTTCCACCAACATCTTCTCTTCCTCTTCGATGAACAGGTGCATCTGGTCAGGATTGTTGATGTTGATCTTCGCATCGAACTCTGTCTTTTCTACCTCGATCTTGGCGTTAAGGAGAGCGATTCGTGCGCCCGTTATCGTCTTGGGCATTTGAGCATGCGCAAGTTCCTTGTCAATGACAATGCCCTTTACGAGTTCTGTCTCTTCCAGACTCTTTCCGTGCTTCTTCAAAATCTTGATGAGATCGATATCGGCTTTGATTTTGCCGTCAACTTTCTCAGCAATCTGCTTGACGGCTTTGACTGAGATATCTGCAAAGTGTTCTTTCGCGACCGCGATGCCTTTGCTGTACATGGACGTTGTCGCGACTTGTCGCAGAATCACATCGTCCTTCTCGGAAATCGGAATCGATAACTTGTCGAGGATCTCGATCGCCTTCTCCGCAGCTTTCTTGTAACCATCAACGATCACTGTTGGATGGACATCTTTGTCCAGAAGCTTCTCGGCCTTCTCGAGAAGTTCACCAGACAAGAGGACGGCAGTCGTGGTTCCGTCGCCGACCTCGTTATCTTGGGTCTTGGATACTTCAACCAGCATTTTCGCGGCCGGATGCTGCACATCAAGCTCTTTCATTATGGTAGCTCCATCGTTCGTGATCGTCACGTCACCAATACTGCTTACTAGCATCTTGTCCATCCCTCGAGGCCCAAGGGTGGAGCGTACGGTTTCCGCTACAACCTTTGCAGCGGTGATGTTATTCCTCTGAGCTTCCTTACCAGTTGATCGTCCTGTTCCTTCCTTTAGGATGTATACAGGCACTCCTTGGGTTCCTTGTGCTGACATTCTTTTCATACCTTCCTTAGTTGGAATTCGAGAGCAAGGGAGAATGGGATTTCTTAAGGTTTACCCGCTTCATGATGGAAACTGAGGAACTGTTCGGGCCACAATCGAGTCCAAGTATGTTCCGCAGGAGAACCTTCTCCAGAGCAATGCCGGTCTTCTAGGACCTGAATGGTTCAAGACGAGTACCACTCTATTCTTTCAAGAGGCCCGATTGATGGTACATTATGGCTTCATCGCAGAACCCGATGGCATACTTGCTTGAGAACGGGCTTCGGAGAGTCGAAAGCGAGAGGCCTGAGCTTTCGAATGACTCTAGGTATCTAGAGCTGAAGGAGCAGTTGCTTCGAGATGCTGAGGGACACTTTCGGGAGATACAGGCCACCTATGCGACCATTCTGAAGACCCAGTGTCATTGTGGTGGCCAATTGGAGCCGGTGGACCATGACTTCGGCAAGTCAGGAGGAACAATTTATGACAGCGTCATCGCCAAGTGCAAGTCCTGCGGCGAGGCGCAAGCTTTTCAATTTCCCAAGGAAGGATTCATCTCGGAGGCCCGATCGGCAATGGCGGTAAGAGACTATCTTCAAGCTACATACGGCATTGACTATGCAAGCGCAGTCAGAAGTGATCTTGAGGGTCGCGCCGTAAGACACTAGAGGCTCCAGGTTTATCTGCCGGAACCTATGTGCCGACGGTTTTTTCATACATTTTCCGGAAGGTCCACCGGACAGCGTTCTTGATCTCGCTCAGACGGGTCTCGTCACCATAATTCTTGACATGCAGCTGTTTCAGAAGATTGCCCTGCTGATCAAGGTCAAAAGACAAGACTCGATCTGGGGATAATCCGCCCTTTCGAACTGCTTCCTCGTCTTTCTTCTGCATTGGCTCAAGCACTTTTCCCAGGAGGAACGGCCGGAAGGGTGGAGTGTTAGTGTCAAATTTCATTCCTTCGCCAGGCACGACCCGAAGGTTTGGGCCATCAACATGCATGTCAGCCAGCACCACTCCGCTGATGGTTCTGATGCTCTGCGGAGGCGCCTCCTGTTTCTTCATGGTTTCCACGAGTGTTTTCGGGACCTCAACTCTCCGATAGCTTCGCTCGGTAAGTAGGAGATCAATCACTTCAAGGAAAGATCTGAGGGTTCTGATCTCTTCCTCGTCTTCAACAACCTTCTTTTCGAGATAGGCCTTCAGCTCTGCAAGCTTCTTCGTTGATCGTTCTCTCAGCTCTGACATATCGTACCATTTGGAGGACGCATTGGGATTCTTAAATAATCCGAGGGCTGGTCAAACGTTGCGTTTTGCGGGGTCCAGAGATGCAGCAAGTTGCGACGATAAGAGAGATCCTGCATGGGACCCATGATGCGAAGCAGGTTCACGTCCGCGGATGGCTGCAAAACAAGCGCACCGGTGGCGGAATAATCTTCCTCCTACTGCGCGATGGCTCAGGAGTTATCCAGTCTACCCTGCGAAAAGGGAAGGTTGACGAGAAGACCTTCAAGGAATTTCAGTCCGCTCGGATAGAGTCAAGTGTTGAGTTGCACGGTGAGGTGAAGCCTGATCCTCGCGCTCCTGGCGGGAGAGAGATTCAGGCAGATGATGGGCGAATTGTGTATTCTGCTCTTGAGGAGTTTCCGATCGCAAAACAGTTCCACGGTCCCGAGTTTCTCCTGGACAAAAGGCATCTGTTCGTCAGGAGCGACAAGATGCGCTCAATTCTTAGAGTGCGAGCCGTAGTCCTCGCTGCTGTCCGCGAATGGTTTGAGCAGCATAGTTTCACCGAAGTTCATGTTCCAACTCTCACCTCGGCTGCTGTCGAAGGTGGTGCCACGTTGTTCGAGGTGAAATATTTTGACCAAAAGGCGTACCTGACGCAAAGCTGGCAGTTGTACGCTGAGGCTTTAATCGCGAGCGTGGGCAGCATCTACACTGTTGCTCCTTCGTTCAGAGCGGAAAAGTCCCGTACAAGGCGCCACTTGACCGAGTACTGGCATGTGGAAGCTGAATCGCCGTGGTGTGATCTGGATTGCATCATCGGGGTGGAGGAGCAATTATTGAGCCACATCGTAACGACGCTTGTGGAAAAATGTAAGACCGAACTGGCGCTGTTCGAGCGGAAACTGGAGGATCTAGAGAAAGTAAAGCCGCCGTTCGAGAGAGTCACCTACGATCAGGCTTTCAAGATGATTGGTGGCGAGAAGACAGGCATCAAGTGGGGCGATGATCTTGGATACGAGCAAGAGAAACTGCTGACAGTAAAGTTCGACCGGCCTTTTTTTGTTACGCATTATCCGAAGAAGGCGAAGGCGTTCTATCACATGCCTGATCCCTCGAATCCGGAGGTGACCTTGTCGGTAGACTGTTTAGCTCCTGAGGGTTATGGCGAGATTACTGGCGGCGGTCAAAGAATTGAGGAGTATGATGCGTTGCTTGCGAGGATTCGAGAAGAAGGATTAGACCCGAAAAGCTACGAGTGGTACTTGGACCTGCGAAAGTTTGGAACGGTTACCCATTCCGGCTTTGGGTTGGGTCTGGAAAGAGTAGTCTCTTGGGTCTGCAAACTCGACCACATTCGAGACGCAATTGCATTTCCTCGGCTTATCAACCGAATATACCCATAAAGTCGGGGTCGTATGAGAATGACCGCGGTTTTGGGTCGTTAGAACCCGAGAGTTACTTTCACAAGGGTCCGAGGGCTCCTCTTTCGCGTCGCGAGATGCTCTGTGCAATACCCCCCTCTTTTTCTAGAGGTGATTAGCTGTCTGGCATTGATAACGGGCGAGTCTCGCGATTCGGGGCAGGGTCCTGGCTTGGATCGCTGGGCAAAGAGACGGGAAATCGTCGCCGATTCTCGAACGAATTATGGGCGAAATTTTAGGCATGTCTCAGATTCGATATCAGGGCTGATTCTGGGCGATTCATGCTAGCACTTGTCCGAAGAGCTAGAGTCTTGCCGATTGGGCGAGTGTCTTTGACGCTTCGGATACAATCCTCTGAGCAAGCTCTACGCTCTCTTTTCGCTGAGCTTGGTGAGTTTGGGCGCCAATGTGGCAGGTTGCTACGGTAACTCCGTTCGGCAGGGATACTATCGCTTTCTCCCATTCGTCAACCGGGGGTTCAAGATGGAAGACATCGAGCCCAGCGCCGGCCAGCTGGCCTTGCCGAAGCAGTTCCAGGAGGCTCGGACCCTCGACAATGTCCCCTCTCGAAGTGTTGATCAAGTAGGAACCTCGCCTCATCATCGCAAGCCGTTTACCATCTAGAAGATGGTGAGTCTGAGGGGTGTACGGAACGTGGATCGTGACAATCTCGGACTTTTGCAGGAGTTCTTCGATAGATTCGGTGAAGTCATAGCTGAGTCCCGGAACGCCGCGGGGCTTGACGACGTCGTAGCCAAGTACCTCCGCCTGGAAACCCACTGTGAGAATCCTTGACACTTCATTCCCTATTCGGCCTGCGCGGCCGATGACCCCGACCCTTTTTCCCTGCAACTCTTCACCCATTAGCTGGTTCTTGATCCAGCGACCCGCCTTCATCTCCTTGTCGGCTAGAGGAATCTTTCTCAGCAACGACAAGATGAGACCAACGGTTAGCTCGGCTACGCTGGTCGAGGGTGCGCCTGGTGTATTCCAGACTTGGATTCCCGCCCCTTTTGCTGCTTCGACGTCTATGTTATCGAGTCCCACTCCCGCTCTCCCTATGATCTTGAGTTTTCTTGCCGCCTTGACTGTGCTGGCATCAAGCTTTGTTCGACCACGAACAATAGCGACCTCGTAGCTCGGTATCAATTCTAGCAGCTTTGTCTTGTCAATGCCCGCCTGGTCATCGACTTGGAAGCCTGCGGTTCGGAGGATCGCTAATCCATCAGGGTGAACGGAGTCGCAAACGAGAACTCGCAATTTATCTAGTTCTCCACAGTTGTAACGGGGCGTGACTTTGCTAACTGTGAAGTTTGGAGTTTCCGCAGCAACGCTTGGGCCGCTATCGTCACCGGGTCCCACACCGGAGCGAGCGGAGGCGAGTAGCATGTCTCAATCTCCTCGAACTCCTGTACGGTCAACCCTAAATGTCCGGCCATGGAAGCGAAGTTGGCGCGCAAAGTAGCGCCCTCCTCGCCCACGAGTTGAGCGCCTAAAAGTCGACCGTCTTTCGGATCCGCCAGAAGCTTGACCGTGAGATCTTTCCCACCTGGGTAGTATGGGAGCCGCGTAGACCCGGTCACTCTGACAGATACTGGGCGTATTCCCAACTTTTCCGAAAGTGCTGTCGTAGGTCCGAAGGAGGAAACCTCTAGACCGAACAATTTGACGGTTGTCACCCCTGTCGATCCGGGGTATTTTGCGTTGCCTCCTGCCGCGTTGATCCCTGCGACCAAGGACTGTCGCACGGCTGTTGTTGCGAGCTGAAAGAACACGTGCCTACGAGTGATCCTGTCATATGTTTCTATGCAGTCCCCCGCAGCGTACACGTTCGGCGCAGAGGTGGCCATTCGCTCATCAGTTTTGATTCCACCTGATTCTCCCAGCGCTATCCCTGCACTTTTGGCCAACTCGGTGTTCGGCTTCACCCTCACCGCTATGACAACCGCGTCCACAGGATGCTCTGTTCCAGTTATGCGGATTCTCGAGACTCGACCATTGCGTCCCTTAATTTCCTCTAGGGTTGACTGGAGATGATACTCAACGCCATGTTCCTCAGCGCGTGTCCTTATGATCAAAGCCATGTCAGGGTCGAGGATTACCGGGAGAATTTCTGGGACGATCTCCGCCTCGAGAACAGCCAAGCCGCGTTGGAGCAGTGCTTCGGCCATTTCTGAACCTGTCAGCCCTGCTCCGATAACTGCGACCCGTTTAGCGTGGTTTTCAGCTAGATGATTTGTCAACCTCTCGACGTCATTCATTGTGCGGATGGTGAATACTCCCTTGAGGTCTGATCCCGGGACTGGCACTGTGCTGGTCCGTGCTCCTGTCGTGAGAACTAGCGTATCGTACTCGATAGTTTCGGTCGAGTCGTCCTTAGTCCTGATGGCTTCAACACCTCGCTTCTCCGTGTTGACGCTTGTGGCTTTCCAGCCGAGGCGGAGGTCTATCCGGTTCATCTGCTCATAGAAGGCTTCGTCATGTCCTATCAGTGCCTCAAGGCTGGGCACTACGTGGCTGAAAGCGTATGGGAGCCCGCAGCGGGAGTATTCGGGCAATTCCTCGTCGCCAAGTAGAACTATCTGTGCGGTTCTGTCTGTTTTTCGTGCGTGAAACGCGGCAGTTGTGCCAGAAACGCCGCACCCGATGATCACGATGCGCTTGGACATGATGTTTCATCACTTCTTTCGTCCGATAACGGTTTCCTTGACACTGTGAACATGGGTTTGGGCCTAGGGATTAGTTTAAAGTGGGGAAGAGGGAATTTTGAGCCTTAGACAATCCTTGAAGGCTAACATGAATAATTTTCTTAGAGACGGGAAGGGGATGCTACTGGCATATGACCAGGGTTTCGAACACGGACCCTCAGCGGACTTTAACGATAAGAACATCGATCCAAACTACATTCTCGATATCGCGGCGAAAGGAGAATTCACTGGACTAGTTCTCCACAAGGGCATTGCTGAAAAATACTACACGGGAAAAATCCCGCTAATTGTAAAACTCAATGGAAAAACCAGCCTACCCAAGGGTGAACCTGTCTCAACGCAGGTTTGCAGTGTGGAAGAAGCTGTCAGCCTAGGAGCGAAAGGTGTCGGTTACACCATCTATCTCGGCAGCGCTCATGAGAGCTTGATGCTGCAAGAGTTTGGGGAGATTCAGGAAGAAGCACACGATGACGGTATTCCGGCTATCGCCTGGATCTATCCAAGAGGTGAGGCTGTGAAGAACGACACAAGCCCGGAAATAGTATCATACGCTGCCAGAGCAGGCCTTGAAGTCGGGGCTGACGCGGTCAAAATAAAATACTCTGGATCGCCTGAGACTTTCAGCTGGGCGGTTAAGGCCGCTGGATTGATCAAGGTATTCATGTCGGGCGGCCCCAAGGCTCCAACTGACGAGACTTTTCTCAGCCAAGTTAAGGGATCAATGGACGGAGGGGCTGCTGGCCTCGCCGTTGGACGAAACGTCTGGCAGCACCAAGAACCGCTCAAGATGGCGTCGGCTCTGAAGGAGATCATATTCAACGGCCGCGGAGTCGACAAGGCATTACAGCTTGTAGTAGCACAGTAGAGAAGTAGGTCCTCGATGGCCGCACGGAAACTGCGCGAGCTTCTTGAGACCGAAGACCGGAGTCTCAGCAAGCTTGTCGAGCTTCTCGCCGAGCTGAGCCTAAGGATCGTCCGGGAGATTCCCCGAACGCTGGGAATGACGGAAGGCATGAACATTTACGGGGAGCAACAGACAGAGCTCGATGTATGGTCGAATGGACTTCTGACAAAGAAGCTCCTAAGAAGCGGGCTCGTTAGACAAGTCGCTTCCGAGGAGATGGAGACAGTCATGACTGCCGATCATGGTGAGTACACTGTCGCCCTTGACCCGTTAGACGGATCCTCGAACATCAAAACAAACAACCTCATGGGCACGATTATCGGAATCTATCACGACAAACCTCTGCCAGCAACAGGTCGCGACCTCTTGTCCGCGCTCTATTTCCTCTACGGACCCTACGTTGAAGCGGTCGTAGGAACAAAGAGCGGTGTCTATCTTGCGGCCCCGGCGGGGAGGGGCACGGGTGCCTCCAAGTTCATCTCAACCGGAGAACCCCACCGTCTGCCCCAGAAAGGATCAGTCTACGGGATCGGAGGATCGCGGGACAAATGGACCCCGAGAGTTCACGAGTTTGCCGACACGCTCGAGAAAAAGAAGTTGAAGTTCCGGTACGGAGGGTCCTTTGTCGGCGATTATAACCAGGTATTATGCAGCGGTGGATTCTTTGCCTATCCGGAATTGCTGGATGCGCCTGATGGAAAGTACCGATTACAGTTCGAATCCAATCCCATAGGGTATATCACCGAGAGGGCCGGTGGAAAAGCTAGCACTGGAAAAGGGAGAATTCTAGACGTCGAACCTGTAAGTATCTCCCAACGTGTCCCTACCTATTTGGGGAACAAGGAGCTCGTTTCCGAATATGAAGATCTCTCACGCACGAGTCTTGGCCTTTCCGCGGAACGCTAGGGGTTGAGTCGAATAGAACGAATCCGAACCCCCCTCATACTTGTGAACTTCAAGACTTACATTGAGGCCACAGGGAAGAGAGGCGTTGAGCTTGCGAAAATCGCTGATCAGGTTTCGAGAGATAGCGGAGTAACCATTGCGGTTGCGCCACAGTTCACCGACTTGAAAACCGTAACTGAGGCTGTTGAGATACCCGTTTTTAGCCAACACATTGACCCAATCAAGCCTGGAGCATACACGGGCCATGTGCTGGCCGAGGCGGTCAAGGCTGCGGGTGCATCGGCAACCCTTCTGAATCACTCTGAGAGGCGGATCAAGATCTCAGAGATTGAGGAGGTTCTTTCCCTGGCAAGAATCTCTGACCTTGTCACTCTGGTATGCACTGACACACCTGGCGTTAGTGCGGCGGTTGCTTCCCTTAACCCGGACATGATCGCAATAGAACCTCCAGACCTCATAGGAACTGGGGTTGCGGTTTCGAAAGCTAGGCCAGAGCTGATCACTAATGCGATCAGGCGAATCCGGTCGGTCAACAACTCCGTTGATATTCTGTGTGGCGCAGGAGTGACCACGGCAGAGGACGTCGGCAAGGCACTTGAGCTCGGAACCCGTGGTGTGCTGGTCTCCAGCAGTGTCGTGAAAGGAACGAATCCAGGTCAGTTATTGGAGAACATGACCGACGAGGTCCTCAGGTCAAAGTAAGGGTTCTTCATGGTCATTGGCTAAATAGAAGCGAAGAGCCGCCAGGGTCGGCTGATAGAACTATGGCGTTATCAAGGGGAACTGCGGGCCTTCGAATCCTAGCTTACGGGTCAGCTCTCTCAACCTACGTGCTGATAGTCATTGGTGGCTATGTTGTCTTTAGTGGTTCTGGGGTTGCATGCGGCAGTTCGGGCACAGATTCATGGCCATTATGCAACGGACAGGTCATCCCCACATTATCAGGACCAGTCCTGGTAGAATGGACCCACAGGCTGTTCACGTTAGTCGTTGGACTTTTCGTACTCGGGACCACGATAATCGCGTGGACACGATTCAGACAGGAAAGGAGAATCCTCCAATTCTCAACCATCAGCTTCCTTGTTCTTCTCGGGCAAATCTTGCTAGGTATGGTGACCGTCAAGACCGATCTGAATCCTCTAGTAAGCACCGCCCACCTCGCGGTTGCCTCCGCACTATTAGCCGTGGTCATGCTAAACGCGATTACGGTTAGAAGGTTCACTTCTTCATCGGATTTGGTTCTGAGATAGTCTCTGCGTTTGCATTCGTTATAGTCAGTGCATAACGCTTTAAAAACGACCGATTGGAACCGAAGAAAAACTGAGACCCTAAGATGGCAGTCTCCAACACTCAGATTGTGTTTGACGATCTCTACCGCATCTTCACCGATCTAGCCATCGTCGTGGGAATAATCGTTTTCGCGCTAATGGTATACCTGATTGTCAGGTACCGTGACAGGCGTTCGTCCCAAGACCCTGAAGACACGCCGAGGCTTGGTCGGATTCCTATCGGCAGAGGTCATGGGAGAAACGTCTTGGTGACAGTCACTCTGTCAACAATCCTCTTGGCCGTGTTGATTTTCACCTCTTTCGCCGCCGTAGACGTTCTCTTCCCCGCGAGCGAGCCAGCTGCCACATGGTGTTACGGAGTTCCGGCCTACAACCAGACACAGGCAGCGGGGCAGAGCTGCCCTCGTCTCGAGGCGAGCGGTCACCAGTTCTACTGGACCTTTAGTTACCCTAGACCCAACGGTACAATTCACCAAGACGTCGGCATGTTCAGGGTTCCCGTAAATTCAACGATTGTGTTAGATGTGACAAGTAACGACGTTTTCCACGATTTCGGGATCATCGAGTTCAAGATCAAGACAGATGCGATTCCAGGACGAACCAACACTATCTGGTTTGTGCCTTACCATGCCGGAAACTACACTATCCAATGTTTCGAGCTTTGCGGCACCGGTCACTACTATATGACGGCCACTCTTGACGTGATGTCCGTACCCGCCTTTCTGAGTTGGTACAATAGCACTGGTTTGACAAAATGAGCAACGAGATAGTGCCCGCGCGAGCAAGACGTTGGCTATTCACGACCAATCACAAAGAGGTCGGGATACTCTATCTCGTAACATCACTCTTCTTCTTCGTCGCGGCCGGGCTCCTCGCGCTGACTTTCAGAAGTCAATTGTCGGTTCCTAACAACAATCTGCTTTCGCCTGATCTCTACAATCAATTCGTAACAGTGCATGGTCTCTTGATGATCTTCTGGGTCCTCTCACCTTTCGCATTCGGCTTTGCAAACTACATTCTTCCATTGCAAATCGGCGCTAGAGATCTTGCTTTTCCGAGACTGAACGCGATGAGCTACTGGTTCTACCTGTTCAGCGGTGTTGCAATGATCATGAGCTTTTTCTTCGGCAGTGCCCCGGATCTCGGATGGACACTCTACTCTCCACAGACCTCAGCGCAGTACACTCCTTCTATAGGTTTGAACATTGGTGCTGCAGCCCTCATACTCATTGTTGTCTCGATTACGATGAGTTCGGTGAACTTTCTTGTGACTATGTTCAAGATGCGAGCTCCGGGCATGAAGCTCAGACACATGCCTGTTTTTCCATGGGCGATTCTCATAACGATTTTCATGATGCTCTACGCTTTCCCGTCGTTTCTAGCGGCGGTGTTACTCTTGTACGTCGACAGGGCATTTGGAACGTTCTACTTCTCCTCGATTCAGGGAGGAGCGTTGCTCTGGGACAATGTCTTCTGGTTCTTCGGTCATCCTGAGGTCTACATTGTTCTCTTCCCGGCCCTGGGTCTGATTGCCGATGTGATTCCCACCTTTGCCCGCAGGCCTCTCTATGGGAGCAAGTACATCATCGGTTCAATGATTGCCGCGGCGATCATAAGTTTCATCGTCTGGGGTCACCATATGTTCGTGACCGGCATCGGGGTAACATCCACCAAGCTGTATACGGTAACAACCATCGCTGTCTCACTACCGTTCGATGTTATGGTGATTGCGATGATCGAGACACTTGTGAAGGCTCGCGTCAAACTGAAGGCCGCTTCTCTCTTTGCCTTGGGTGCCGTCGCGTTATTCGTTATTGGAGGTATCACCGGCGTCTACCTTGCATCGGTAGCTCTCGACCATGCATTGCGGGGCACCTACTTCGTCGTAGCGCATTTCCACTACATAATGGTCGGAGGAAGCATC
>MNGO01000040.1 GCA_001918765.1 Crenarchaeota archaeon 13_1_40CM_3_52_10
ATAGAGTTCGAAGACTGATCTTCCCTTTGGGAAGCCACCTTGAACATTACGATGTTGTTACTGTCGGAGCGGGAGTTGCCGGCTGCGAAGCGGCCCTAGAGGCATCAAAGAAAAACGCGAGGGTTCTACTTCTGGAGGAACATCCACAAGTCGGTTTACCTAGCCACTGTTCTGGTGTTGTCAGTCTCAAAGGACTAGGACTCCTTGGGCTGGAAGCTCATTCTAGTTTTAGTCAGAAGCTGATTCATGGTGCCAAGTTCTATCCTCCTCAAGGCGAACCGATAGAAGTTCGGAAGAAAGAACCTGTAGCTCTTATTCTGAATAGAATGAAATTGGACCAGTTTCTTGCGAAGCAGGCTGTCGCTGGTGGTGTGGAGCTTCGGGCGAAGGCTCGCGCCTCGAAGTTTGAACGAACCGTTGACGACGATATCCTAACTCTTGGAGACGGGTCCAAGATTCATGCCAAGGTTGTCATTGATGCGAGTGGTGCGGGGAGCAGGCTGCCGGAACAAGCTGGTCTTCAGTCGCCTGATTGGGCGCAGATCCTGCCGGGCTTGCAGTACGAGCTGGTAGACATGAAGGAACAGGGTGATCTGGTGGAGCTTTTCTTCGGGTCCAAGAGAGCCCCCGGATTCTTCGCATGGAGCATCCCAACCGGGAAAAATAGTGCGAGGGTAGGTCTCGCATCGAAAAAGGGCAATGTGAAGAGGTTTCTGGATGATCTGGTCAAAGAGCAATGGCCGAAGGCGACGGTCGATGCGACAAAATCGGGATCAGTGCTTGTCGCTGGGCCAATATCGAGATGCTGGTCGCCCGGCTTCATCGTGGTTGGAGATGCGGCTGGACAGGTAAAACAGACGACAGGAGGGGGCATTGTCATCGGTGGTTATTGTGGAAAACTGGCTGGTATAGCTGCGGCCTCGGCCGCTGCCCACAATGGAGAAGAATCTGAAAGATTTCTGAGAAACTATGACACGCAGTGGAGAGACAAGTTCGGATCTGACTTGCGAAAGATGGGTCTAGCGCGGAAATTGTTCGCTAGCCTCTCCGATGAAACGCTTGATCGATTGTTTACGGTTTTGCGGGACAATGTCGCGGAGATCGAGGAGGAAGGGGACATGGATTTCCAGGGGAGAATCATCACTCGCATGCTGAAGAAGAGAAAAGTCGCAACACTACTCCCACGCGTCGCTGCTGACGCGGTCAAGGCGATGTTTTCCTAGTCGTGTTTGGCGTTGTCAGGGCCAAATAGTGCCATTTTGTAAGGGAACAGTTCCGCCCGGAATACCTTGTTCCTCACCGCGGGATCAGCAAGCATGACTTCTCGCGCCGCTTCAATAGTTTCTGCATTGAAGAGCACGATTCCAAAGCTGCTGTAGTCGGTGTTCTGTGTACGTCCTGCGAGAATTACCACGCCATCTTTCGTAAGTTGTTTCAGGTAGTTGAAATGTTCAGAGACAATACGCGATTCGAACTCAGTCGAGCCACTCGTTAGCATATCATGTCGTACCGGCTGGATTCGATAGAGAAATTGACCCAATCTTCCAATGATCTCCGTCGTTTCGCTTTGGTCTCTCGAGATTCCTATCGTGGAGTGACCTATTTTGTTCTTACGGAGAAAAAGTACCGAGATTTCATTCCTTACTTCTCGTCCCCGTCAAATGGAAAATCAAGTACGAAAATAAGACTCCCATTCTCCGATGAGAATCATTAGAATCCCCGTCCCGAATAGAGCTGCCTCCCATCCATCCGGACCCCCGCCCCATGCTAAAGCAAAGAAGATGAGCCCGATGCACACGTTTAGTCTATTATTAACACGATTACGCCGAGGATTCCAATCCTTGACCTTCTGAGTTGAGAAGTAGACCATACTTCCCCTGCTACAACTGTTGGAGAAAAGAGGAGATGGACCTAGGGATTCCCTAAGCACCGACCCGTGTTAGGCCCCCCTCGCCCATCTCAGTCTGCTATGCGTTTTCTCAGAATCTTCGTCCTGCTTAGGAAGCCCCAGCGAATGCCTGGGAAGGTAGTTGGGGATACGACAAACTTGGACGTGGGACTACTCCCGCCACAACGCTTCACCAAGCTCAAGAGTTCGTTCCCGCACCTGAATCCATTGGCTACATTTCCAGCACCGGACAAGTGCACCGGGCGGGGCCAAACCTAGGTCGATGCCGCATTGGACGCAAGACACGGGGGAAACCTCGTTTGTCATTCTCGGACTAATGTCGTGCAGCATGAGATTTAAGCGATGCTAGTAGTAGGCCTCACAAGATGCCACTCTTCGTGGACGTGAAGACCCATTCAACTTACCACTCTGGCAGGGGAGCCTACCTTCTACCTCGGAGACCAGCGGTTTGAGGCAGTTTTCCTCTCGGTGAAAAGAGATTGGGTATGAGAATCCTCGTTGTGGGATGCGGGAAAGTTGGATCGGAGATCGCCCGGGACCTAGCGGGATCAGACGAGGTTGACTCAGTAGTTGCAATGGATGCCAGTTCTCAGAACTTGAAACTCTTGAGGAAAAGGGTCACTAGGAAGATCGAGACTGTTAAGCTGAGCATATCGCAAAAGACGCGTTTTCATGGTATTCTAGAGAAGGTCGACCTTGTTTGCGGTGCCCTGCCCGGTCGTCTTGGATTTGATCTGATGAGTGAAACGGTCAAGACTGGGAGAGATACTGTGGACATTTCCTATACTCCGCGGGACTCCTTTCTGCTTCAGCGTAGGGCGAAGGAGGCTGGTTGTCGGGTCGTGCCTCAGTGTGGTGTAGCACCGGGCTTCACGAACATGTGCGTTGGTGATGCTTCGAGGAAGCTGGACCAGATGAAATCAGTGGAGATCTTTGTTGGTGGTCTTCCGGAGAAGCCTGAACCTCCTTTGAATTATCGGATTGTGTTTTCGCTTGAGGATGTTGTGAACGAGTACTCTCGACCTGTACAGGTTATCGACAACGGTAAGAGAAAGAAGCTTGAGGCGTTGTCTGGACGTGGTCTTACCAGCTTCCCCGGGGTCGGCCGGTTGGAATATTTTCTCACTGATGGTCTGGGCTCTCTTCCGAGAAGTTATCCAAAAACCAGAGAGATGCACGAGTTCACGCTAAGGTATCCGGGGCACGCGGATATGATGCGGACGCTCCGGGTCCTGGGCTTCTTCGATCGAAATCCGGTTAGGATCGGAGGTGTTGAGGTCGAGCCTCGGCAGCTGTCGATAGAACTCCTTCGCCCGGCAATGTCACAGGGGTCGCCCGAGGACTTTCTGGCCTTGAGGGTTGACGTCAAGGGCTTCTCCCACGGCAAGAAAACTCATCTCCGATATCAGCTTCTCGACCACTACAACCGACGGTCAGGAGTCTCGGCAATGGCCCGGACGACAGCCTACCCATGCACCTCCGTCGCATTACTCATGGGACGCAGAGAGATCAAAGAGACCGGAATCGTTACTCCCGAAAGGATCGCTCAGAACGATAGGCTCTTCCACTTTGTGCTAGACCGGTTGGCCGAGCGCGGCGTAAGAATGAAAATGACTACGCTGAGCTGAGCTATAGATCGAAGATTCCAAAGTATAGACCAAAGGGCAATCTGGAAAAGATGAGAGGGGGAAATGAAATGCCAAAGGCCAAATTGTTTTTCGATGTTGCTGCATCTCTCGACGGATTCATTTCCCCTGAAGGGATGGATCTGGCCCACGCAGCCGACCCGGAGTACAAGCAATGGCTGAGTCTATGGTCGAAGCTGCAGAGTTGGGTGTTCCAGCAACGGTTCTTCCGAGAGAACCTCAAGCTTGGCGAGGGCGGTGAGACCGGCCATGACAATCGTATGTTGGAAGAAACCTTCAAGCGCACTGGCGTTAGCATTATGGGGAAGCAGATGTTCGACGGGGGAGAACGCTTCTGGCCCGAAGAAGCGCCCTTTCACACACCTGTCTTCGTTTTGACCCACCAAGTGCGCAAGCCCTGGGAAAGGCCGGGTGGGACCACTTTTCACTTCGTGAATGATGGTGTTGAGAGTGCTCTTGGACAGGCTCGAAAAGCTGCTGGGAACCGAGACACTCGAATCGCCGGAGGAGCTAACGTCATCCAACAATATCTGAATGCTGGGTTAGTTGACGAGTTTACGATCCACTATTCGCCATTGTTCTTCGGCCATGGTGTATCACTCTTTTCGGGGTTGAGCAAGAACGTCAACGTGAAGATCAAGGAATCAGTTGCATCCAAAGAAGTTACGCACGTAACATACGAATTGGTGAAGTGAAGGACTCGAGTAAGCACAAAGACCTGTTTGACTGATTATCAAACTGAGCTTAACTAGACCGCTGACTTTGGCAATTCTGTGCAAGCAACCGGGCGGTATCTTCGGATAAGGAACTCGCGAGTCTATTATGAGACTTCAGGGACAGGAGAGCCCGTGCTCCTATTGCATGGAGGGCTCGGAAGTGTTGAAGACTTCTCTCCGCAGACTTCTGCGCTGGCGAAACATTTCAGAGTAGTTGCCTTCGAACGGCCGGGGCACGGGCATACCGCCGATACCGATGAACCGTTCAGTTTTGACACGATGTCTAGATATGCGATTGATTTCATTGAGGCGCTGAAACTTGGGGGGACGAACCTGGTGGGCTGGAGCGACGGCGCCATCATCGCTCTCCTAGTCGCTATCTCGCGGCCAGACCTCGTCAAACGCCTTATCTCCATAAGCGGGCTCTTCAATGCCAACTCCCAATCTCCACAGGATATGAACTGGATCAGATCGCTCACACCAGAATCTTTTAGGAAGGCTATGCCGGGTCTGGTGAGGCGCTATGAGGAAATCTCGCCCGACGGGTTCAGTCACTTCGCTGTGGTATTAGAGAAAACGAAGAGGTTGTGGCTCAACGAGCCCAATATTGCTGGCGAAGAATTGGCAAAGATTAGCGCTCCTACAATCGTGATGGCCGGAGATAGGGACTCGATTCCCATAGAACATACCCTTGAGCTGTTTAGATCGATTAAGGGAGCGCAACTGTGCATCATTCCGGGAACAACGCACTTTCTGCTTTCCGAGAAACCGGATCTGGTCAACAGGGCGATCCTCGGGTTCCTAACCGCGGAAGAGAAACCAAAGGGATAGGCTGGAAAACAGATGGAGATCGTATCGCGGGTTCACCCTTGAGCTAAGCCCAGAGATAGAACTCGACCCCTGACCTTGTAGGTCGAGCCTTGCTTTTTCGCCGTGCCAACGGGGGATTGCTGATGCAAGGATAAAGAGGGAAGCCGCTGACCGGAACAACTCTGAAACTGGGAGTTGGAAACGTGTGAAAGCGATTGTGTGTACAAAGTACGGGCCTCCTGATGTTCTCCAGCTCCGTGAGATAGAGAAGCCCTCCCCCAAGGACGATGAAGTGCTGATACGAGTCCATGCAACAACTGTAACAGCCGGGGACTGTGGGCTTCGGAGTCTCAAGTTTCCTCTGATGTCTCAGCCCATTGTGCGATTAGGATTTGGTTTCAGAGGACCGAGGAAGAAGATACTGGGGCAGGAGCTGGCCGGAGAAATTGAGTCAGTAGGCAACAGTGTGAAACTGTTCGGGAGAGGAGACGAGGTTTGCGCCTGGACCGGTTTCCATCTTGGAGGTTATGCCGAGTACACATGCCTGCGTGAAGGAGCAGTGCTGGCGATCAAACCGGCCAATATGAGCTATGATGAGGCGGCCACCCTTGGCGTCGGGGGAGTTGAAGCCTGGCGTTTGCTGAGAAGAGGAAATGTGCAGAGCGGAGAAAAGGTCTTGATTAACGGGGCAGGTGGAAGCATCGGCACGTTCGCGGTACAGATTGCCAAGTACTATGGGGCAGAAGTGACTGGCGTGGAGAGTATCGGGAAACTGGACATGTTACGGTCGATTGGCGCGGACCAAGTCATCGATCGCATTCAAACAGACTTCACCAGAAATGGGGAGACTTATGATGTGATTTTTGACGTGGTAGGCAAGAGTCCGTTTTCACGCAGCATAAGATCGCTAAAGCGAAATGGGCGTTACCTCTTGGGAAACCCTAGGCTGTCGCATATGGTTCGGGGAGCATGGGTTTCACGGAGAACCAGCAAGAGGGTAATTTTTGGAGGAACAGGTCAAGCGGAAGATCTAGCGATGCTCAGGGAGCTGGTTGAGGCTGGCAGGATAAGATCGGTCATCGACAGACGCTATCCGCTGGAACAAATGGCAGAGGGTCACAGGTATGTCGACACTGGACAGAAAAAGGGAAATGTAGTCATAAGTGTTGGAACATGATTCGCGAGTAGGTGATTGAATCATGGAAGATGTACGAATAATCCTTTCAGCGTCATGGGTAGCTCTAATGTTGACATATCTTTTGGGGGATGTTCTGCGGATTTACAGCGGCGACTTTGCAGCGGGAAAAATCGGGGGTATCCAAATAACAGGAAATCAATGGTTGGGAGTTGCAATACTATTGGTGACTCCGATTGTCATGGTATTCCTATCCCTAACGCTGAGCTATCCTCTGATACGCTGGGCCAATATCATCATAGCCATAGTCTTTCTCGGCTTCAATCTCATCGGATTGCCAACGTACCCTTCCGCCTACGACAAATTCTTGATAATTGTCGGACTCGTGTTTAACGTTCTGACGGTTTGGTATGGATGGCAGTGGACCAGCTAGTATGGAACGTATTCGCGATACGTGCTGATAACACGTTAGCCTTTTAGCGAAAAATCCTACTCATGTAGTATCATGCGAAAAGAAGGGGAAGAAACTGGCCAACGCACTGACCAGATGCTAGATGACATCGTGCGAGACGCAGATGAATACTACAACAGCCTTGGCAGGAAGCATGTCAGCGAAACACGGTTAGACGTCGCGGTGGTGAGCCTGGTCGTCTGGTTCGCCTCCTTCGCGGTACTTGGACTCACTTCTATCCTCATATTCGGATATGTGATCAGCTCCATCGTTCTCCCTTTTCTGATAGCGATAGTGATTGGCGCCGCAGCTGGTGTAGCAACGTACTTGATCAGACGGAGAAGGGGATTCAAGTTCGCGGAACTAGGTGTCCTTCTTAAGAAGATGAAACAGGGAGGAGTCTCGTCCGAAGACGGGCTTCACCTGATGGATGCGATGCACCAAGCCAGGCTTGTTGCGAGAAAGAGGAAGATGGATTCAGCGTTCGAGTACGGGGTGCTAGCTTTCGCCCTTGTCGCCCTGATTGGCCGAAACGCGGCCATCGGAGCGCTTGCTGGGGTGATCGTGTATCTCTACTTCAGGTTCGAGGCGCTCAGAGAGTTTGAGAAGGAGGAGACGAGATACGAGGATTCGAAGAAGGAGCTTCTCCAGAACCTGTGATCAGGTTTGGAGCGGCCCGACCTCTACGTTCTCGCTCGCTTCCTCGACAAGCTGTACCACGATGGCCCGCGGATGAAGAAGACGAATCTCCAATTGAGGGTGGGTCTCAATTATCCACGGTTCATCGAGTATCTTGACTGGCTAGTCTCTCATGGGTTTGTAGAGAAGATAGTCGAGGAGGGCACGGAACTCTACTCACTCTCGACGCAGGGCCTCGATGCATATCGCCATTTGGTGGTCTGGATAAGGGAGACGATGAAGGGGATGCGAATCTGAGTCAGGCTAAGTTAGTCCACAACCCTAGGCCTCGGCGATTGGCCTCCGCAGGAGGACTTCGCCTGGGACGACCCACATTTCCCGGTACATGTTTAGTGCGTGAAGACGGCCGTGCTTTCTGGAGACCGCACCGAGGTTCGTCGGTGTAAAGCCCTCCGACGCGAAGAGCGCCTCGGAAGGTTCATTGTCCTCTTCAACGCTCGCGAACACTTCTTTCACACCTGATGCTTTGAAGAGGCGAAGTGCGTCATTCAGAAGGAGTTTCCCGACCCCCCTCTTCCTTTGAGTCCTTGCAACCGCGATGTAGTAGACATAGCCTAGGCCCTCCTCGAGAGTTTTCAGCATGACCAGCCCGACGGGCTTGCCTGAGGACGTTGCAGCTCTGACCAGTTCTATGTCTCGAAGGGTCCGTTTTGAATGCATCAGGTACCATCCTTCGAAGCTCTCCTCAAGTATCCATTCAAGGCCGGCCCTTTCCTTGCGCGGAACATCTACGATCACGGTTGCATCCGGAGGAGTCATAGGCTGAAGACTCGCTGTGCATTCTGCCACAGTATCTTCTCCTTGTCACGTTCGTCAACGTCCAACTTTTTTACCAGAGCCAGGGCGTCCGAGTGTCTTGTGACCGGGTAATCCGTTCCGAAGATGACCTTCTCGGCGTTTCCGGCAAAATAGATGGCTTCGCTGATCTTCCTCGCAAGCCATTCCGAATATTTCTCGGCATACACACCTTGGCCAGTTGTCAATCCGGAGATGTCTGCATAGACGTTCGGGTGTTTGTAGATGAGCTCGGCTGTGTCCTCAAACCAAGGATTGCCGAAGTGGCAGAGGATTATGGTCATCTCCTCCCTCTTGTTGGCCAGGCCGTCGAGCGTCAGCGGGTGCGCGCGGACGAGGTCTCCTGTGCTGAACGCCGTGTCCCCGGTGTGGAAAAGCACCGGAAGTCTCTGCGACTCGGCATAATCGTAGAATCCGCTGAAGACGGGACTTTCCACTGATGCCTTCACGTAGCCAAGCCTGACCTTGAAGGCTCTCACCTCCCTCTTGTTCTCCTCGGCGAGCTTGATCGCGGCCCTCACCTCCCTAGCGGTGGGCTCTACCGTGATCACTGGTGCGAGCTTCCCGCCGCTTCTCCTGCAGAGTCTGATGATCTCGTCGTTGGGAAGGATGCTGGCTCCTTGCATAGGGGGGCTGAGGAGCAGCCCGTGCTCGATCCCGAGCCTCTGCATGGTGCCCATCAGTTCGTCCAGAGTGTATCGTAGGCTGTTCATCCGCGCGAAACGGATGAGGGCATCGTCTCGGCGTTGAGACAGGTGAATGTGAGCATCGATTATTTTCTGCAATCATCTCTCACTTCGCTTGAATCTGAATTAGGGTTGCTCCAATTTCTCCTGGTGAGAATGGGGATGGCTAATTCTTTACTGCCTTCCCCAAACAATAAAACCTCTCGACAGATGAGCTTCGCGGTTCACTTCCTTTGAAGCAGGCAGGTCGAATGGTCGAGTTCAAGACTGGGACAGGCAAGGGAACTGGGTACATTGCGCTGCCGGAGAAGCCCCGAGGAGGAGTGCTCGTTTTGCACGCCTGGTGGGGATTGAACGAATTCTTCAAAAGCTTCAGCGACCGACTCGCGTCGAACGGCTTTCTAGCGTTTGCGCCCGACCTTCAGGGAGGCAAGGTTGCAAAGAGTGTTAGCGAAGCGAAAGAATTGATGTCGAAGATGGATGAAGACTCGAGACGGGCAATTGTTCTGGGTGCGCTGGGCTACTTGCGATCTCAGCCGTCACAATCGGGGCGGAAAACGGGCGTTGTTGGCTTCTCCATGGGAGCTTCCTGGGCATTATGGTTGAGCACCGCAAAAGCGGAAGAGGTAGGGGCGGTGGTCGCGTTTTATGGAACTTACCCGGGGTTGGCCTTTTCCAAATCAAAGGCATCTTTTCTCGGCCACTTTGCACCTGAAGACGAGTGGGAACCTACTAACGATGTGAAAGCTATGGAGCAGCAGATTCGCGAGGCCAGGAGAGAGGTTACTTTCCACTTCTACCCGGGGACGAAGCATTGGTTCGTCGAAGAGAATCGGCCAATAGAATACAACCGGGACGCAGCAGACCTGGCTTGGAAAAGAACTCTAGAGTTCCTCAACAACAGACTATTGTAGCCAGCTAGGGTTTGGAAACCGATAGAACGGTTAGTCCCTAGCTTCCTATCCCGTCATCTGGGTGAATGTCTGATGCGCTGTTCGATCTCTTGCACGGCATCCTCCATCTTGGGAAAACGAAATTGGAAGCCGGCGGCGAGCAACCGGCCGGGCACGACATAGCGACTCTTGATGATCAATTCGGCCTCAGTCCTATGAACAAACGCCGCGACTTCGAGCATCCGACGCGTCGCGGGCAATCCGAACCAGGCGCCGCATTCCCGGCGAAAGATCTTCATCATCTCTCCTTGCTGAATCGGGTTCGGCGAAGCTACGTTGACTGGCCCGCTGAAATCGTCTCTATCAATCAACCACTTCACAGCCCGGCAGAAATCGTCTTCGTGGATCCAAGAAATGAGCTGTTTCCCACCAGCTATCGAACCTCCCAGGCCAAACCGCGTGAGGCCTCGAAGCACCCGGAACACCCCACCCTCTCCGGGGGCGAAGACCATCGCGGTGCGCAACGCGACTTTCCGTGTGGCCGGGGTCTCCGCCTCATTAAGCGTTTCTTCCCAAGCGCGAGCTACTTCGATGGAAAACGCGTCCTTGGCCTCCGGAGTCGCGTCGATTACGCCGGTGGCCTCATCCATTAGCTGGTCGAAGGTGTGTTTGTAGATGGTTGCAGTGCTGGCGTTCAGCCAGACCCCCGGAGGTGTTTTGCAGCCAACAATTGCTTCGCCGAGC
>MNGO01000042.1 GCA_001918765.1 Crenarchaeota archaeon 13_1_40CM_3_52_10
GTTCCATTGCCATTGTCCCTTAGGGATCTAACGAACAAGGTGAGGATCGCAATTCCGCTCTTAACGAAGTTCTCCAGGAAAACCATCGCCTTGTCATTGTTGTCGATGCGGAAAAAGTCAAAAAGCTCCCCCGTATCGTCCCCGATGGTCCAGTCGGAATGGAAATAGATCCTGATATTAGACGGGATCAGCCTCATCTCCTGAACCATCTCCTGCTTGAACCTCCTGTACCAGTACACCTGAGTGGCCTCGTTTTGGAGGGCTTCCGGCAGCTTGACAATCTTCACCAGGGGAGCAATCCGGAATCCGTGGATGGATGTAGTGCTAGCATCTGACATCTCAGTTGCTTTCATAGCAATGGACGCAAATTCAAGCCCTTGAGACCCATAGGGGCATCCCCTCGACCACAACTCCCCGGTAAGATACCTCGGAAACTTCATCTCTTTCTCCTTGGCGTTCATGATCCTTTCCTTCGTAGCACCGCTCTTGAGAAGCCCGCAAACCTCCTCTTTCCCGAACAGCTGGCGGCTGAACGGACTGGTTGTCGACCCTATCCCCTTGACAGAGAAGTAGAAATCTGTACCATCAATGGCCATGTAGGGCTGTCTACCAACAGCGCTCCTGTTGTCATCAATCAGGAGCTCTTTGGTTCCCAAGGGAACCATGTCTGAGAAGGGTTTGACACTATCAGGCAGGTATAACTTCTCGAATTCTGGCATCTGAAAAGGTCTGAAGTACTTGTTACTTATTGTCGCAGCTCCGTCGTAAACGTTTAGACTGATCGGCATTCCCCTAAGGCTAAGGGTGCTGGTCTGGCGATGGCCGGCGCCAGGGCTTCTCTCCGATGCCTGTACGCTACCGCCTGGGACCGCCACAGTATGGGCACCTATCAGCTGTGGTTGGGATCAGGGTTCCACAGTACTTGCAGTTTACCTTAGCAACATCCCTGATCACGACCTGTTCGGGCGGCTTTGAGCCTAGGTCTATCCTAGATTCCAGCGGCGTTGAGGGTGGGGCACCGAGAGGGGTGGGTGAGTGCTCGGGAATAGTGTCCATGCGTCTCCTTCGTCTTGAAGCATAGATTACTATCACCACTGCGAATAGGATAGCTATCAACGCAAAGATGAGGTACGGAGCTAACGCCAAGAGAGTATCAATGGGATTCACAGGGGGAGGATTTGCCGGTGCCAGATTGTAGCTAGTTGAGGTGACGTAGAGATTGTCGGTGTAAGTGAAGCTCCCGGCCTGCATTTGGTACGAGCCGTTATCCTGCTCGACGTAGTTGTAGCCTATGATGTATCCAGTTGATGGGTCGAAGTATTCATACCAGGTGTAGGATGCTGTGAAGAAGCCGTAGTCGTCGTTCCGCTGGTATTGACCTGTCCCTTTGGTTTGGACGCTCTGAACGTACTTGTTACCTTCCGTGGGTAACTGCAGACTGTAATTCTTCGACAACACTGTGAATTGAGTGTTGAGAACATAGAAGGTGCCCCCGACTGGAAGCGAGGGGTCCATGTCAAACCAAACGTAAATGGGGTTTGTGTAGCCCACCTGATGATCGGTTCCTTTTAGGTACGTGAAGTTGCTTGTTGACCACGTATAACTGCCAGAAGACGAGCTAGAGTTGGAGAGCCCCTGATTGTTGCTGTATTGAAATGAATAGCTATAGGTGGCTGATACATTGCTTCCGCTTATGGAGGTCATCTTCTCCATCCCCGTTGTCTGGGTTTGATCCGTGTACCCAGAGTATGAGCCCCCACCGTTGTTCACAGCGATCGTTTGAGAATAGTTGAAGAAATCGCCATTCCGTGGCGCATATGCCGAAGCTGAATTCGCAAACGCCACAGTTACAATTACTATCAAGAATACTGACAGAGCTTTTCCGAATAATTTGTGGTTCAATTGCACACTGCCTGCTCCAGTCAAGCTATCACGCAACGTCTTTCAATCCTCGGCACGTGTCTTGTCTTGGCGATGTTTTTCCAAGTCTATACAGACTCTGTGATTCGCCTTGTCTAGTTGTCTTCTGACTGAACTCAGCCTGCAAATCCTCCGACGCCGTGACTGTGAGCTGGATGGAATCCCCCCATCCCGCTGAACGTTGCATTATAGGATGAGTGGGCTATAATTATCGGGTAGTACCCGACGAAGAGACCTGGATGTGATCCATATGTGAACTGTACCGGAGTTCCCGTGATCCTAGCCGTAGGGTCGATCTGCCTCACTATCTCATTTCGAACTCCATGGATCATCCTTACTGCCAAGGTTACCAATTGCGATCGCTCCAGTCCTGTAGAGTAGCCAGCGAGCATGGTGACTGCTTTCTCCATTAAGTCGAGGACTTCATGCGCCTCGAATACAGGTATGGAAGCGAGAATTGCGGCTGCCACTATCGGGTACTCCAGGTAGTTCTGGAGCTGCTCGACAATATACTTCAGTTTCGCTTCAACCTCCGCTGCACTTAGTTCTCCGATTCCTAGAAACGCAGAAGCAATCTCCGTATCCTCTGATGTCATGTATCCCCACGAACTGAACAAAGATCTGAATTCCTGGAATCTGGAACTCAGCCCGTCATATGGAACATTCATGATAGCCAGTATCGAAGCAGCTTCACTTGATTTGGTCAGATGCTTAAACTGAACAAATTTGTCGACCGGATAGCTTCCATCGAATCTCCTACCTGCCATGATTGTGGCAGCTACCCCAGCGGACTGCTCTTTCGGAACACCCTGCTTCCTTAACTGTCGGTCTAGATTCCTTAGGATGGATTCTAGGCTCTCGACGTCCTGACTGCTCGCTGCAGTCATGATCTCGGCGGCCATGAACCTGTTGGGAAGCATCGAGTCGGTCTGAACAGCATCCAGCGACTCAATGAACCTGTCACCTATCTGGACAGTATCGCCGGGGAGTTTGGCCAACCCAATGCCTATGCTCCATAGTAATGACCGGGCTAAAGTGTCACTATCATCATCTCCATTTTCTGAACTCCCTAGATCCTCTATCTCAGGGACTTGAGGTCTAATCCAACCCACGTAGGAAGCAGCTCTGTCGCCTATAGATCGCAACTCTGCATAGGTTGCCTTGATTTCTGTGATGAAATCAGAGAACTCTTGATCGGCTACCCTATAGTTCCTGACGCCTAGGTCGCTAAACACGAGGGTTCCAAGACCCGTAATAGACAAGTATTCTCCATCACATGCGACCATCCGATCAATCGTGGACTTCTGCTGGATCAGTCTATTCACATTTGCCTCTAACTGATTCAGCTCGGATTCGTCTCCGGAAATTGCAGCGGTTTCTTTCTGAATCCTCTCACTTAGCTCATCCTTACCCTCCCTTCCTTCAAAGTGGAATTGGAACGAGTGCTCTTTTCGCTCATCGGCCTGCAAGGCCGCTTTGGATTGCTGCTCTGCGGATTTCTCAGTGTCTATTTGCGTTAGTAACTGGGACATTCTGGCAACATCGCTAGCCCCTTTTTCGTAATCCTCCTTTGTTGTCTTCAGAACATAGCCGTTGGCGGACAAGTATTCCAAATCGGCTAATGGAACAGGAGTAACGGGCTCCCTATCATACAGCTGAGATAGAATTGTCCTTGCTTCAGTACACTTCATGATAGGACTCTGCGGTGCGCGAAAGTGTTGCAACTCTTAAGTGATTTGCTCTGATAGCAAGGATGCACCACCGCTGAACCCCTCTGCGGTTTCAAGTTCGTTTGTGTTCTTCTACAATCCCGAGGAAGTTCTTGAATAGTTCGACGCCCTTCGTCGTGTGCGATACTTCTGGGTGGAACTGGACTCCAAAAATATCTCTTTTTTCGTGTCTCATAGCTTCGACCGCACAGTTGCTTGACTTTGCGATAACTTGGAAGCCATCCGGCTTTCTTACCACTTCATCGTTGTGAGACTCCCATGCGGTAAAACTGGGTCCCAATCCTTCAAGAATTCGTCCATCGTCAAGAACGGAGATTTCCACTGGGCCGAACTCTGGTTTCCGCGCAGCTTCAGTCACTCCACCAAACGCCGTGGCAAGAAGCTGGTGAGTAACGCAAATACACAACATGGGCAGTTTGACTTGTCGAATCAATCGGGCTGCATCTGCCAGTTCACCTGTTAATTTGTCGGGAGACCTGACGCTTTGAGGCCCTCCTCCCATTACCAGCGCGTCGGGCTTCATAGATTCAAGCTGTTCGAGCGGGACAGATGGTGACAGTAGTTTTGAGTTCACTCCCAGCTCCTTCAAGTTTCGGACGATAAGGTGGTTGTACTGGCCTTTCACGTATACGACGGGTATTGTCGTCAAGTCTTATTCGAACTCGATTGTCCCAGGCGGTTTCGGTGTAATGTCGTAGTAGACCCGGCTTACGCTTTCTTCTTTCATGATTTGTTGGCTGATGTCTTTGAGGATTTTCCAAGGCACAGCCGATACAGCGGCTGTCATGAAATCCCTGGTTGAAACCGCTCTGACGATAATGGATAATGGTCCTCCACCTCTTCGTTCCTTGACGAGCAACGCGACCCGTGTGATGTCCGGGAACTTTTCCACGATTCCCGTTTGGAGCTGGCGAAGTCTATCTTGCAGCCAACCGTAGGTCTCACGGGACTCCTCTGAGAGCTTGACAGCAGCCAGCAGCCCGTAGCTTCTTTGATCTCCCTTTACTCCAGTTACTCTGTCTTCAAAGGCTTCGGCGTGGACCTCAGACTTTGGAAGCCCAAGCGCCTCACTAGCAGTCGCCGAGATTGTCTTGGCTGAGGGGTCCAAAGCGAACTTGTTCTCGACGACTGCTGCAAAATATTGCTCGTAGTTGAAGGGAGAGAGGCTTGTCTCGACAACCTTTGTCGCCTCTTTGAGCACACGAATCTTCTCCTTGGTCACATTCCCAATACATCGGACAAGGAGGCCCGGTCCGGGGAACGGTTGTCTCTCTGAGAATTCCTTTGGAAGATTGAGGTGGCGTCCGAGCGCTCGGACCTGGTCCTTGTAGAGGTCAGCGAGAGGCTCGATGATCTTGAAGCCGTAAGTTGTCGCGGGGTCTATTCCCACCTGTTCTAGAACATTGTGTTGAGTCTTGATACCACCCTGCGTCTCGATCCAGTCGGGGGCAATTGTTCCCTGTAAGATGTACTCACACGCCTCTTTCTCGGCTTCTTCTCTGAGGACCTGGTAGAATGTTTCTCGGAATTTTTTTCGTTTTTCTTCCGCGTCTGTTTCTCCTTTGACAGAGGAAAGGAACCGCCCGCTGGCATGGACGAGGCGGAGTTTCAAGGACAGTGGAGACCGGGATAGTCTTTCTTTGACCTGTTCGGGCTCGTCGACCCGAAGTAGTCCCGTGTCTATCATTATGGGGAATAGATTATCACCTAGAGCTTCTCTAGCGACTAGAGTGGCAACGGTGCTGTCAACTCCGCCTGATACTGCGGAGATGACCTTCATACCTTGTGTAAGTTCGCGGAGTCTTGCGGTCTCTTCGGAAAGGAAGCTTGACGGGTGGAAGCCTTGGACCGCCACCGACAACCGTTCGCCCATCTTGGCAAGAATCGGTTACGCTAATTTATTCCTTCTTTCGCTGCATCAAGGCCAGACCCACGATCTCTCGGGCGATCGCCAATTTGGCCCTCGGTCGTTAGGGCTTCTGGTAGAAGAATAGAACGAAATCGCCCATAATTAGCCCTGTTCGCGAATCTGAGACATGCCTAAAATCTCGCCCACAATTCGTTCGGGAATCGGTTATGATTTCCCGACTTTTTGCCTTGTATTCAAAGCCTGGATTGTACCCTGAACGGCAAGTCTCGCACATTATCACTGCCAGACAGCAAATCTCCTCCAGAAAAAGAGGGGAGGTATTGCGCAGCGCATCTCGCGACGCAAGCAAGGCTGAGGGAACAATTTTGCTCACGAAATCGCCTATAATCAGCTCTATTCCCGATTCCGGGACGCACTCCAAACTCCCCCCTCAGAATCGTTCGTATTTGGCTGAAATAATGGCAAGTTTCGCCTCACCATCTAAGCCTGAATCACGCCCAAAATCCGCAGTCTCGCCTAGAATCAGTGCCAGACAGAAGATCACCCCCTCAAAAAAGTGGGGTATATTTCAACCACTTTGCGTCGCATGAGTGGTAGATGGACAAAGCTGCCGAGTGAACGGTGAGCGAATCTAGGCTTTCGAGATTAAGATCTCGGCGATCTTGCTGAAGGCGCTGAAAGAATCAGCCTCTACGAGAGTGAACTTTTGACCTGCGAGACCGCGAGCACCTCTACCATAGGCGATAATTCTCAGTTTCCCACCTGTGTCCTGAATGTGCGTGTTCGCATCAACAAGCTTCCTCGCCGCCATCTCTGTTATCAACGGTACGGCCAGAATATCCGGCTTGTACTGTGTGACCTTGCCAGCAACCTGTTCCGGCGAAAGATCCATTCCCCCGTCAATCGCTGTGAATCCTCCAATCTCCAGCATTGTCAGCAAAAGGGTCCTATCAAAGCTGTGAGGATCCTCCAGCAAAGATCCGACCATGACACGTCCCTTGATCTTCTTGTGATCGATCTTGATTCTTGGTCTAACGGCTGCCAACGCCTTCTCCGCAGCGTTCTCGCACTTTTCCACTTCCGCCACGGAGTATCGTTCTACTTCGTGAAGGTCCGAGACAATGTTCATAGCATCCGAAATCGTGTCGACAACGTCGTTTGCGCTCCCGCTTTTCGCAACTATCTCGACCGCGACCCTCGCAGCATTCTCGTGATCACCTTTCAGAATCATCTCGGTGAGCTGCTTCGACCCATCGTCCGGGATCTGAGCCTGCTCTTCAGTAGTCATAGAAGCCCCTCTTCGTCTTTCTTCCGAGTTTTCCTTCCTTAACCATTTGTTCCAGCAGAGGTGCAGGCGCAAACATCTCGCCAAATTCGGCTTCGAGAACCTTCAACGTGGATAGCACCACATCTACGCCGACAAAGTCGGCGAGTTGTAGAGGACCCATCGGATGATTTGTTCCTAGAAGAAACGCCTTGTCGATATCGTCACGCGTGGCAACCTTCTCGTCCAAGACCTTCACGCTTTCATTGATGAACGGCATCAGAGCCCTGTTGACTATGAACCCCGTCTTATCCGCGGACTGGACCACAGTCTTCCCCAAGGTCTCCACAAAAGACGTCGCTGTCTTGACCGAGTCCGGAGACGTGCGCTCTCCCTTAATCAGTTCAACCAGTTTCATCGTTGGAACCGGATTGAAAAAGTGCAATCCCAAGACTTTGTCAGGCCGTTTCGTCGCGGAGGCAATCTTGCTGATACTTATCGACGAGGTGTTCGAGGCAAGGATCGTATTCTTGGGACAGACCTTGTCTAGTGTACCGAATACCTTTTCCTTGATACTAGGATCTTCGAAGACCGCTTCCACTACCAAGTCCGCGTTGCTGCATGCTTTTGCAAAGTCCACGCTCCCTCGGACCTTGGCATGGATCTGAGATGCCTGCTCCTTGTTGATGTGCCCACGACTAAGATTCCTCTGGACGTAGTCGTCGACCCGTTTCATTCCCTGGTCCAGGAGCTTCTGGTCCTGCTCGATAACCGTCACAGAGTGTCCAGAAGCCGCCGAAGAGTAGGCTATACCTGAACCCATCGTGCCAGCACCAACAACAACGACGTTCATGAGACTCCTGACCGATGCTACCTGGATTCGCTCATAGGGTTTTCCACTACTGCAAGAGATGAGGATACGAAAGGAAGATTCTCGTCATAGGGTGCTACACCGCTCAGAAAGCTTGGAAGCTTCTCAACCGAGACAAGCACCACGCCTTCAGACAACCGAGCAGGCGGCTCTGACAGTGTCAAGATGACAGGAAGCGCTTGCCGTTCTCTGTCTTCCTGAATCGTTCTTTCCACCGGCCGAGCAAGGAAGTGCAGTGTGGCGGTTCGTTGGTGCTCTGCTGCAAGCTTGAACTTTGAGATGGAGCTAGGAGTATTCCAGTGTTTGCAGTCCACGGTAAGGATCAAACCGCCTCGGACCCCGACAACGTCTATCTGCCAAGCTCGACCATCTCCTCTTACTCTCACATTCTTCTCGGTTTGAAACCCCGCCTCCCGAACTCTTGCCAGGTGAGAACCCGAGCAGAATCACTCAACCGTCCAGCACGAGCTATATCCAGAGCAAGACTAATCCGGAATCTTGGGCTGAGAGAGATCCAATCATTATCATTCTCAATTAGAGCATCAGTGAGGACCCTCTTCGCGAAGGAGTCTGTCACCCTCGCGCTCGAGGCGACATCTGTTATCTGAACCCTGTTCCTTTCTCTGCTTAGTCTCAGAATTTCAATCAGGACTTTAACAGACCCTTCGCTGCTAGGAGAAGGCATTGTGAGTCTTCTAGAACGGAGAGAACGCGAAGGTTAGAACTAACATTCCAAGAGCGAGCACGTAGAGTATTTTCCTTGAGTTACTGACGGGACTGATATCATCCAAAGGCTCCACGCCTGCGAGTCCTCGACGTGAAAAGAACATGAAGGCCAGGATTAGAACGCCGAAAGTCCAGTACCCGGAGACGAATAGCAACAAGAGTCCAACCACACTAGCAACCCTGTGTCCGTTGGCGCCGAACACTGCGCGAGAGATGTGCCCGCCGTCAAGTTGCCACGCAGGAACGATGTTGAGAAATGTCAAGAGCGCACCTATTTGAGCTGCAAAGAAAAGCTGACCGTCCAGGAAAACGCCAGGCCTCACCGCGCTAGTAAGACTTGAGACTATTATCAAAATCAAAGGCTGACCCGGCCAGACGCTAAAATCGATGCTAGAGAGGCAGCCCGAAATTCCAAGCTGGGCCCCGCAAGTCGAACTCCACTGCGTCAGCTGAGCCGTTTGGCTCGCATTCGGGAGAAATCCGATCAGAACACTCAGCGCTGCCACAACTATCGTCACGATGAACCCGACAACCGGCCCGCTCAAGCCAAGATCGAAGAGCTGATCTCGATTGGCAGGCGGTGACTTTAGAGAAATCAGCGCCCCAAAGGTCCCGATTGGAGGAGGACCCGGAACAAAATAGGGAAGAGTTGCGTCCATCTTATGATGTCGAGCGGCAGCCTTATGTCCAAACTCGTGAAGTCCTATAATCGAGAGAAGACCTCCAGCGAACAATCCTGCCTTGAGATACGGGTTCGCAGTCGGGTCAATTATCACGATAAGTTCTTGCTGAAGAACTTGGCTTCCAAAAAGCCCCGTAGTCCAGAGATAATATCCCGCGATGAAGACAGTCGCAACGGTTGCGAGGAACAGTCCGAGATTGATGGTTTTACGCGAGGGCTTGACCTGAGGCTTCTGGAAGACCTTGATCATAAGACCGTCCGCGGATCCTCTCATCGCCGCTATCAGGCCCAGTTGGCGGAGCTGTTCTAGTAGCCTCTGAAATTTCTCCTTCGCTGGCTCCCTGGTCACTTGGACAGTGGGTATTCCATAAGGATCTAAGAATGCGTCCTTTACTTGGAATTCAGAAGCGACCATCGTCTTGATAGAATCGAGTGGAGGCCCAGCATACGCCGCAAAGCTAGTTTGGCTCGCCGGTAAAGGAGTCGGCGTTTGGGGCGCATCACTCACTCAAGAGTCGCCTGTCTTTCGCGGCTCGCTCCGTTCTGAGCGATTTAAAC
>MNGO01000067.1 GCA_001918765.1 Crenarchaeota archaeon 13_1_40CM_3_52_10
TAGGTTCAGTTCAGTTCCTGGCTTCAACTGTTTCTCGTCGACAGAGGGGCTGATAGGTGCGAAGACGCGAAGCCCATTCGAGAGCTCTGCAAGCCCTAGAAGGTAAGGCGTTTCCGGCTGAAAGGCGGGTGGGGCAAAGAAAACCTTGGTGAAAGTGATCAGGTTGCTCTTACCACCCAACACGATCCATTCCATCGTGGCGTGGCGGTCGTCCAGGCAGTCAGCTCTTGGTGGAAAATAAGTTCTGCCACACTTCTTGCACTTTGTCGCAGCAACCTGCCCTTTCTCAAGATATGACAACAGAGGAATGATCTTCGTCTGGGACACGTAACCGAATCGCCCGAACTTTTCGAAACCCAATTTGCTAGTCCACACTTTTCTTGAGAATCCACTCAGACTTGCCGCGTACCCAGCGACGGGTCCACTCTTCTACTGCGTCCTGACCGGATCCAAATCTTTCATGAACGGCAATGGCGGCGTCAAGCTTCTCTTGTTTCCGAGCTAAATCGAAACCAACAATCCGGGAAAATCGTTTCACGTCACCAAATCGCGATATCCTAAGGTCAAAAACTCTCTTTTTTGAGTTGAACAACTTGTCCTTGTACACACTAGGTCGTGGCTTACCTTTGTATACGAATGTTGCTTTGAGACCAAGGCACTCCCTCAGAATCGTCCGGGTATAACTCAGTAGGCGAATGCTTGTAGATGTTGCGACAACAACTTGGACAAAGAACCAGGGTTTGCCTCGTTTTTTTGTTGTTGTCACGGCCGGGCATCCATCGCTATCTGCCAAACCCCTCACAAAGCCAGACGGATGCTCTCGCACGTACCGATCCAGGCCAAGGAGGCCTCGCGCAAGGAACTTGCAGAAAGACACGTTTGCGACAATTGTCTCGTAGTTGTCTCGATCCTCGACATGCCTGACAGAATATGGTTCCTTTCCAAGAATCTGGGCGCAGGTTGAAGAAAACTTATCCGCGAATTCTTTGTCCTTGACACTCAGTCGCAGAGAAAAACGATTTCTCCACCGGGATATCGAACCGTCTCCCATGTAGACACCGATTACATAAGACAATTGATCAGAGGATGTTGGTCTGAATAATTCGTAACGGGTCCAAGGTCTTCGACTATGTACGAGCCACCCTCTAATAGTCGCGTCAGGCATTCCCGTCTCGTTCGAGATTTCCGTAATCGAGCGACCCCGTTGTGCAAGGTGTACGGCTTCGCCATACGCTCTGATCCTTCTGCTCAAACGATGAGAGGGAGACATCTCTTGAGAGTCCGCTTGCAACTTTAGTTTTGCACTCGCTTTTCGTCATAGAGCTACCAGAATGTACTCATGATCGCAATATTGTAACAGAGCAGTACATGCCTATTCCCCCGATATTCTGGGCGAGGCCTATCTTCGCTCCGTCGACTTGAGTGGAACCCGCTTCGCCTCTGAGCTGTTTTGCAAGAGCGAACAGCTGGGAGGCGCCTGTAGCACCGACAGGATGGCCTTTGGAGATGAGGCCTCCATCGATATTTACCGGAATCTTTCCTCCTAGTTCAGTCTCTCCTTTTTCGAGAAGTCTGGTTCCACCTCCAGGCTTTGCAAACCCGAGATCCTCGTAGTTCAGAATCTCGGTGATCGAGAACGAGTCGTGAACCTCGGCAACGTCCACGTCTTTCGGACTTATTCGCGCCATCTGGTATGCAGCCTTAGCAGCGTTCTTCGTGACTTCGAAACTGGTCATTGGACCCTTACGTCCAGCTAGGGACATTGGGCTAGAGGCAAGACCGAGACCGGCAACCCATACGGGTCTATCTGTGAGCTTCCTGGCCTTCTCCGCGTTTGCGATAATGAGGCATGCTGCGCCGTCTGCGTTTGCACAGCAGTCGAACAGTTTCAACGGAGCTGATACGCGTCGCGACTTGAGAACCTCTTCTGTTGTTATGGGTTTCTGAAACATTGCGTTCGGGTTTTTCGATCCGTACTTTCGATTCTTTACCGGGACAAGGGCCATCTGCTCTTCTGTTGTTCCATACCTTGCCATGTGGGCGGTCGCGTACATTGCATAGTACGCAGGCATGGTCGTCCCGAAGGGAGATTCCCACATGACATCTCCCGCTCTGCCCATGAGCTCCTGAATCTCTTCATTGGAGAGTTCGGTCATCTTCTGGACCCCTACGACCGCCATGACATCATGGAGTTTTGACGAGACGAGGGCCCAAGCGGTGCGAAGGCCGACTGCGCTGGAGGCGCAGGCTGCTTCGATGTTGAAGGTTGGTTGAGGATTAAGTCCGAGATATTCGGCAACAACACCCGCGGGTGAGCGTTGTTTATCGTAGTGCGTGGCGGAGCAAACTACTGAGCCGTCTATTTTCGAGGAATCCATATCAGCGTCGTCAACGGCGGAACTGTACGCTTCGAAGGCGAGCTCTCGGAGGGAGGCGTCGCTCCTCTTTCCGAACTTTGAATGCCCGACTCCGATGATTGCGATACGGCCCAAAACTTCGACGCTTCCTCGGCTAGACCTCCGAGTTCCTCACTAGAAGAATGTTTTCTGCAGTCGGTCGGATAGAGAAAACTCTAATTCCGAGGCATCCTATTACATAGCTTCTCTTGATTCCGCGTACATGAACGTGATGCCTCCAGTCGCGATCTTGATGCCGTGCCGGCCTGACTCGCGTCCCGCTGGACTCTCCAACGCTTTCTTCAAGCTGTCCATGTTTTCGAACTCAAGCTCCACAACTTGGTAGTAGGCCGGTTCTCCCCGCGGTGCGCCGACGATCTTGTGAACCGTGTATTTTTTCAGACCTGGCATTGCCTTTGCTATTGGAACATGGTCTTTCCAGTATTGCTCATCGAACAGCTTCGGGTCCTTGGGCTGTCCAAACAAGACTACGATCTTTGTCATTTTTTCGCGATCTCCTAGAAGCTTGTGGCTATTGTTTCGTTCTTCTTAACCTGGACCACTTCGCCCTCAACCCCTAGCTCGGGTATGGCGGGCACTTTGATCCCCATCTCTTCGATCTCGGACCGTTTCTTCTCGATAGCTTCTCTCCAGAATTTCACTTTCTCTTCAAGAGTGAGGACCCCAAGGCCCGCGTCCCTGGCCGTTTCCTCCATTTCCTGGTCGACATTGTCGAAGTCTGCCGGGAGGTGCCAGAATTCAGGTTTGTGCTTGTACAGGAGGGGTGAGAGGAAGATGAAGCCCTGTTTCATCTGGCGTGTTATGGTTTGCTTCTGTTCCATTGTGAATTTCTCGGCCATGGCTCGGAGCAGGGCCATTGTGGCCACGAGGTGACGGGTCTCGTCTCTAGTTATGTTACGAAAGGTTTGCTGGTAGATTCCGAGTTTGCTCGTCTGGCGCATCGCGTTGAAGATTGTTTCTGCTCCTATTTCCGCGAAGAAGAAGCCAGCAAATAGAATCTCGGGGGGTAGGTACTCCCATGCCTTTAGGAATCCTTCCCAGTAGCGTCTGCCGTCGTCGTAGAGTGCGGTTATGTTTCGCAGAGCTCTTGCCTCGAAGTCGGATTGTGGCTTGTAGCCATACGGCCAGTTAGGGCAGAGCTTTTCACATGCTCTGCGGCAGACCTCGTCATGCCGGCACTCATCGTAGGTGATGGAGGCGAGCATCTTCTTCGTCGGGTCCTCCATGTTTAGCTCAGCAGCTCTTACGGCACCGAACCCGAATGCTCCTATTCCGGATTTTTCAAAGAGGGCGAGTTTCGACATCCAGTAAGCCTGTGCTATTCGTTCCTTAGAGTCGAAGTTCTTCTGGTCAAGTTCGTCCCATGGAAAAGTCGCCGGGTTCCAGTTCTGGGCAAAGGACAAGTCGAAGGCCTTGAACATCCTATCGTTCGTGACAGTCCAGTTTCCGGGGAAGATGTTGAGGTCCAGTTTCAGATTAGTGTTCTTCTTCTTGCCCGGCACTTTTGTTCGACTCTCGCCGTTGAGGAGCTTGTTACTTAAACGTGAAACCCGAGAGGGTCTGAGGTCTCATTTTCCTGAGAATTTTGGCTGGCGTTTTTCTAGGAAGGCTTTGACGGCTTCGAGATGGTCTCTGGTTCGTCCAGCGATGTCTTGGTTGTACGCTTCGTACTCGAGAGCTTCGGGGAGTTCGAGGCTTGTGACTCTGTTGATGATTCGCTTGGACAGTCCTAGTGCTTTGGTTGGGCCTGTTGCCAGTCGGTGCGCGAGTTCGTCCGTGTGCTTGTCAAGTTCGGCTGCGGGGACGACTTTGTTGATGAGGCCGAGCTGTTCCGCTTCTTGTGCCGGGATTGTTTTTCCGGTCATGATCAGTTCGAGCGCTCTTCCTGGACCGATCATTCGTGTCAGGAAGTAGCTGCTACCAGAATCTGGTACCAAGCCCATGCCGATGAAGGCTTGTTTGAGACCTGCTTCCTCTGAGGCTATTCGGACATCGGAGGCGAGGGCCAGGCTTGCTCCGCTACCTGCTGCGATGCCGTTCAAACGGGCGATAATCGGTTTCTCCATGCTTCGAATGCGAGTTATGATCGGATGATACTTCTTCCGCAGATGATCCCCAAGCGAGGGATGTGTTCCTCCACCATAACGGTCCTTCAGCCCTGAGACATCTTCGCCTGCGGAGAATGCCCTTCCTGCGCCTGTCAGGACGAGGCACCTGGCTGTTTCGTTCTTCTCGGTCTCTTTGAGAGTTGCAAGCAGTTCTTCTCCCATCTTGTCGTTGATCGCGTTCAGTGCGCTGGGCCGGTTGAGAGTGATCTTGGTGACGTGATCGTGTTCTTCGACGATGAGTGTTTCAGGCGCCAAGTATTATCGTCCTTTGAAGTTGGGAGGCCGCTTTTCGGTGAACGCCTTCATTCCTTCTTTCATGTCTTCGGTCGAGAACAAGAGATAGAAGTTCTTCCTCTCGAACTGTAGCCCTTCTTCAAGTGGCGTGTCAAGGGCTTTCAAGACGGCTTCCTTGGCCAGGCGCGTGGCTATCGGTGCTTTCTGAGCGATCTGCATCGCTAGCTTTCTAGCTTCATCGAAGTAGGCTTCTACTGGAACGATTCTGTTGACCAGTCCGTGCTTCTCCATCTCTCTAGCTGTCACGGGTTGACCGGTCAGAACCATCTCCATCGCTCTGTACTTTCCGATGGTTCGTGTCAGACGCTGGGTTCCTCCTGCTCCGGGCATGATTCCAATGTTGATTTCAGGCTGAGCGAATCGTGCCGTCTCGGACGCGATGATGATATCACAGTTCATGGCTAGTTCGCAGCCGCCGCCGTAGATGTAGCCGCTGACGGCTCCTATGATCGGCTTGGCGATCTTCTTCAAACGATCCCAGAGCGCGAACTTGTTCTCCTCGATCAAAGTGACAGGTGTCGCTTCGGCTAGTTCTTTGATATCGGCTCCTGCGGAGAAGGCGTCGTCTCCGCCCGTTAAGACTGTTGCTTTGATTCTGTCGTCTTTGTCGAAAGCCTCGAGTGCATCGACTGTTTCTCGTACGAGTTCGAAGTTGAGGGCATTCAGCGCTTTCGGGCGGTTTAGCCGAATGATTCCGATTGGCGGCTCAGTCTCGACTAGTATGTGGGCGTAGGGCAATCCTCATCAGCGGTTCGTGGCTAGTATTCTGTAAAAAGGGTTAGGATTTTGTCAGCGTTTGATCTGCTGGAACTCATAGTATCCGCCCTTGCTCGCCTTCTTTCTAGCAGGATCCCCGAGGTACCCTTGTTGGACCATCTCTCTCAAAAGCTTGGGCGGTATCCACTTGCTATCATTTGTCGCCTTGTATAGCGACTCTATGTTCCGGAGCCTAGTGTCTAGTCCGACGAAATCTGCCAGCTCGAAGGGTCCCATCGGATGGTTATAGCCAAGTTTCATGCACGTATCGATGTCCTGAAGGCTGGCAACCCGGTCCTCCAGTAGCTTTGACGCTTCCATGTAGAGGGTGAGTCCTAGACGGTTGGCGATGAAGCCGGGCTCGTCTTGGGCAACGACAGGGGTCTTGCCGATTTCCCGGACGATCCGAGATCCTCTCTCCACGGTTTCGTTCGATGTTGCTGGTCCTCGAATGATCTCGACGAGTTTTGTTAGTTGGGCTGGATTGAAGAAGTGCATGCCGAGGGCTCGATCTCTCTTTGAGATTTTTTGGGAGATCTTGTCGAGGCTCAGTGTCGACGTGTTTGAGGCTATGATCGCAGACGATGGTGCGGCGGATTCAATTCTCTGAAACAAATTCTGTTTGAGTTGCAGGTCCTCAAAGGCCGCCTCAATCACCAAATCCGAATTTCTGCAAGCATCGTCAAGCTTGGAACTTGTCTTGATACTAGCTAGAGCTCTGCCTGCCTGTTCGGGAGTCAGTTTTCCCTTTGAGAGAGATGCGTTGACTCCGTATGGCCCGTTTGCTATTTCGTCGATCCCTGTTTTCAGGGCTTGCTGATCTTCATCAGTTCCCTCTACCTCATGTCCGTGTTGGGCGAATACTTGTGCAATCTGTCGCCCCATCATGCCGAACCCGACAACTGCGACCTTCGTTTTTCGTCGACCCTATGCCTTGCCTTTCTTTTTTCGGTCTTGTAGGATCTTGAGGCGCTCTATTCGCCGCTGTTTTCCCTCTCTCCAGCGTCGTTTTTCCTCACGCGTCTCAGGGAGGACGTCGGGGATTTCGACCGGCTGTCCGTTTTCATCTATAGCAACATACGTAAGGTAGGATGAGCCGGTGTGGGTAATTCTACCAGTCTTCAGATCCTCGGCTTCTATTTTGACCCCAACTTCCATCGAGGTTGTTCCAGCATAGTTGACGCTTGCTTTGAGGCTGAGAAGATTTCCGACATAAACGGGATGGTAGAAATCCATGCGGTCAATGCTCGCGGTGACCACAACGGATCTCGCGTGTCGGAGGGCCGTGACTCCGGCCGCCTCATCGACCAGTTTGAGTATTGTCCCGCCGTGGATGTTTCCCATCGGGTTCGCATCGAAAGGCATCATCTGACTGGAGATAATCGTCTTAGAGGCGCTTACGGGCTTCGAAGGCCTGCTCATCTTGCTCACCTCACGGAGTAATCTAGAAAGACTTTAGCTTTCCCAGAACAAAGCCTATGTTCTGGAATCTCGGTTCTGGATCGAGACTTGAAGATCTCTATTGGAAGCGACGAGAAGACCGTTCTAACAGACTTTGTTGTCGAGGAGTTGAAGAGACGAGGTCACACTATCACGCTGTCCGGTCCGCTGAAAGGAGAGGCAATGGGCTGGCCCGACGTTGGAGAGAAAATTGGGCTAGACGTAAGCAGACGAAGAGCGGACCAGGGGGTTGTCTTCTGTTGGACTGGAACTGGAGTTACTATTGCAGCTAACAAGGTTCCGGGGGTCCGAGCTGCTCTATGCTGGGATGCTGAAACTGCGAAGGGTGCGCGCATGTGGGACGATGCCAACGTTTTAGCTATGAGTCTCAGAAGCACATCAACTGCTGTCGCGAAGGAGATCTTGGACGCATGGTTTTCTAGCGACCCCATCAAGACTGGAGTCGATGCGGAGCTTATAGAGCGGGCCAAGAAACTCGATTCAAAATACCTCATTGCTCAGCAGGCTCGAAAAACAGCCTGAGGAGCACCGGGACTTCCCAGCCGATTTATACGCTCGGTGTCGAGGTGCTCGCTTTGGTTTTCCGGAGACGGGACAACGGCGAGCATAAACAGCCGTGTGGTTGGGGTTTCCTATTTTGGGGCTCAGTTGAAGGGCTTTGTCACCATGTTTTCCATGGTTGGGTTTGACTTGGCTATTATCAGGAGAGCTAGCCACAGGCTAGCGTCCTCCATTGTCGCAACCTTCCGACGCGAACCATCCTTACTGCCGGTACTGCGAAGCTTCGACCTACCATGAATATGACCCATTTTTCCACGCGTGGGTGTGCCAAACTTGTTTTGGGGGAATGATCCGGGCAGACAAGAAAGACCCATTGTCAGTTCTAAGAGCAGCGCTCAATACTCTGGCCATGAGAATCGCTAAGGAGGGGTACACAGCGGCAGTGAAGGGAAAGCTGAAAGAGGTCGCCGGGCAGCTCCAGCAACTTGCCGATCGCCCCTAGTCGCGAATCATCTTCCACCCTATCACAGACTGCTTCATCGAACAATCAGACAAATCCTGAACTTCACGAGACTATAGGATTCATCGTTACGATGGTGGGGCCGGTGGGATTCGAACCCACGACATCCGCCGAGTCCCTCGTCTACGGGTATCTTCACGCGCTCCCGAATTTCCTCATCCCTCAACATAGGTCGGTGTATCCTATTGCAATGGATTCTGGAGCCCGTCGTCGTCCCTTACTAGGACCCAGAACGGGTCTGGCTAGACTACGGCCCCATGAAGCCCTTGTATTGAAAGGCTCCCTGGGCTGCCCCACCGAGCGTGTTTTTACGAAATTGTCCTATAAGGTTTGGCGGTCCAGATCTTTCGAGTGCTTCAGAACGATATTTGTATGGACGATAGGACTGTTTCCGAGAAGCATTTTGGAACCGTTTGAGATGTTTTGGGTTTTTCGGTTCTACTATCCTGAAGAAATGGTCTATCTCGGCTTGTCTGCTCAGAAAGAATCTGAACTTCGTATCATCGCTTGTAATCGATGTGGGGTGAAGGCCGAGTTTTCCTAGGCACTCTGTCAAATACACAAGTAGAGAAAAGGAAGCGAACTTGAACTGAATTTGCAGGTAGGGGCCATATTTACGATATACACAACCATCCGTGTCAAACAAGCCTCTGACGAAGATACTTCATGCAATGCGACTTCTGGTGCCAGATTGGAGAGTTTCTTGCGGCCAAAGGGCATCCCCCATTCGTGGAGGGTCTCTGCAACTCGTTTAGAGTACTTGTATAGGATCATGGTATTTTCACCTTTCACGAGTAGTACCTTGAGGGGTATAGCAAAGAGCTGTTCAAACATCGGACGTACGTGGCCAATCAAGTACTCTCGGTCGTCGTGTTTGTTTCCCGTTACAGCAATTTGGACAGAACCGCGATTCCTAGACAGGGATCCGTCTCCAAATAGTATTCCAAGAATCTCAGATTGCAGCTCGGTGAGCATTTCACAACGCCCCCAGGCTTTGACAGCTAAAAGCGGGAGTGTTGCGAAAGTAATGACGAAGTCTCTGAATTTCAGGAGTGCGCGTCCTAATGCTGGGCTGACAACGTTCCTGGAACGGTCGCCGGGCTCAGTGTCATCC
>MNGO01000010.1 GCA_001918765.1 Crenarchaeota archaeon 13_1_40CM_3_52_10
AACCTATCGGACAACACTATACTCTCAGACCGAGTCGCCGCCCTCGCAAGTCGCGTCAGGAACAAAGCGTCACGGGCGACCTGAAGCCGTAGCGAGTAGATATCAGACGACTTTTGATTGCCGGCAATGCTCGCCCTTCATGAAAGCATAGTGATCGGGGCTTCATGCGGCTTGAGTTCGCCAACGGTAACCTGCTGGAGTTGTTCTTCAGTCATCTCTGGAGAGGGTTTCTTGCGCTCTGGCAATGCTGATGGCACCGCGATCTCTGAAGAGATTCGGCAACAAATCAATAACCCCATCATTAGCACCCCGCGATAACTTCTTTGATCTTGAGGCAGGACCCGTTGAGCCTGTTGGATAATCCGGCATGGAATGCTCTGTGTACGGCCCAAGCTTCTTTCGCTGAGGGCGATGTTCTTGCTAAACGCTATCCGGCTGACGTTGCTCCGATAGCCGCGACGCGCGATCAATCAGCAGAGTCCTATGATTCGCTTGCTCGGTTGCTTGGTTCATCAAAACCGACAGCTCTCGCTTTTGTCGAGGCGCCTAGTCTTCACGCGGGCTGGACTGCTGTTCGCGTCTTGCCTAACATCCAGATGATACGGGACAGCCCCGTGCCACCGCCAGTAAAGCATAGCGTGGAGGATCTGAACATTTCACACATTGATGAGATGCTCGCTCTCACGGAGTTGAACCAGCTCGGCCGCTTCCGTAGACGGGCGCCTGAACTGGGGTCATACGTCGGAATTCACGAATCAGGCCGGCTCGTGGCCATGGCGGGGGAAGGATTCAGATTTCCTGGATACACCGAGATCATAGCCGTCTGCACCCATCCCGACCGGCGAGGCCGCGGCTACGCCAGCTCACTCGTCTCCTCACTTATCCACCAGATTACAGAACGAGGCGAGATTCCTTTTCTTCACGTTGGCAGGGACAATGTTGATGCAATACGTGTGTATGAGAAACTCGGCTTCAAGACTAGACGTATGATAAATTTCGTAATTGTGAAAAGAGACTAGTCTATTGGAACGGGAGGTTGCGACCTTTTCGATAAAAAACGGCAAGGTCCTCTCAGGAGACTTGTGCTCGAAAATAATTTGGTCGAACTTGGGAACGAGTAGGGTCGTGTCCTCGACTACTTGGCTACAACCAGTGTTATCAGGAGTACGTGAACCAGCGGTCCGCTCGATGCTGTGACTAGAACCGTGAAGGTGCCCAGGGTAGGTTTCAGGTCCGTTGAAATGGTCAGTGTCGCGGTTGCAACCCCTCCGGCAGGAGCGACAGTGCTCGGTGTAATGGAGACTGTGATGCCTGTTGTGTTGGCTAGTAGGGCCGGGCTAAGGGTTACAGGTTGTGAGAAGCCGTTGAGCGAGGCGATGCTGATGGTGATGTTGACTGTCTGCCGCTTAGACATCGCTACGGCTGCGGGTGAGGTGGTCGCGGAGAAGTCTGTCACGTGAAGCGTTAGCGTTGCCGTGTGGGTGAGGGACCCGCTGGCGGCGGTGATGGTGAGTGGATAGTCTCCCGCACTGGCCGCGGCGCTCGTAGCTATGTTCAGAGTAACCGGTACAATGCTGCCTGCACCGAGGAAGAGAAAGTTTGGCGTCGGGGTAACGGATACTCCGGCGGGGACACCGGAGACCGATACTGAAACAGAGCCCACAAACCCGTTTAGTGAAGAGAGGAAGGCGGTTGAGGTTGCAGAGCCGGTCACCGGAAGCGTCACGTCAGCATTCCCCAAGGCGAGAGAGTAGTCTGTGATCTGCAACCCGACCGGAGTGGCGGCGAATGAGGTGGTAGAGTTTCCAATGACAAACATTACCGAATTACCAGGCTTGGCATTAGCACCCGCTTGAACGGTCAGGGTCGAGAAAGCAGACTGGTTGCCAGCGAGGGTGGCTGTCTGGGGGAATACGCTTGCACTAACCCCGCTTGGAACGTTCAGTGTGCTCAAGTTCACGGTCCCGGTGAAACCGTTGACCCCGAAGATTTGGACCGATGAAAAAAGGGTCTGACCTGGGGTGAGCGTTAGAAATTGCGGGAAGACATTGATGAAGAAGGCGGATACTGAAAGGGTGAAGGTCACTGCGTGGGTAAATCCGCCACCGTTCGCCATGATGATCAAGTTGAGGACGGTCGGAAACTGACCTTCGGCGACGAAGAGTTTCAGCGTCGAGGAAGCATTTCCGCCAGCTGACGGTGTAACAGGGTTCACCGTGAACGCGCTAGTTATTCCCTGAAAGAAAGCCAATCCTTGTAGCGCCAGATTAACCGGGGATTTGAATCCGTGAACTGAGGTTATCGTAACACTCACCGAGCCTGATCCGCCGTTTGGAATCGTGATCTGGGACGGCGCGACGGATACGATAAAGTCGGGGATTGGAAGGGGTACGGTAAGGAGAAGGCTCGCCGAGTTGACGATCGTCTTCGACTTGACCGTCGAGGTACCCGTTACGGTAACTGTGAAGTTTCCTGGTGGAGCTGAAGCTCCGACTGCCACCTTGAGCCCTGTGGTGGATGAGGCTCCTGCGAGAATGAGAGTCGATTGGGCGAGGCTGGCATTGACACCAGCGGGGACCCCTGAGAGGGAGAGGGAGACTGTTCCGGCAAATCCGTTGAGAGAATAGACCGTGATGTTAGACGCGGCTATCCCGGGAGCTTCAATTGCAAGTCGGTTTGGAACTGGCGAGACAAAGATGCCGGGTCCATCGTTGGTGAAGACTCCGTCCACAGAGAAGTGCGGGATGAGTTCCGACTGGCTGGTAAAGAGGTTTCCATTATCGTTGCCCTGGCTGTCACTTGCGATATGGATGGTGCTCGTTCCAGTGCCTATCTTCGCAGTGGTCAAGATAACGGAGTAGACGAGTCCACTCCCAGAGAAGCCTGGGATAGTTCCGTTACCGATGCTGACCAGTGACAGGCTCTCTCCCACGAAGCCGGGTCCAGATGTGGATTGGGTGCTCACTCCCAAGCACCCGGGCGTGGCGGAGCAGTAGCTGCGGAGGACACTGCCAGAGTCGACTAGAGGCCCAGCTCTGAGCAGGGTTTGGTCAAAGGTTAGGAAGACATTTACTGAGAACAGGTTTGTCACGTTGGCTACGTTGAGGTTGACTGTGAACGCGCTCCCCTTTGCTCCCATGTTTACCACAGGGCTTACTCTGAGGCTTGGAGTAACGATGGGCGGGCAGACCATGGTGAATGCCTGGTTGGGCCCTGTTCCATCCGGGTTAACATCTAGTGCTCCGAAACCTCCCCCTCCGACAACATACAATGTATTGCCTATCTGTGCACCCGCCATCTCCCATCTCGGAGTGGGCATTGGTGCTATTCCTGTTACCCACTTGTTGACTCCAATCTGGTAGGCCTCGACCACGGAAGTGGCTGTGAAGGGGGGACTGGTTGCACCTCCGATGACGAAGATGTCGTTTCCGCAGACTCCTGCCACCACGTGATCCCTCGGCGTCGGCATAGGAGCAAGGGTTGACCACGTGTTACTCGCAATATCGTATGCTTGGACGGTTGATAGAAAGCTCGAGGCCGAGGTCGAGTTAGAAAAGCTTGAGCTGAATCCTCCTATGACATAGATCTTGCCAGAGACTGCGACAGCATATGCATCGCTTCTGGGACTCGGTAGCGGTGCGAGGATCCTCCAAGTGTTCGAGAGCGTATCGTAGGCCTCGTTAGCCGCATACTGGGGGGATCCACCTGGTGCGAAACCCGCCGATCCTCCGATAGCGTAGATGGTCGTGCCCACGGCGACTGCGGCGGCGCCTCTCCGCGGCGTCGGCATGGGTGCTCCAAACGACCAAGTATTCGAAGCCGTGTCGTAGATGTTGACAGTCGTCCCGCCAGTCGTCCTACCTCCTATGGAGTAGACGCGTGTTCCAAGGGCAGTTGCTCCGAATTCAGACTCGGGGACGGGAGAGCTTGCCAGTGTCGTCCAAGTGTTTGTTGTCGGATCGTAGGCCTGGTTGATGCTGGTGTCCCCGAAATTGTACCCTTTGATCGCGTAGAGTTTCGACCCTACTGTGCCCGCGCCCAGCCCCTCTCTGGGGGTCGGCATTCCGGCTTTGACGGACCAAGTCCCGCCCAAAGTTTGAGTAATTGCCTTTGCAGGTTGAGTGAAGCTAACGCCCAGGATGATCGAGAAGAATAACAGAGTTAGAATCAGGTACTGTCTCAAGATTGAAAAACACAAGGGGCAGGCCACGCCTAACTACTATTTAGAATATCCGGTTTTCTCGCCCCGAATCCTAAGAATAAGCAAATCACAATCAGTCTCCGACCCTAAGCCGTATCCAGCAATTTCAAATAGCCGGGGCTTCTTGTTTCTCAATCTGACCCCCCAGGTGTTTCCGGAATGATCCATTTATCCTGTAACTTTTCCCCGTCGTGCATTCGCCTTTTTCTGCAACTATTTTTTCTCGCAACTTTTCTCTTATTGTAACTATTCTTTTCGCGTAACTATTTTTTCCGCTAACTATTCTCTAAGCATTCTTTTTCTAGTGACCCCTCGGGGTGGTCGATTTTCCCGCGCCCCGCTCTTCACGAAGACGCCCAGAATCCCCGGTCAGATTTTCGCACCCTCCTCAAGACCTTTCTTCCCTCTCCTCGGTCTAACAGCCAGTATTGAGACAAGAGCCATGACTAGTACGATCCCCCCGGCCGCGAGCCACAGTCTCGGCCCTAGTCCTCCGGTGCCCGAGGGTTGGCCTGATGACGAAACTGGTTGGCTAACGGTTATGGTGACTGTTTTGGTGTCCGAGAAGCCCTGTGGACCCGGTTCAACCGCTTTGAATGTCACCGTATAGACGCCTGGACCTTGACTGTTGCCCGGAGTCCAGACGAAACTTCCGAGATCGGGGTCGAAAGAGGCCCCTGCAGGGAGACCGATGGCCGAGAGAGTGATTATGTCATCAGCATCAGGATCGGTTGCGCTCACGCTGAAGATGAGGAGATTCCCTGCATCAACTGTCTGAGCCCCTGGAACCGTCAGAACCAGGGGCTGTTCAACCTCGACCACACTGATGCTCACAGTCTTCGAGTCGGAGAGAGAGGGAAGAAGATGGTCAGTAGCAGTGAAATTAGCAGAATACTCTCCCGGTACTGGCCCCGAGGCTGGAACCCAGATGAAGATGCCGCTGGAAGGATCAAAGGTCGCACCAAGCTCGGTGCAGTTGTTGCAAGATAACGTTACAGAGTCAGGTGGTGCATCAGGATCAGTGGCGCTCACTGTGAAGGTGAGCTTGGAGCCTGCAGTGACGGTTTGAGGGCCGGGAACTACGAGGGAGGGCGGGCCGTTCATCTTCACCATGATGGATACGTTAGCACTGGACGCCAGGAAACCGTCTGACGCATTGAACTCCACAGAATAGTTACCTGGAGCCTGGGCCGCTCTAGGGGTCCAGTCGAAGCTTCCTGTCACGGTCCCGTCGCTTGAAGGAGTCGAGGTGAAGGTAGAGCCTGACGGTGCTCCAAGATCCGCGAGTGTCAGCGTCTCTCCAACATCCGGGTCCATCGCCTTGACACCAAACCGCAGCTCCGATCCCGGATAGACAGTCTGGCTCGGGACAGGAGCCACAAATGGCGGCCTATCCACTCTCCTCCCCTCTGTGAAAATGTGCTCGTTGGGATTGTTAGGTGAGACGGTTCGCAGGTCCGTCCAGACAGGATGAGCCAGGGGTCCGTTAGACGCGATCCCGATATAGTCGCCAATGAAGGTCAGGGTCCCAGGGTCGGAAGGCCTGTCCGTGACCCTGAGGTTTGACGACCACGAGACGCCATGGTCAGCCGACTCGGCGTAGAACACATCTATCAGACGGTTTCCGGGATCCAGCCTTCTATCATAGAAGACAATACTGACGAGCCCTTGAGATACCGTCATCCAAGGAAAGAAGTGGTCGTGGGTGGTGGTGTCATCGTTTACTCTGATCGGTTTGCTCCAAGTAACGCCTCCGTCGGGGCTCCTGCTGGATAGAATGATCGCGTATCCGTTCCCGTAGTCCGCCCAAGCCACGTACACGTTTCCATTCGTGTCGTCCGCAGCCGCTGTCGGGTTGCTGTTGACCTTGAAGAAGCTGCTAGCCAAGGAGTTGGGGTACAGCGGCAGCGGAACGGTGGGTGAGACTACGACCGGGCTAGAGAAAGAGACCCCGCCGTCGATGGATTTGGTCTCCATAATCTGAGAATTCGACAAATCATTCCAGACTATGTAGAGGCTCCCATCAGAGCCAACAACGGGCACTGAGCCCTGGTTGAGAACGCTGTTGCTAACTGGGCTGGAGGAGGAGAATGTTGCTCCGCCATCCTTAGAATAAGCGACTATAATGTCGGACGTGCCTCCGCTGTTGAACCTGGTCCAGCTTACGTAGACTCGTCCAGCGAAAGGCCCGGTCGTATCGTCTACTGCAAGGTAGGGCTTGTCGTTGAAGGTCCCCCCGACCTTGCTTGAGCCCGAGGCGACTATCGTGGTCAGCGGAAAGGAGGACCCGCCGTCAGTTGATTTCGAGACGAAGATGGTCCCCTCTATGGCCGTGGCGGACCGGCGATCGACGTTGAAAGCTATCCCTGAATAGTACAATGTCCCGTTTTGGGTGAAAGAGACTGCTGGGTCGGAAGCCTCCATGAAGCCTGCCAAATTTCCTGTCGTCGGAACCAGCCCATTCGTCCAAGTCAGTCCGCCGTCGGGGGAAGTGTAAATGGCAAGCCAGTCTCTAGTGGTCAACTGGTCGTTGGCGCCGGCTACTAGATTCTGGGGGTTGGATGGATTGACGGTAATGCTGGGCTCGTTCTGCGGAAGGATGCTCGTCGAGACCTGGATATCGTCGCCTGAGATGGACGAGACTAGTTGCTTTGCGGATCCTGTCACATGATGGAGGGCCATGAGAACTCCTGACGATAGGGCGCTGCCAACTTGTGGACCGGGAGTCGCGGGAAGAACTGGGAGAATGTGGGGAAACATGGGTGTTGCTACAAGAAGAATGAAGAGCACTGGAAGCGCCCTTTGAAGCGACAACTCAGAGACCCATCCTATCTTCTTCGTCAGAACCCAAAAGCGTTGCTAGGGAAATCGTAGACAGCAAGTTATGGCCAAAGTACTAGGGGCTGGATACCTCGTGATAGCTTCGCGAATCTTGGGATTGAAAGATTATTCTTAGTGATCCCAAGATCTCAAATATTCACTCCCAGCCCAGCGAGAAATTGAATTCATTGAACTAAGGCGTCCTGGTATTTCTTTTCCGGGACCGCGGATCTCTCTGTTGCTTTGCATGAGCGCCGAGGAGGGGCGCTTTGATAGAAGTACCCAGAAATCTGGTAGGTGGAAAATGAAATGAAAATGAAGATCCTAGCTTTAGTCCTTGTAGTTCTATTGCCAGTCCTAGCCGTCACCGCCACCTACGCGACAAAACCAACAATCGGGACAGGAACAGCAACTCTAGTCAGTAGCACCATGCTCTCATCGCGAACAGCTGGGGACAACACCATAGCCACATTCAAGAACACCTTCCAGCTTACAGGCGCCCTCACAGGACAAGCCGTTGCGCTAGAGCGGGATGTAACCCACGCCTCCAGCGACAAGTCCTTCACAACCTTCCAAGGAGAAGCCAATTTCACCAGCACCGCCGGCGAAGCATCATCGGGTACTCTACAGATCCATTATGTCGGCATCAATAACGGCACCTTCGTCCACGGCCAGTTCGTGGCCGGCCACGGTACAGGGAGCCTTGCAGACTTCCATGGACAGGGAGAATTCTCCGGCAAAGTAGTCATTGTCGGGGAGGGTGGAATGCAGCTGGTCTTGAACTACACCCTAAAGTGGCACATCGACCCTGCAGCAGTGAAGACGAAAACCGCAGCCTAGCCTTCAAAGGTTAGAAAGGTTAGGCCCCCAATTTTTTTTCAAAAACCTTAGCAGGGAGAGGAGCCTACCGATGATTACTGAGGTCCACGTTAGGTTGTTCTACTTGTGTGAAGCAAACGCGATAGTACTGTGGAGACCATCCGCCGGTTTCGATTCGCTTAACCTTCAACGGTGAACGTTGGTTATTCGGCGAGACGGGATAGCACTGGAGGAGAGACGGCCACGCGCTACATATTGACCGTTGACTTCGAAGAAGACAATGATATCGACAGTTTCATCCGGTTTGTCCAGTACCATACCAAACGTTTGAAGTGTCCTAGCAAGGACGTGTTCATCCGGCTCGCTCACGAATGGGAAAAACAGCTGGTGAGCCACCCTGAGCCAAACAACGGCATTGGAATCAAGAAAGAGAAGAAAAAAACGCTCAAAGAGCCATCCGAGTAAGTTCAAGATCCGGGTACGATACAAGTACCACTACTACCGCTGGATCAACACCCAAGACTACGGCAGCTTCAAAGACATCTACGAAAAATACAAAGACAAAGGATACTCCTTCTGGTGTGTTCCCAAGGGAGACTCAGTGTTCACCAACCCCGGAATAGAATCAATGGGCGAGCAACTAGACTCCGTAGTGTCTGCGAGCGGAAATTACGAGCTTCCATCTAGGTATTTCGAAAGAGACTATTCTGGCGACCTTGTTGTCGTCAAGCCATTCCTCCTTCCAGAGACAAGGTTGACTCCGGAACATCCCGTCTTATACTGCGAATCTAATCCGCGAAAATCAAAATGGTACGATCCTCAAGCGAGACCATCGCTGAAGAAAACTTGGAAACCTGCATCCGAGCTAACAGAGAAGGATTGGGTTTTCTTCCCGCTATTCAAAGGCAATAGAGAGGGCGATCCTGAACTCCTCTACCTCCTTGGTCTATACATGGCCGAAGGATATCCCACAGGCAATCAGGTATATTTCGCACTCGGACGCACGGAACGACAACTTGCCGAGCATATCCTTCGAATGGCAGAAAAACACTGGAACGTCAAGGGCACGGTCAACCGTCACAGAACCGGACTTCTCGTACGCTTCTCCAAACCAGCTCTATCGGACTTCATGAGGAAAGAGTTTGGCAGCAGGGCCATCAACAAGAAAATCCCCTCGTGGATTCTCGAACAACGCGATCCACAACCCTTTCTCGAAGGATGGCTGAAAGGAGACGGTTTCAAGCGAGGGAACACGTGGAGGCTCACAACGTCATCCAAGACAGCCGCCTACCAGGCGCTGCTAATGGGTTCTCGGCTCGGGATTCTACCGGCCATTTACAAGGATGACAGAAAGGAGAGAGGGATGATACAAGGGCGAAAGGTCAACGCGAAGCCATCATACGAGATACGATTCCATCAAGACGGCAGCAAATACTCAAACAAAGCAAGTCACGTAGTAAGGACGGATAACGGCTTCTGGGTTAAGATAAACAAGATACAGAGAGAGAAATTCTCGGGCAAGGTCTGTAACATGGAGACGCCGTCAAACACCTACCTTCTATCTTTCATCGTCCACAACTGCGCGGATTTGCCCCCGGAATATTCTAGCCAGGATGGAACGTGGACAGGATATCGATTAGATGGTGACAAGACTCATACTGAGTCTACACTGAAAAGATATGGACGACATAAGGCGTGGATCGATAGCAGCTACAAATTCGAGGGAAAGCCAGTAATCCTAGTCTACAACGCTCTCTAGGGCGTGGAACGTCGACAGGTCCTCCTCGGCGTCGCAGTCGCTGTCCTTGGCTTCTTCCTATTTGCTCTAGGATATAGGACTGAACAGAATTGTTCTGCCAACTACTTTCTTAGCAATTGTGACTCCAGCACTCAATGGGGCGTACCTCTAGAAGTGACTGGGCCACTAGAAATAGTGGGCGGAGGTCTTGCGGTCATAGGAGTAGGCTTTGTTCTAATTGGAATTTTGCGAAAAAATTCCGGCTCTTCTCCGCAATAGGCTAATTGAGGCGGTCGCGTTGCAATACTGTTGTGCCTAACTGCTGGACCGCTTTGGACTGCTTCTAAGAAGTATCATCACTGCTCGTTGCTACACGTGACTGTCGAATATGACCACTCGATGTGAGCGACACTTAAGAACCGGAATTCGATCTTAGCCCGTCATGGAGACGACGACCGCCCAGAAAGAGACGCTCTGGCGGAATCCCAACTTCCTGAAGCTCTGGACCTCAGAGACCATTTCCCAGTTCGGCAGCCAGTTTACCGGCCTAGCCTTACCATTAACCGCAATCATCATTCTGAACGCCAACTCGACAGAACTGGGTATTCTCGTCTTCGCCGGAAGCATTCCCTGGCTGGTCTTCGGACTCTTAGTCGGGGTGTGGGTGGACCGCCACGGCTAGAAGCGCATCATGGTCACGTCCAACATTCTCAGAGGATCAATACTCGCACTGATTCCGATAGCCGCCGTCCTGGGAATCATAACAAAGCTTGGAATCTCCTTTCTCTACGCGGTAAGCTTCTCTGTCGGATTCCTACAGGTCTTCTTCGACATCACCTACCAATCCTACCTGCCATCCCTGGTGCGCAGGCATCAGCTCGTTGAGGGAAATCGCAACCTGCAAGCCAGTGCGTCTACAGCCCAGGTAACCGGACCCACTATAGCCGGAATCATCATCAGCATTGTCACCGCCCCCATCGCCATAGCTATTGACGCAGCCTCATTCTTCGCATCCGCATTTACTCTCAGCCGGATCGACCACGACGAGGTTCTCGAACTGAATATCGTGAAGCCTTCAATGAAGGCTGATATCCGCGAAGGTCTTCACATCGTTTTCAGCGACAGGCGACTTCGAGCGATCGCGGGCTCCACTGGAACGTCCAACTTTTTCAGCACTGCCCTGCAAGCAATCGTTCTACTCTACTTCGTCCTTCCCAGTCCTGATGGGCTTGGAGTTTCCACATCTCTTGTTGGAGTAACGGCCGGGATTATCTTCAGCGTGGCGAGCATCGGCGCTCTAGTAGGAGTCGCGATCTCGAGCCCGGCAGCAAAAAGAATTGGAGTCGGACCGGCAATTGTCGGAAGCATGCTCATCGGTGGATTCGGGGCCATTCCCTACTATCTCTCGGGGTCCCTGACCGCAAATCCCCCTTTTCACCTTGGATGGTTTCGGCGTCAACTGGAATATGCTCGCCATCATGGCAGGCCAGTTCATCACCTTCATCGGAGTCGTAGTCTACAACGTCAACCAAGTCAGCCTGAGACAGGCAATAGTTCCGCTCCGTCTACAAGGACGGATGAACGCGACAATGCGCTTCCTTGTCTGGGGAACAATACCCCTCGGAGGACTCGCCGGAGGATTACTCGGAACATTTCTTGGACTGCGCACCGCAATCGGAATAGCGATACTGGGAGGCTCGCTGGCCTTTCTCTGGGTTCTACTCTCTCCCGTACGCTCACTCAAAGAGATACCTGTCCATGCTGAATAGAAGAGGGACTCTGTTCTTCATCAATTGATGGTTCAGGTATATACCGTCTTGAACGTCATGCAAGCTTCTTTCAAATAGAGGCAAATCCATAGCCTCGCAAACCCCCTATGGCCCTCCAGACCACGACCCCGCCAGTTCACCAGAAAACCGGCTACCGCTACGTCAAGTACACGTTCTTCAAAGTCGACCCGGCCTGGAGAAAATTATCCTCACAGGAAAGAGAGTCCTCGAAGAAACAGTTCCTTTCATCCCTGAATGAAACTGGAGACAAGATCAAGCCCAGATCCTATTCGCTGGTCGGGACTAGAGGCGATGTTGATTTCATGCTCTGGTCCATCACCGATTCTCTCGAGACCCTACAAGGTTTCCACTCTGACCTTCTCAAGACCGAGCTGGGAAAATATCTCTTCACACCCTACTCATACCTCGCCATGCTGAGGCCCTCAGAATATTTCGGGAGACATTCAGAGAGGGAACCTGTCGGCTCGAAATACCTCTTCGTCTACCCCTTTACCAAAAAGAGAGAATGGTACAGCGTGCCCTTCGAAGAGAGACGAAGAATAATGAAAGACCATGTGCAAGCCGGCCAGAAATATCCCTCCGTCACGATACACACGTCATACTCGTTCGGAATAGACGACTACGAGTTCATACTCTCCTTCGAAACAGACCATCCCGAAGACTTCCTCAACCTCGTGATGGATCTGAGAACCACCGAGGCGAGCAAGTACACGGCCTTGGAGACCCCGATTTTCACCTGCATCAATGTTGAACCCGAGAAAATGCTGGACCTTCTCGGACTATAACATAGCAGCGAGGGCACAGATTTGACTGATTTCGAGAACGACAATTTCCTGAGAGCCTGCTGGAAGAAAGAGACAGAGTTCACTCCGATATGGTTCATGAGGCAGGCGGGCAGATACCTCGAGAGCTATCGAAAAGTCAGAGCGAAAAACGATGTCCTCACAATCTGCAAAACCCCGGAGCTCTCCGCCAAAGTTACCGTTGATGCCACCACCGAGCTCGGAGTCGACGCGGCAATCATCTTCGCGGACATAATGCTGCCTCTCGAAGGGATCGGCCAGAGCTTCAAGCTCGTAGATGGCGTCGGACCCGTAGTTGAGAAACCAGTTGGACGAATAGAGGATGTGAAGGCGATTGGAAAATTCTCTCCCAAAGATCATGTGCCGTTCGTAACGGACGCGATACAGCTCGCGATCCAACAGTTGGATGGACGGGTGCCTCTCATCGGTTTTTCAGGTGCGCCCTTCACCCTCGCCTCCTACCTGATAGAAGGAAGCCCATCACGCGAGTTCACCAAGACCAAGAAACTGATGTATTCTGAGCCGGAGGCCTGGAGGCTCCTGATGACAAAGCTGTCCAGCACGGTCTCCGACTATCTCCATGCTCAGATCCGAGCTGGGGTGGACGCGGTCCAGCTCTTTGACAGCTGGTCAGGTTGCCTCTCCCCATCCGACTATCGGGAATTCGTGCTCCCGTTCAACAAACAGATCTTCGAACGCTTGAAGCCGGGAGGAGTTCCTCGAATACACTTTGGAGTAGGAACAGCTGGGATATTGAAGGCGATGAGAGATGCTGGCGGTGACGTGTTCGGTGTTGATTGGAGAATCTCGATAGACGAAGCCTGGACTATCCTCGGCCACGTAGCCATCCAAGGAAACCTCGACCCCGCGATTCTTCTAGGCGCAAACGATCTAGTCCATGCAAGGTCCAAAGATATCCTGTCTCGGATCAGTGGCCGTCCCGGCCACATCTTCAACCTGGGCCACGGAGTCCTTCCAGACACACCACCGGAACACGCGAAAAACCTGGTTCAATTCATTCACGAGACCACTGGAACCAAGCGCTAGAGAGAGGTGGAGAACACATGGACAAACATCCCGCAGTTTTACTGATGGCCTACGGCAGCCCGAATTCGCTTGACGAGGTCGGAGAATACCTGCGCCAAGTCAGAGGGGGAAGGTTGCCCGCCGCCGAGGAGGTTGAACGATTGAAGGATAGATATCGACAAGTCGGTGGTCAGACCCCTCTTCTGAAAATAACTCTCGCACAAGCGAAAGCACTGGAGGAAAGGCTCAGGTCCGAGCGACTCGGTTCACGGGTGTATGTTGGGATGAAGCATTGGCACCCATTCATCGAGGATGTTGTCGAGAAAATCGTGAGCGACGGGGCTCCAAGCATCATCGGGCTCGCGCTCGCTCCCCACTACTCTAAGCTGAGCATCGGAGGCTACTCAGACAGTGTCAAGAGAGGCGTAGCTAGGACAGGAAGGTCTGTTCCGTTCACCATGGTTGAGAGCTGGCACGACCAACAATCACTGATCAGCGCACTGTCGCGACGGGTCCTTAACGGCCTACAGAATTTCGATGAACCTTCAAGAACAGTCGTTCTGTTCACAGCGCACAGTCTTCCGAAGAAGTTCGTTCGGGAAGACGACCCCTACTGGCGCCAGCTTCAAGAGACAAGCCACCTCGTTGCTGGCGAATCAGGAATCAAATCCTGGGACTTCGCGTTCCAGAGCGCCGGCCATCCTATCGAGTCGTGGATGGGACCCAGCATAAGAGAGAAGATAACTGAATTATCCGGAAAGGGATTCCGAGAACTGTTAGTCTGCCCAGTCGGCTTTGTATCCGATCACCTTGAGATACTCTACGATCTGGATATAGATGCAAGAGGCTACGCCTGGTCCCTAGGTGTGAGACTTGAGAGAACTGTTTCGCTCAACGATGACCCAGAATTCATCAACGCGATATCTTCGAAGCTGAAACCTCTCCTATTAAGAGACTATAACCGCCTAAGTTCTGAATCCAGCTTTCTTTACGCGAACGCCTTAGCCAATCTTTGACAGTCTTCCACGCCTAGCTTCCAATTGCCAACATCAGCGTTCTCTTTGAGGTGGTCTGCGTCGGCTGCCTTGGGAATCGCTACCACGGACTCATGTTGTAAAACCCAGCTGAGAGCGACCTGGTTTCTGCTCTTACTCAATCTCCCTGCTATCTCGTCTAGGACCTTGAAAGACGCTCCTTTTCCCCTCGGAATCTTTCCCTGGCCTAGAGGGCTGTACGCAATCAGGGTCAAGCCCTCCTTCTGACAGTACGGGAGAATTCTCGCCTCAGCGCTTCTATCGATCAGACTGAACTCCACCTGGTTTGAGACAATCTTCTCGTGAGATAGCGATTGCTGAGCTTCCTTCATCTGTTCGACCGAGAAGTTACTTACCCCGATATATCGGGTAAGACCATCATCGACAAGTTTCTCCATCGCTCTCATCGTTTCTGAGAGTGGAATTTTCGGGTTTGGCCAGTGCAACTGGTAGAGGTCCATTTGCTTCAGCCCAAGCCTCTTCAGGCTCCTCTTCGCCGCAGCCAACATATCATCGTATGCAAAGTGTCTTGGAGAAACCTTCGAGGCCACAAAGACCCCTTCCCGTCGTCCTTCTAAGGCTCGAGCTACAACCTCCTCGCTGTGACCTGCACCGTACATTTCTGCGGTATCGATGAATTTCATCTCAAGGTCCATACCAAGCCTGAGGGCTTGTATCCCAACATCGTCCCGAGACGAGTCCGGTCCCATCTCTCCCCCGATACCCCAGGTGCCAAGTCCAACGACGGGAATCGACTCTTGAGTGCGTCCTAAGGGTCTGAACTGCATCCTGTCTCGCTCCCCTTTTTCGAGAAAACGCCTTGCGGGTTTTAAGCCTGGCTAAGAAATCGTGCTGAGAACGCATTATTATGCGTCACGATAATGCTGGGGGGCTCTCTCGAGCGTCCTCGGCCTTCTTCACGAGCTCTTCAATCGCGTCTTCGATGAGGTATCTCCTAGGGACGCTCGGGTCTATTCCCAGTTCTCGAAGCCTCTCGGCTGTTGCAGGACCAATAGCGCCTACAAGAGTCGAGCTCATGAGGCGGATGAGGTGGGATCTAGGATTCTCGCGCTCAGCTATGCTGAAGAGGTTGGAGGCCGAAGCAGCGCTTGTGAACAGAACAGCCCGAAATTGTTCCTTCTCAAGTCCTGTGAGGAAGTCGAGCACACTCTCCACCTTAGCCGGGATAGTTGATCGGTAGATAGTGATCGTCTCTACCACTGCCCCTCTTGAAGTCAAGGACATTGAAAGGTGATTGTCCGCGGCTGATGACCTTACTAGAACTATTCGCTGTCCTTTCAGTTCGAACTTGGAAAGGTAGTTTACTATCCCACCAGAACTGTATTCCTCTGGAACTACCGCACCTTGAACGCCATGCCTGATTAGTGCCTCCCTGGTCATTGGTCCTACGGCAATTATCCTCGGGTGACCCGCTGCACTTGGCAGGTTATCAGAGTGGGGTCTCAGGATGTCGAAGAAAGCATCAACACTCGTGGAGCTCATGAAGACAAGCCAGTCGATAGGGCCCTCGCCAGTTATTCTCGAAAATTCCTTGAGGATGCTCGATCGCGACAAAGGCTTCAGCTCGACAGCGTGTACAATGAACGGGGTCCATCCGAGCTTTCGCACGAACTTGGAAGTCTCTTCTCCCTGACCGACCGGGCGCGTTATAGCGATGGATCTCTTCGCCGATGTGTTAGACGTAAACAGTTCTCCAGCCCTGGACGATCTTTTTGGCTCCCTTCTCGATAAGTTCCTCTCCCATCTCTCGAGCTAGCAGCACCCCTTCCTGGACATGTCCCGATCGTTCCGACCGAAGTTTTTCGCTCCCATCGATCGAGAAGATGCAGGCCGCTATTCTGATCTGATCACCTTGAGCTCTAGCTAGGGCTCCCACGGGGACTTTGCAACCTCCCTCGAGAATCCGGACTAGTTCTCTTTCCGCTTCGATTTCGGCCCTGGTCGGAGAATGCTCAATAGACTTCAGCATATCGACGACCTTCAGGTTATCACGCCTAGCAACAACAGCTATTGCTCCCTGGCCTGGGGCAGGCATGAAATCCTCAATCGGTAACGGTTCCGAGATCCTTCCTGTTATTCCCAGCCTTGCAAGGCCTGCCTCAGCCAATACGACAGCGTCAAATTCGCCCTTGTCTACTTTCTGGATTCTCGTCTCTACGTTTCCCCTGATGGGCTCGGGATTCAGGTCAGGTCTGGCGCGCCGCAGCTGAGAGACTCGGAGTAGACTACTCGTACCTACTTTGCTGCCCTTTCTCAGATCCTTCAAGAGCGTGTCCCCTTTGCTCACCAACACATCGGCAGCGGAGCTTCTCGCGGGAACGCTAGCTATCAAGAGCCGGCCGTTCTCGTCGATTACAGGTATGTCCTTCATGCTGTGGACTGCGAAGTCAACTCGGCCGTCGAGGACTGCCTGATCTATCTCTTTTTCGAAGATTCCTTTCTGATCAAGAGAGAAGAGCGGTGTTCGCTGGTCCGCGTCACCCGCGGTCGTGATAACCATCCGTTCTATTCTTAGGTCGGGGTTTTGTTGTCTAATACTATCTGCAACTAGATCCGTCTGAACTAGTGAGAGTCTGCTTCCTCGAGTACCAACCTTGAGAAGGATTGTAGGGTCACCGTGGTAGTGTTTTCACTGCGGTCCCGATCGCATCGAGGGTAGTCTGCAATTCATCTTCATTGTGCGCAGTCGAGAGAAAGCTTGCTTCGAACTGCGATGGTGGAATGAAGACTCGGGATGCGAGTAACGAGTGGAAATATTTCTCATATTTTCCTATATCAGCACTCTTCGCAGAGTGGTAATCTGTCACCGGACGATCGGTGAAGAACAGCTGGAACATTGATCCAAGACCGTTAACCTGAGCGATCACTCTGGCCGACTCCAAATGGTCTCCTATTCCTCGCCGCATCTTGTCTCCCATCTTCTCTAACCGAGAATATACTTGTCCTGCTCGTTTCCTCAATGATTGAAGGGTTGCGAGCGCGGCAGACACGCTGACTGGATTGCCACTGTAGGTCCCAGCCTGGTACACGGGACCCAGAGGGGAGAGTTTTTCCATAATGTCTCTTCTGCCACCGAATGCAGAGAGAGGAAGCCCCCCGCCGAGAGCCTTACCGAGAATTGTCAGGTCTGGACGAATCTTGTAGTATTCCTGAGCACCGCCGAGCGATAGCCTGAAACCTGTAATCACCTCGTCAAACATCAGGAGGACATCGTTTTCCTCAGTGACTTTTCTAAGAGTTTCCAGGAATCCTCGTTTCGGGAGAATAGGACCTATGTTTCCAAGCACAGGTTCTACAATTACAGCGGCAAGCTCATTCTCATGGTCACGAATGATCTTTCCAGTTATCTGTTCGTCGTTGAAGCGGCTCACCAGCGTGTTCTTGGCAACTTCGCTCGGGACTCCTTCTGAGCTAGGGCTTCCGAGTAAGGTGGCGCCTGACCCTGCTTTCACCAATACTGAGTCATGGGACCCGTGGAATCCTCCCTCGAACTTTAGGACCTTTTTCTTCCCGGTGAACCCCCGGGCGAGCCGGATAGCATGCATTGTGGCTTCGGTCCCGGAGTTGACGAGTCGAACCATCTCCATTGATGGCATCAATGAGGCGATGAGCTCGGCGAGTTCAACTTCCATCTCTGTCGGCTGTCCGTAGATGGATCCTTTCTCGAGAGCTTCCTCAACTGCTTCAATGATTTCGGGGTTGGCGTGTCCGTCGAGCAACGCACCGTAAGCCATGCAGTAGTCTAGGTATTCTTGGCTGTCAGCTGTTCTGAACTTCGCGCCTTTGGCTGAGGCCACAAACAGTGGATAGGGAGAATAGTTTCTTACTGGACTGTTGACTCCGCCAGGTATAACCTCTCTAGCTCGGCGGTAGAGTTGCTGGGATCTTGAATCTAGTCCAGCCATTCTGCGGCTTCCAATGCATGGTATGTTAGTATCATGTCTGCGCCCGCTCGTTTGATGCTGGTTAGAACCTCGAGTATCGCCGACTTCTCATCTATCCATCCTTCGCGCGCAGCTGCTTTGATCATCGAAAATTCTCCGCTTACATTGTAGGCTGCGGTCGGCATCTGGAATCTCTTCTTTGCGCGATAGACAATGTCAAGGTAGGCAAGAGCGGGCTTGATCATGATCATGTCCGCACCTTCTTTGATGTCAAGGGCGATTTCGCGGAGGGCTTGTTCCGGATTGGAATAGTCCATCTGGTAAGTTCTGCGATCACCGAACTTTGGAGTGGAAGAGGCGGCATCTCGAAAAGGACCGAAGAATGATGAAGCATGCTTGGCCGCATACGCCATTACAGCAACGTCCTTGAATCCGCTGTCGTCTAGCGCTTGTCGAATTGTCTTGACTTGCCCGTCGATCATAGCCGAAGGGGCCACAATGTCCGCGCCCGCTTGAGCATGGCTTACCGCAACCTCAGCCAACTTGGGAAGCGTCTTGTCATTGTCTATTCGTTCCTCATTTACAAGACCGCAGTGTCCGTGGATGGTGTATTGGCACATGCAGACGTCAGTGAGAACAACGAGTTCGTCATCGAACCGTGCTTTCAGATCGCAGATCGTTCTCTGGACTATTCCGTTCGGGTCATATGCGGCTGATCCGATTTCATCCTTGACTGTTGGAATACCAAACAGAATTACAGATTTCACTCCCTTGTCCACGAGTCTTCCTACTTCGCGGCCCACGGTCCCGGGAGATTGGCGGCGCTGGCCTGGCATCGAAAGGATTCCCACCTCGGTTTTCAAACCCTCCTCGACAAATATCGGTTGAATGAGGTTTGAACGGTCGAGTCTAACTTCTCTCACGAGTTCGCGTATGAGTGGTGTTCTTCTGAGTCGCCGCATTCTCAGCGCGGGAAAACTCACTTGCGTCATTCTCCTTCGAATATTTCTCCCGCAACCGTCAGCAGTTTAGAGTCGCCTTTTTTCGCGGCTTCACGAAGGTTGACAACCGGTTGAGCGAGGAGTTTCCGTACGAGTGAGAGGCTCATACGCTCAAGAACTTCTCGCTGATCTTTGGGTAGGTTTAGTTTCGATAGAGCTTTTTCCAGTTCTTCTCTCCGAATCTTGTCAGCTCGATGATAGAGCTCCGAAACCATTGGTTCGGCCTCTTCGCGGCGTAGCAATGCAGAGATTTTCTCGACAGCCTCCAAGACCTTAGGCTCAGCCTCCTTGACCAAAGTCTTCCTTACGGAGACTGCTTGGTCTGTGATGTCGCGAAGATCATCAATCGTTTTGATCACGACATCCTTGAGCTGTCCCAGATCAGGCGAGACATTTCGGGGGATCGAAAGGTCCAGGATCATGAGTTTCGGGTTTCGGTCACTCTTTAGCTGGGGAAGGACGATCTCCTTTGTCAGTAGGTAGCCTGCCGCTCTGGTTGCGACTACGACCAGTCCGAAGGGTCCCAGCTGCGAAATCACATTCTTGAAATCTGCGGGTATTCCCCCGAAGGTTCTGCAGAACGACTCAGTCCTCTGCCTTGTCCTGCTCGCAACAGTCACCTCATTGATTCCTCTGGCTTTCAGTGCTTTCATTAGGACCATGCCGATCTGGCCCGTTCCTAGCAACAGTACCTTGACAGCGTTGAGATTTCCAAGAGACGCTTCCGCGACCTTCAATGCTGCAGACCCGAGAGATACTGTTCCTCGTCCGATGCCGGTTCGGTCCCGGATTCTTGTGCCGGCTGCGATTGACATATCGAAGACTTTGCAGAGGATCGGGCTAGATGCAGCTAGTCCTCGCGCTTCTATCAGAGATGATTTTAGTTGACCGAGAATCTGGCTCTCTCCGACCAGCATAGATTCCAGTCCTGACGCGAGGCTCACGAGGTATTCTAGAACCTGTTCGCCAGTTCTTTGCTCAGCAATCCTCTTCAGTTCGTGAAGTTTGAACTTGGTCTGGAGAGCCCAGTTCCATAGGATTTTCTCGATGATTTCAGCGCCATCGTTAGCGTCAATGAACATGTCCACTCTGTTACACGTCTGGACCACGACTGTCCCCTTTATTCCTGGAATGCTTCGAAGTATCTTGTAGAACGGAGGAAGGTCTCGAAGGGTTATCGCGTCAAGGGTTGCTAGTGGAGCTATTTTGTAACTGACGCCAATCTTGGCTAGCACTCAAGCACGTTCCGGAGCGGAGCAAAGCTGTTTCGGGTTCACACTTTGATATTAAGACATGACCTGTACTCGCAGGCTAGACCCATAGACCAAGCATTGTCCCAATCCAACCTACTAACGACAGTGTCGAGAACCAGCGTAGAAAGAGTAAACTGGCGTAAGGATACCGGAGAAAGACAACATTATGCGTCACGAAAATGCTTTTCCTCTCCAACCCGGAAATCGCCCATTTCCAGCCCTGTTCTCGAATCTGAACATGCGCAGTTGAACAGGGGGATACTCCACGCTGAAAAACGCGAAAACCCTCGACCGATCCAAGCCTGGACCAAGCCCCGATCAGCGAGATTAGCCCAGAATCAATGACAGACATCAAGTGACTCTGGAAAAAGGGGGTATGTGTCAACACTCCCGCGACGCAAGAGTGGTTTCTCCGAGAACTCCGACTCGAACGAAAAATCTTCCCTGAACATTCATTGTCTGCACCTCTAAGTGTCTGCTTTTCAGCGACGAGCGTTTCGCCACGTCTCGCCGATAACGCCTGCACCTTTCGCCAAGAGTTCCTCTCCTATCTCATGAGCCAGCTTTACGCCATCCATCGCGCTTCCTGATCTAGTCGCGAATAGTCTTTGTCGACCATCAACAGAAAGAACACACGCCCTCACCTGAATCTGGTTTCCCCTCACCGCCGCAAGCCCACCCACAGGGACCTTACTGGTTTCCTCAAGAATCCGCACCAGTTCCCTCTCCGCATCCACCTCAGCACGAGTAGGCAGATGCTCTACAGATCTCAATGTCTCGATGACTTTCAGATTATCCCGTCTCGCCACAATAGCCAACGCTCCCTGTCCAGGCGCCGGCATAAACTCGTCAACGGAGAGGCGCTCTGAAATTCTCTCCGCAATACCAAGCTTTGCCAGTCCCGCCTCGGCCAGTATGACGGCGTCGAGTTCTCCACTGTCTACTCTATCGACTCTAGTCTCAACAGCTCCCCAGAGAGGCTCCGGCTTCACATCCGGTCTAACGCGTCTGAGCTGGGCGAGTCTTATCGGGCTGCTTGTTCCTATGCTGCTGCCTTTCACGAGATCTTTCAGTCTCTTGTCCGCTTTGCTTACGAGCGCTTCAGCTGGAGAACCTCTCTCTGGAACGCTCGCGATCACCAGTCGCGTGCTCCTGTCAGCGACAGGCACGTCCTTCATATTGTGTACCGCAAAGTCGACCCTGCCTTCAAGCACTGCCTGGTCAACTTCCCTGTCGAATATTCCTCTTTGTTGGAGAGAGAACAGAGATCTTCCCTTGCCCGTATCCCCAGAAGTCTCGATGATTTTCCTGTCTATCTTGACACCAGCATTCTTCTGCCTGATCCGATCGACAACAAGATCGGTTTGGATCAGAGACAGTTTGCTGTTTCGGGCTCCGACCTTGAGAAATATTCTCGGGTCACCGTGGTAGATGTTTCACGATAGCGTCGACCGCGCTAATGCCTGACGACTCAGTTCGAGGATTCGTTGCGATAATAAGACTTGACATCACGAGTCAGTACGTCGCGGATTGTGAAGATGAGGCACGCGCCTAGATGTTGGTTGAGAACTCACTCGACCCTTCAGAATTCTTGTCAGTCTTCGGAGAGCCATGCAGCGTCTTCACTACGTCCTCCAGCCTCGGATGACTCTTCTGAAGCCGAATCTCATCCTCTTCAAACCCGAGCTCCGCCATCCCATGCTCAGAAAGGAACTTTGCAGCCCACGAGACTGCGTTCCCTGGGATGCGCAGCTGTTTCGATATTTCGTCCAGCTTGTGCCAGGCCCCGTCCACGATATGCATCCAGACATACCAGAGAAGCATCGGTCGTGGTCCGCCAGGCAAGGTCTAGGCACCCGATTCCAACCTCTCCTCCCGTATCCTACTAACCCCAGTGTAACTATGCGATTCTTCACCCAGTAACACGCTGGTGAACCGCTACCCAGCGAAACCGGTGTCTCATCGCTCATGGGTCCGAGAGGAAAGATTCTCACCTCGATCCTTCTAATCATCATAGTCATCATCGCGGTCTGGCAGTTCACAAGCCCAGTACTGATCCCTTCTGTCGGGACGAAATATCTCTCATCAAAGCAGTACGCCAACCGTGGAAGCTGGACGGTCTTGGAAGTATCAGGCTACGGCAAAGTCTTTCTCGCGTTTTCCATCGCTAACACGACATATCCTCGCACCACACTCCCGACCTCATACTCGGTCATAGTCAGCAAGGTGAACGAGACCGCTCTCCCCTCGTACATTCGCGGATTCACAGTCAAGCTTACCGCCTTGCGTGTCCAAGACAACTATGACGGTTCCACCTCGGCCTGGGCGCGCTCAGGGGATTTTCCTGACGCAGCCCAAGCCACGACACTCTTCAACTTCCAAACATCAGCGAACCATCACCTCAAGTTCACGATAAGTTACCAGCTCTACGAGATTCTCTTCATAGGCTCACTCGTAGATCATCCTGCAACCCAATCGTTCAACATCACGCAGAATGTCGTCTGAACAATTTTTCCCATCAGCTAAACATTATTTATCCCGATCCAAAGGTCGTCTCCGATTGTTGAGTTTTGGCAATAACCTACGACTATATCGATGATTATCTGTATCGCATCGCCCAGCCAAGAGATCAGCTCCTTCAGAAGATGGAGGAGGAAGCCGACTCGGGAGCAGTTCCAATCATCGGACCCCTCGTTGGTCGTCTACTGTACAACCTCGCCCGCAGCAGCCAGAGCAAGAACGTCCTCGAGATAGGAACAGCAATCGGCTATAGCGGAATATGGCTCGGGAGAGCAGTCGCACCCTTGAAGGGCTCGGTCACGACCATCGACAAGGATCCTGAGAGAGTGAAGAGAGCCGACCACAACATCGCCGAGGCCAAGCTCCAGAAGGTCATCAAAGTCCTGAAAGGAGACGCCCTACACATTCTACCCACTCTCAAAGACGAATATGATCTAGTATTTCTAGACTCTGACAAGCAGATCTATCTGGACGCGTTCAAGCTGAGTGTGAAAAAGCTCCGCAAAGGCGGCCTATTCATCGCCGACAACACATTGTGGGGAGGCGACGTCGCGAAAGGTGGCAAATCAGAACTGACCCAGACGATGATCAAGTTTAACAAGGAAGTATCCGGATTCCCCGGACTATCAACAGTAATCGTTCCACTCCGCGATGGTGTCCTGGTCAGTCTGAAGGAATAGATGTTTCAGAAACCATTGCACTCTACAGCGCATATGTCCCGGGGAGATTTTTCGGGTTACACTACAAGTTTATACGATTCTGTACAAATCTCTTTAATTAGCGGGCACGATGGTGTGGAGCTACTCCTACAGTTCTCGCTCCGAGACACGGGGAAGAAGAAGTAGAGGAGTTAGATAAGAACAATGGAAATCCAACAAATACCGAAGGTTCCCCCAGGGGAATTCCGGTATCAAAGGTCCCATACAAAACCAGGCGTCCACCCATACGACGCTGTAAAATGGGAGATACGGGACGCAGTCATAACCGACCACAAGGGTCAGGTGATCTTCGAGCAGAAGAACGTCGAAGTTCCCTCGTTCTGGTCCCAGACAGCTACAAATATCGTCGCCTCAAAATATTTCCGCGGTAGACTCGGAACCCCCGGAAGAGAAAGCAGCGTCAAACAACTCATAGGCCGCGTCGCGGGAACCATCGCCCGCTGGGGCCGAAGAGGAAACTACTTCCTCGATGAGGAGGAAGCTGAGACCTTCGAGTCCGAACTCACCCACATTTTACTCCATCAGATGGCCGCTTTCAACAGCCCCGTATGGTTCAATGTCGGAGTTGAGGATCGTCCTCAGTGTTCTGCATGCTTTATCAATTCCGTCCAGGACGATATGCGGTCGATAATGCAGCTGGCCCAGACGGAAGGCATGCTGTTCAAGTACGGATCCGGAACAGGATCCAACCTCTCATCACTACGGTCCTCAAGGGAACACCTGTCGACTGGTGGAAAGGCGAGTGGCCCTGTTTCCTTCATGAAAGGGTTTGACGCGTTCGCAGGCGTCATAAAGTCCGGCGGACGGACCCGTCGAGCTGCCAAGATGGTCATTCTCAACGTTGACCATCCCGATATTGAAGAGTTCATCTGGTCGAAGGCGAAGGAAGAGAAGAAGGCCTGGGCTCTAATCGACGCAGGCTATGACGGCGCGGTCGATGGAGAGGCTTACAGTTCCATTTTCTTCCAGAATGCCAACCACAGCGTCCGAGTCACGGACGAGTTCATGCACGCTGTGACAGAGGACAAGGAATGGAAGACCCGTTTTATCACAAACCACCAGGTAGCGGACGTCTACAAAGCCCGGAACCTCATGAGAGAGATGGCCGAGGCTGCCTACATCTGTGGTGACCCTGGAATTCAGTTTGACACAGTAGTCAACAAGTGGCATCCATGCCCCAACACGGATCGGATCAACGCGTCCAATCCATGTTCTGAGTACATGTTTCTTGACGACTCAGCGTGCAACCTAGCCTCCCTGAACCTCATGAAGTTCAGAACCATAGATGGCGAGTTCGATGTCGCATCCTTCGAGCACGCAGTGGACATCGTAATCAGCGCGCAAGAGATTCTCGTCGGCAACGCAGGCTATCCGACCCCTGCGATAGAGAAGAACAGCCACGACTTTCGTCCGCTCGGACTGGGCTATGCAAACCTTGGCGCCCTGCTTATGGCGCGAGGCCTCGCATACGACAGCGACAAGGGCCGAAACTACGCCGCAGCCATATCCGCACTCATGTCAGGTCGAGCATACGCAGCATCATCGCGAATTGCCAAGAGGCTTGGCCCGTTCAAAGGATACGGTGTAAACGAGAAGCCCTTCCTCAACGTGATCGACATGCACCGGGCACACGCGTACAAGATTCCTGCTGAAGGAGTCAGCGAGGAGCTCTTGAAAGCCGGTTTGAAATCTTGGGACGATGCGCTATCACTGGGTGAGAGATTTGGATTCAAGAACGCCCAGATATCCGTCATCGCGCCGACCGGGACTATCGCGTTCATGATGGACTGCGACACCACCGGCATCGAACCTGACATTGCCCTGGTCAAATACAAGTGGCTCGTGGGAGGTGGCGTAATCAAGATAGTCAACAACACTGTTCCCGAAGCGCTAACAAAGCTCGGCTACTCCAAGACCGAGGCCAACGAGATTCTCAAGTATCTCGAAGATCACGACACAATCGAAGGCGCCCAAGGTCTTAAAGAAGATCATCTAGCTGTTTTCGATTGTGCGTTCAAGCCCGCTAAGGGCACGAGAAGCATACTCTACATGGGCCACGTCAAAATGATGGCCGCCGTCCAGCCATTCATATCCGGAGCGATATCAAAGACAGTTAACATGCCGGGCAATGTCACCGTGGAAGAAATCGTGGAAACCTACATCACCGCTTGGAAGATGGGATTGAAAGCCATCGCCATCTACAGAGACGGTTCCAAGAGAACCCAGCCGCTAACCACAACGATCCAAGACAAGAACAAAGCAATCGAGAAGACAAAAGAGCAAGTGGTCTTCAAACCCTTCCGACGCCGACTCCCAGAAGAGAGAGAAGCGATAATTCACAAGTTCTCGATCGCGCAGAACGAGGGCTACCTAATGGTTGGTCTATACGATGACAACACTCCCGGCGAGATATTCGTGGTCATGTCGAAAGAAGGAAGCACAATATCGGGATTGATGGACGCGTTCTC
>MNGO01000037.1 GCA_001918765.1 Crenarchaeota archaeon 13_1_40CM_3_52_10
TCATCTTCGTGCTCGTGGAGAACCGTACCCGTCTATGAAGCTAAAGCCACATGGCAAGTCCCCTACGCCAACCAGCCATCGCCCGGAGCCTGTTTCAACCGATGGTGTGCCATTACAGTCTGGCCTGGGCTAGTATCCTATCAGGGCGGAAGACCCACTGGTCTTATGCAAGCTGGAACCTTCTCCGGAATATACACGTCTCCAAACCAACCCTACTATTATGCATGGTATCAGACACCAGGCATGACTAACTCCATCTATTGTCTGTGGGGACCAATGTCGTATGGAGACACAGTTACCGTCGACATAGTCAACCAGGCTAGAGACGGCGGAAACGCCGCCCTTTACAACATGTTCATAGTTGACAACACCATAAATCAGGCGTGCAGCGTCCCGGCGAACCAAAGTTCAGGTGCAATGGGGACCCCCTATTTTGCGGATTTTATCGTTGAAAGGCCAACCTATTGCGACAGTTGGGGGTCTTGCAGCTATGTTCGACTGCCGTATTTCCAAAATTTCGCGATGACCGGGTGGATGTACTACAGCGGAGCGCTTCAATCAATCGCAACACCGGTGTCGAATCAGTGGTACCAATCATACATTATGAACAACGGTGGCTGGGATAATGTCCATGTCGGGTACGACCTCTCCACGAGTCATATTCTTCCGAGTTGGTTGACAAGCGCCGGCACCTGACAAATCAAAATTTCTTTGGGTTCCTAGAACACAAGCTCAGGGAAGTCGATGCTCAAACATCCCCTAGTCATATTTGGGCGGCGAATTTCAAACCTTATCGGGGGCCTACTAACACTGATTTCGCTAGTCCTCCCTTGGTATTTTATCGATAACTTCGGACCTTACCCCTCACACACTTATTCGGCTTTCGAAGTCGCTTCATCAAATCCTCGAGCGGAGATCGTGCCTTGGTTGCTCCTATTCGGAGGAACAGTCTCAATACTTTCGAGCGTAGGAGCTGTGCTCAGCATCGTCGCGTTGCTCCTCTCAACCGGGTCAGGAATTTTCCTTAACAATGTTCCCCCTACTTGTCCTTCAACTGGCTGCATCCTGCCCACAGGGCACGCCGAAATAGGCTATTGGCTCGCATGGGTGGGCGCTGTGATCTCCCTCATAGGCCGACTCTGGAACCCGCCTCCCTTGCTAGGGAAAATATTTCGCGGAAGAGTATAGGAAGGAGCATACCAGAATCGATTCCAGATCGCTGATGCTCTAGAGATAGGTGGTCTTGGTTGAGGGGTTCTTGTGGTCACGATTCCATCTTGGGGCTAGCTTCTCTCTGGCAGGGAAATTATGCGTGTCCGTATCGATGGGAGTCTTGTCGAAAGGTTGCTTTGCAGGAGGCTGAACAGAAGTAGAAGGTCTTGTTGTCATGTTTCGAGGTTAGCTTCGTCTTCTTCTCATCCACCAGCATTCCATACACCGGGTATTTCCTAGTCACAATGTCCTCTTATTTTGGATCGGCCGTCCTTCCGTCACCAGTGGTGGTCCGGTCCCCAACCCAACATTCCCCACGGGGGGCATCGCATTCGGACCAGCCACAATAGTTGACCCACAACGGACAGAGGGAGAACCACTCGTCCATATCGACCGGTTTGGCAATATCTGGGAGTCAGGGCCTTGGGGCTTTAGCACCGGCCAAGGATTCGTCGCGAAATCCACAGACCATGGCGATAGCTTCCACATAGTCTCGCCAGCAGGGGTGAGACCCAACGCCAGCCCGGTCGGAGGCGGGGACTCTGACAAACGGCAGCGTACTACTACACTAGCAAATTTTGACCTTGGATGTCCGACCTTGTAGAGAGTGAGCCCAAAAAAGGGGATTTGGATGTTCGACCCTTGGTTGCAGGTATCAGTAGGCTATGGTTCCGGCCGTAGTGAGTGAGAATGTTCCCGACGTCGATGAAGTCATAACGCCAGAAGCATGGAAAGTCCCCGTTCCTGAGGCATCCTCAAAGCGTCCTGTGCCCCCTGTCATAGTCCAAGAACCTGTAATCTGGAAAGTGTTGGTGGAGGTTGGACACAGGACATCGTTTGATGATGTGAATACCTTGTCACCATTTGCTGCTGTATAGGTTTCTTGTTCGGTCGCAGTAAATCCGTGGTCGCATGATGTAGAGAAGTCGGGAGGCTCCACCAGAAAGAAGGACTTGATTGAGAAGTTGAGGGAAATTCAGATTATCAGACCGATGACGAAGCCCGATTTGAGTGCTGCAGCCGCCCGTAGCCAACTTCGCGCTCTGTTAGACCCGTTGGAAAGAGAGTGGCATTTTGTCACTATAGAAAGCAGAGGTCGGTCTAGAAGGTATCGTTGACGGAACAGGGAAGAATCGGGCTTCAGATATTCAGTTAGACCTTCGGCCCTTCAATTGTCATTTGTATCGGTGTGAGGCTTCGATCTGGAGGACCATCATGAGTTCTTGGAGTTCCATGGGCGCGCTGTCCTTTCCGTTCCAGCTTTCGTAAGCGTCGAGTACTTCTCGTACAAACCCTGGTACTAGTCTGATGTAGTCGAACATTTCGGTAGCAACCAAGAATGCAGACAGAACTCTTTAGAGGGGTTAGTCCGTTGCAAGTAAATTCGCAGGGACTGCAGATCTTGATAATTCGAGTCGCCAGTATTGTTCTGTACTTAGTGAAACCGCGGTTTGAGTCGAGCGTGTGTCAGACCCGGATAATCCTTTATCCGAGTACCTCCGGGCCCGCCACGGCACGATTCGCACTCCCCCTTGGTTCTGAAAGGCCATGAACGACCCTGAAACGAGAGGACAAGCGAACCCCAGCTTCCAGCGCAGACAGCTCAGTCACACTATGACCCATTCGTGAGATTCTCGTAACATTCCTTTTCGAAAAAAATAAGCATTCTTTTTCTAGACCCCCGGGGGGGTGGTCTTTTTTCTCGTGCCCGGCCCTTCGTGAAAGCACTGAGAAACCGCGTTCAAGGCGCGTTGCCTATGCGTCCTTCCTCCATGGCCCGGGTCTAGTCTTGGACCCTTCCGCAGAACCTATGATTTCGCTTAACACATCTATTCCGCGTTTCGAGTTGAACCGGACTAAAACTTGAATTATCATCACCAAGGCTGTTCTCCGAACGGTTATAGGCTGCGAAGGCGAATCTTATCCTTGTGCAAGCGACTAACACATCTCTCTCAACCGACCTAGTCCGCGAGTTCGTAATCGCCGGACACGGGAATCTGGATAAAGTCCGAAAAATGCTAGAGGAAAACCCAGAACTGCTTAACGCATCATACGCATGGAGTGAGACTGATCACGAGACCGCGATCCAAGGTGCAGCCCAAGTAGGCAGCGCTCCTGTCGCAACGTACCTGCTTGAGATGGGCGCGCCTCTCGAAATCTGTACAGCGGCAATGCTCGGACGGAAGGATGAGATAGAAAGAAGAATCAGAGAAAAACCTGATAACATCAACTCGAAGGGAGCCCACGGCATTCCGCTCTTGCCCCATGCAGCCTGGAGCGGCGACCTCGAACTTGTTCAATACCTATTCCAAAACGGAGCAAAAACCGGATCGTCATCTGCCCTGCACAACGCCGTTACAAGAGGGTACTATGACTTGGTCGTTTGGCTGGTCGAAAACGCCAGTCCAGACTTAGACTCGAAGAACTTTCAGGGAAAGACTCCGCTGTCGGTCGCGATGGAAAGAAAGCATGAGAATATCGCTCAATTCCTACGAGGGCACGGTGCCAATGAATAGAAGGCCAGAGAATCTCAAACAGCGAGGAGGCGGTCACACTTCAACGCGCTGTTTTCGAGGTCAGATTCCATAATTGAAACCTCCCAAGCTCGTCGAAAAGGACCAACGGCGACCCTCTTGCTCCAAACACGGACCATACGACGGTCCTTACTGCCCGGAATGCTACGAACGCGCCATGAGCGGCGAAGCTATCAACAAGACCGCGTCGGCGAGCTAAGATGAACCCGATCACCAACTCGTCTACCGGCCTAGTGAAACCGAATTGAAGGCAATCGCTCAAGGAGAAACGACAATAGTGCGACCTGATTACTCAAAAGACTTTGAGACCCTTGAAAAAATGGAATGGGCGTTCTCAAAAGGCGATGTTGATTTCTTCAAGACTGTACTCGACACCAGACCAAGCTTGCTTCTCCGAATACACTCAGTGTGTATGCTGGCGGACATGAAAGATGAGAGGGCGGTTCCAGCACTTTGCCAGACCTTGAGAGAGGATCGAAGCCCCCTAGTGAGGCATGAGGCCGCATTCTCCCTTGGCCAGTTGGAGTTCAAGTCAGCAGTCCCCACCCTTCTGGATGCTATGGCGAACGACGAAAGCGTCCTCGTCAGACATGAATCAGCAGTGGCTCTCGGGTCGATCGGAGAGGAGACCGCTCGGTCGGGACTGATCGACAGACTCCAAGACCCCGATGAGGATGTACGATTGTCCGCGGAGGTTGCCCTGGCAGATCTCGATTTTTTAGAACGCCTCAGAACACGAACCAGCAGGCGATAGGCGCAGAGTCTCTTTGTTGACCGGCAACGAAGAAGACTCAGACCGCCTCCGGGAAAGCTTGTCCCTCAACATATCTAAGAAACAGGGAGAGGATGCGATCCGGGTTCTCGCGAAACTAAAATTGCTGAATAGAGGGCTTGCACCTCAAACAGCAGACGATACGCTTCACGTACCGCTCTCCCGGGCGCCACAGCTAGCGGAGCAAAAGCAGCTCGACAGAGCCCTGGGCAAACAGACCTTATCACAAGAAAAATTTCCTTCCAGATCTCAAACCCTTGCATCATTGGAGCAGGTTCTCGCGCAGCAACTACCATCGAGCATCATTCCTCTCATATCAAAATCGTTCGATGTTATCGGCGACATCGCCATCATAGAACTCTCTCCCGCAACCGAGCCGTTCGAAAAGAACATCGCCGAAGCCTTGATGAAAGTACACAAGAACGTCAAGACAGTCTACTCAAAGGCAGGACCAGTAACCGATAGCCAGAGACTGCGGCCCCTCCATCACGTTCTCGGTCCCAATAGAACCGAGACAATTCACAAGGAGCTGGGCTGCCGCTTCAAGATCGACATTTCGAAAGCCTTTTTCTCCCCGCGTCTCTCCACCGAGCACGCGAGAGTCGCCGAACAAGTCCGGCCCCGCGAGTGCGTGGTCGACATGTTTGCTGGTGTGGGACCGTTCTCGATACTGATCGCGAAACGATTGGAGGATGTGCAAGTCCATGCCATCGATGCCAACCCCGAGGCTGCTAAGTTGATCAGAGAAAACGCGATGATGAACAAGGTCCAAGACCGTGTAAAGGTGTGGACTGGCGATGCTCGAACAGTCGTCAAGAATAATCTCTTAGGCGTGGCAACTCGAGTCATAATGAATCACCCCTCCCAATCGAGGGAGTTTCTCCATCCCGCTTGCGAAACTCTTAGACGCGAAGGGGGAATCGTACACTATTACACATTCGCAGATGGCTTGGAAAGCGAGTCAAATGCCAGAAAAGAACTTTCAGCCGCCCTGGACAATTCGGATTGGAAGATCGAGAAAAACATAGAGACACGTAAGGTGAGAGGTGTCGCTCCGATGAAGTGGCATATTGCGGTAGACGCGAAACTTGCCCCAGCCTAGGTCTCGACAGTGAGCTCGACCAGTACCTTCCGGCCAGGGTCTTGAAGCAGTTCAACCAGTGATCTTGGAAGGTCCGCTGCCGCTCGATTGGCGTAAACCATCAACGTCCTGTCTGATACGAAACCGCTCTTTCTGATCACAATATCTGTCGGATGGGAAAACGTCAACCCATGGGCGCCACGCCCTTCGATTACGAATCGATGGGGGTCAAGCTTCAGAGTCAGACGGGCTCTACAGGTCTCACTGGAGAGAGCGTCTTTCATAAGCGTAGATAAGTCTCTCAATCCCGCAGAAGACCCAACTGCGACAATGCAATCCCCATTCTTCCTAAGGTTAGCCTCCTTCGTGAGCTCCAAAGTCGTCGTGTGCGTCGATAGTACAGATGGATGGCCTTGAGCATAGAAACTGAAGTTCATCGAGACCAACCCTACACAAGCTAGAGAGTCTAATATGCTCAGCTACCCTTGAGAGATCGGAGGGATGATCTAGGTCCACAAAGTTCGCAAGTGATAGAGAAAGAATGGTTCGTGCCCTCATCGCAGAAGGACTCCTCAAAACCCGCGAAGTCATCGATGCTATGCGAAAGGTGCCGCGGGAATTCTTCGTATCTCCGCACATGCGCCAATATGCTTACAATGATACTCCATTGCCAACGGAGTACGGCCAGACAATCAGCGCGCCACACGGCTGACCAGCCGGGCGTTACATGGTGGCCATAATGGACGAGGCATTGGAGCTACGACTAGGGATGAAGGTGCTCGAAGTGGGCGCCGGAAGCGGATACCATGCAGCTACAATCGCAGAAATAGTAGGTGACACCGGACGCGTTTTCGCGATTGAATACCTCGACAAACTGGTTGCCGTCGCTAGGAACAACCTGATTCGAGCAGGATACGCTGACCGAGTCACACTGGTCCAAGGCGATGGATCATTGGGTTACGCAGGAAGAGCGCCATATGACAGAATACTCGTAACAGCTGCAGCTCCTGAGACTCCACCTCCTTTGCTGGAACAATTGAAATCGGACGGAATTCTAGTGGTGCCCGTAGGTGGAAGAATGTTCCCACAAGAGCTTGTCCAGGTTAGGAAAAAGCCTGATGGAGCCTTGGAGCGGAACTCTATGGGAGGAGTGGCATTTGTCCCTCTCGTCGGGAAATACGGCTTCAGCCATTAGCTACCGAAGAATGACTCAAGCGTTTTCTTACCGCTTTCTTTCGCTATTGCTGTTTTTGCTCTTTCAACGGCCGTCCGGACTCTTTCTTCGTTGAAGTCTCTCTCTCCGCAGAGGAACCGCACGAGAGATTCAACATCGGATTCACGCCACTCCAGACTGTAGTTCGAAGTGACTGCAGGCTTCAGAAATATCTCCCTAATTCTGTCCAGCTCCGGTGGTGGTACCACTTCCTCGTTCGATTCAGCGATTCTCTCGATCTTGCCGTATTCTCTGATTAGCTTGAGTGCCGTCTTAGGCCCTATTCCCTTGAAGCCGTCAGGGTTGAAATCCGTCCCAATGAGAATCCCCAAGTCCACAAGCTGTTCTCGTGACAACTGGAGAGTCTGTAAAGTGAAGGCAAGGTCTACCAGTTCGGGTTCTACTTGGACGTAGGCTTCTTGCATCGGTAGCTTTCTTTTTCCGCTTATTGCTAGATTCCGGACGAGTCTCCGGGCTCCGAACAGCAGAGAATCGTAATCCTGGCTGACCGCAGCCCAAACATCCCCCCGAGCGGCCATGTATGCAGCCTGAGCTTCTCCTTCAGATGGAGCCTGGACAATTGGGACGCCCAGGTACCGGAGAAGCTTGTGAGCATCGTCAATCATCAAATCCCTAAGGCTGGACGTTGCCTGCGCGTACCGCTTCGCCTCCTCAAACTTTCCCGTTGACAGTGCAGATTTGTATCTCGTAGTTGCTTCGACCTTAATGACTTGCCTTCGCTTGATCTCCGTATCCTTCAGACTTGGGGGCTTTCCGTCGAAAACATACACGAGCCTGATGCCTCTCTCTGCCAAGTTGGTAGTTCGGTAAAGAAGCCCGCTCAAGTGGCTCGTAACTCTACTCTGCCGATCCATTAAGGGCTCGCCAGTTGGCCCGCGAATTATCGCGAGAAACTGATAGAGCGCATTGTAGGCATCAACCGCGAAAGTCTTCCCCGAAAACTCGTCCAAGGAGCTCTTAGATCGAGTAATTATGTCCCCAAGATCTACGCCCAAGGCCTAGCATTGCTCCCAGACTGTCACGGCTAATCTCTCCCCATCCGATATTTACCGACCCGGTTTGCAATCAGTGCAGCAACAGCTCCTGCACCGACACCACCATCAATATTGACCACAGCCATCCCCAGAGAACATGATTGAAGCATAGCCGCCAAAGACGCGATCCCCCTTTCTCCAAACCCGTAACTTCTGGAAGTTGGGACGCCTATCACTGGAACATCAACAATTCCCGCAACGACAGTAGGAAGTGCCCCTTCACGGCCCGCAACCACAAGAATCACATCACAGTCCCATCTTAGAAGATCGCGAACGGGCTGGAACAACCGATGAATCCCGGCAACGCCAACATCATAGAATGATCTTGTCTCGCATCCCATCTCTCGAGCGATAACCTCTGCTTCCTCAGCTACCGGTAAGTCAGAAGTCCCCGCAGTTAATATTCCGACCCTACCGCCACTACGCCTAGGGTTGTAGCTCTTCGACTTTACTATCATCATTCGAGAGCGAGAAAAGTATTCAACCTTAGACCCGTTTCTCATGACGGATCTAACAGCCCTGACTTGCGGGCCATCCAAACGACTTATGATCGCACGACCGGTTCGTCTAACCATCGCCTGGCTAATTCTCGCGACATCGCTAGCAAGCTTGCCTTCGGCCAGAATCACTTCGGGAAGCCCTTTGCGTATCTCACGGCCAACGTCAAGTTTCGCAAACCGAGACACGCTAGCGATAGCGAGCAGTCTATCTTTCTTTTCCAGTAGTCTTCGGGTTCGCTCAAACTTCGTTAGAGACGACAATCGATTACTTCTCTTTGCGGGCAACTGTTTTAATGGCCAGGAGGGGCGTGTCTTGAATATGTCGCTCATCGCTGCCGGGGCGGATTTGCAGGTGAAGATAGAGAGAGCTATTCAAATTATCAGCCAGCTCAACGGGGCAGTAGTTGCCTTATCCGCCGGAGTGGACAGCTCCCTAGTCGCTGCTCTCGCATACAAAGCGCTAGGGAATCGCGCGGTTGCAGTAACAGCAGTCTCCGAATCTCTCGCCCCGGGAGAGATTGAAATTGCGAAAAAAACCGCGAGACACATCCGGATCAGACACACTATCGCGAGAACCAACGAGGTGCAAAGTGCAAGCTACAAAGCGAATCCCTCGAACAGATGCTATTACTGCAAGGACACACTCTATCGCGAACTGAAACGCCAAGCTGACAACTACAGATTTGAAGCAGTTCTTGACGGAACCCAGCTTGACGATTTCGGGGATACTAGGCCCGGACTTCTTGCCGCCAAGGAGGCTGGCGTAAGGAGTCCTCTCGCAGAAGCAGGTTTCTCCAAGAAGGACGTGCGAGAAACCGCTCGACTTCTCGGGCTGGAAGTATGGGACAAACCTGCAATGCCTTGCCTATCATCCAGGATACCGCACGGCGAGGAGATCACTGTCGAAAAGCTATCTCAGGTCGGAGAAGCGGAGTCCATGGTCAAACGGCTGAGTGGTGCACGAGACATAAGAGTCAGGCATCATGGACAACTTGCGGCAATCGAAGTATCACAAGAAGAACTTCCGTTGTTTCACCGAGAGGGCTTGATGAACCAGGTGGAAAAGGAACTTAGACTGATTGGGTTCACAAGCGTAACTCTCGGCCCACGCAAATACCCGGGTAGGCAAGACACAGCAGGGGCAGGGCAGGATTATCTGCTTCCGATAATTAACACATCAAATCACTGATGTAAGCGTTGAGAGCTGTTAGATCAACAATGAATGATCAACACATCTGCTCCAGGACCCAAACCGCTCAACCCGCTCAACCATCGCTGAAAACGTTTTTAAGCTATCAGAAACCGATGCAACATCAAATCTTTCCGTCTCTCGGAAAGCCATGATCTAAGACAAAAACAACTGGACACACGACAAGTTGGAAAACCTGAGACCATCAAAGATGAGCGTTCTCAAATGACAACCACAATCGGCGTCGTCTGCAAGGACGGAGTCATTCTTACGACAGACACCAGAGCCACAATGGGCTCTTTTGTGGCCCATAAACACGCTAAGAAAGTCTATCGGATCGATCATCACATAGCTATGACCATTGCAGGGACAGTAGGAGATGCACAAGCATTGGTGGAAATGCTTAGAGCAAACTCTTCGCTCTACAGACTTGACCTCGCCAGGCCAATCCCGATAAACTCAGCAGCGAGACTAGTCTCCAACATTCTGTTCGGCGCCAGATACTACCCTCTTGGCGTCCAAGCCCTAATTGGCGGCGTAGACGACAGTGGAGGTCACATCTATGCGCTGGATCCCCTTGGAAGCATGATGGAGGAGAAATACGTCTCAACCGGATCCGGATCTCCTGTTGCCTACGGAGTCCTCGAGTCGGAATGGAAGGACTCGATGAACGTAAAAGAGTCGATTCCCATAGTCGTCAGAGCAGTCGATTCAGCGATGAAAAGAGATTCTGCGAGCGGCGATAGTTTCGACGTTGCCATAATCACGAAGGAAGGATACAGGGAACTCTCAGAGGACGAGAAGAAGCACATCCTCCACGCCTGATCCTTTCTTTCAAACCTTCCACAGATATCACAGTCGTAGAGAGAATTGACTAGAACCTACAACGATGTACACGCAAAGATACGCGAGACCATCGTAGAGCATATGCCGAAAGATGCTGAGATAACCCGTATAGAGTTCGAGGGGCCACGACTCGCAATTTATGTAAAGAACGTAGGTCTGATCGCTGAACAGAACTATGTTGTGACCGAGATCGTTAACCTACTTCACAAGAGAATCGTCATCCGATCTGACCAATCCATACGCCTTCCAGAACGAGAAGCCGAAGCCTACATTCGAAAAATCATTCCACCGGAGGCTGAAATCTCCTCAATCAACTTCGACCCTAGCCTCGGAGAAGTAGTGGTGGAAGCGGCCAAGCCCGGCGTGGCTATCGGGAAGGAGGCTACCGTCCTGCAACAGGTTGTGAAGGAGACAAGATGGCGGCCAAGAATTCTTAGAGCTCCTCCCCTGCACTCCAAGATCATTTCAAGTACTCGACACATCCTTCATACTGAAAGCGAAGAGCGCAGTAGGATCCTCCGTGACGTCGGCGAAAGGATCTTTCGCCCCACTTTTAGCAAAGCCGGCTATGTTCGGCTCGTAACCCTTGGAGCGTTTCATGAAGTTGGACGAGCGGCTATGCTTATTCAAGCAGGATCAAGCAGCGTCCTGCTCGACAGCGGAATAAACCCTGGCGCCCAGGACCCAGCTTCTGCATACCCACGGTTCGATACTGATGAATTTGACCTGGAAAAGCTGGATGCAGTGGTCATATCTCACGCCCACCTTGACCATTGCGGAATACTCCCCTTCCTCTACAAGTATGGCTATGACGGACCCGTCTACTGCTCGGAACCCACCCAAACCCTGATGACTCTTCACCAGTTGGACTATCTCGACGTTCACAGCCGGGAAGGCGAACACTCTCCCTACGACCAAAAAGACGTCAGAGAAGTCGTCACCCACACTATACCCCTGCGCTACAATGTAGTTACGGACGTGGCTCCGGACATCAAACTCACTTTCCATAACGCTGGCCATATCCTAGGAAGCTCAATGGTCCACCTCCACATCGGTGAGGGCCTCCACAACATAGTCTACAGCGCCGACTTCAAGTTCGGACGAACCATGATGCTCGATCCTGCCACAGCATTGTTCCCGAGAGCCGAAACGCTCATCATCGAGAGCACATACGGAGGTCCTGACGACATTATGCCCGACAGAGAGGGAGTGGAGGGTAAACTAGTCAGCATCGTCAACGACACCGTCGAGAAAGGCGGAAAAGTGCTGATACCAGTTCCCGCAGTTGGACGGGCTCAAGAAATCATGCTCGTCCTCGACGCGTACATGAAGAACGGCGCTCTCAGGGAACTCCCAATCTACATCGAAGGAATGGTCAACGAGGCGACCGCAATCCACACAGCGTTTCCCGAATATCTGGTTCGCGATATCAAAGAACAGATCCTCCACAAAGACATCAACCCCTTCCAGTCTGAATACTTCCACCCGGTAACTCACCCGAGTGATAGAGAGGAAATCATCGCCGGTGGACCCTGCGTAATCATCGCCACTTCAGGAATGCTCGAGGGCGGACCAGCGATAGACTACTTTCGACACCTTGCACCGGACGCGAGAAATACACTTGCCTACGTCAGCTACCAAGTGGATGGTACGCTAGGAAACAGAATTAAGAATGGTCTCAAGGAAGTCTCTCTCTACGCCCATGACGGCAAAATGGAAATGGTGAAGGTGAACATGAGAGTAGAATCAATAGAAGGATTCTCCGGCCATTCAGACAGAAATCAGCTCCTAGGGTTCATCAAAAGAATGTCTCCCAAACCAACAAAGATCATCGTCAATCACGGGGAGAGAAGAAAATCTGATCTATTCGCTCAGAACGTCAATCGCATATTTGGAATCAAAACTGTCGTCCCCGACGTACTCGAATCAATAAGACTCAGATAACAGATTGTAAGGTCAGCGGGTCCCGGGAACGGCCTCGTTCTGAAGAGGAACCGCGGGGATCGCTCCCTCGGACGAAGCGGCTTCCTTCCTCCAAACCCTCACGCCAGCAGGCGTTATGACGATGCGCTCTTCTCCCAGACGAGCGATGTCTCCGCCCAAGGATTTGGTGTAATCAGTCAACTCAGTAATTGCCAATTTTGTCTCTTCCACGCTTTTTCGCGCCAGGGGAGTGATTCTTACAATGAGAATATTGCCAGTCCTGACTTCCCCTTTTATCGTCTCCACATCATCCAGTTCCTGAAGAGGGAGAGCTTTCACGTATATCGTAGAATGCTGCATGGGGAAGGATCAGGCTAGGCTCCGAGAGCTTATCATCGGGCTTGGACCCGGTTCAACTTTAAACATTTCCCCTGACTATTTTCGAAAGAAAGCGTCAACTCGAGCTTGGCGCGGGCGGCCCCTTGGGCTTTATCACTTCCCAAATCAAGTCCCCGACGTAATGAAAGTTTTCAACGACCTTGCCTTTCTTCGTAGCAGCCATCGGACCCGACCCGATGAGCGCTCTTCCCACTGCCAGGTATTTGCCATGTTTCTCGTCCACGACTACTAAGAACTGCTTTTCAGCAAATTCTCCGTCGACATTCCGTATTCCAGGAGCCATGATATCCGCCCCTCCGACCACATGCGGTACTGCACCCATGTCGACGACGATTCTCGCCATGGCATCGAGGGCGGAAGTATTAGTCAAGACCGGTGCAAGTTCGCCTTTACGGCGAAACGCTATGGCAACACCATCAACAAACACGATTTCTGAGTCTTTGACAGTCTCTATCTCGACCCTGGATTTATGCGTGAGATGTTGTTGGTTCGGAAGACGCCGCAACTCTTCGATCAGAGGCTTAGAGTCGCGATCTTTGAGTATTGTTCTAACTGTCAAGACTTTTCAGAATCATCCGAGAGAGACAATCTTTAAAAGAGTACCTTCGCCCGACAACCACAACTCTCCGGTTGAACGATGAATGTCAGAAGTTGCAGCGAAGATCTTCGAAGAGAGCCTGAACAAAGTTGTCCTCGTCCAGCTCAAAGGTGGACGAAGTGTTAGAGGAAGACTCTACAGCTTCGACCAGCACATGAACCTAGTACTGGAAGACGCGGAAGACGTAACCAACGCTGAGTCGACGAAGAAGCTTGGTACTATCATTGTTCGAGGAGACAACGTAGTCCTCGTGTCGCCTCCACCTAAACGCTAGATTCTCTCATTTTTCTGGTCGCTTAGGGTATCTCTACATTCCCTGTTCATGAAGCGGTTTCGGCTCGAGCCAAGATCTGTTCGACTTTGATGTTGAGGGATAAATTTGCCCAACATTCTTGCTATTGACATGGGTTGACCCCCAAGGACGCGCTTCATGATTTCTGCAACACCACCTCAGAACGCAACTCACAATTCAAGCTGTGAGATTGTGCGAATTTAGCACAACTCGAACACAGCAACTTACAAAGGTTAAATAGAATCCGTCCGGCTGTCGCGTTTTACATCGTGAAACGTATTGATCCGGGGGACCCTATGCGCGATTCTCATAATACTATCTCTATTACCTGCAATCCCCCTCGGTTCTCAGACTAATCATTACCAGCCTGGGCAACAGACCCACTCGCTCCCACTTGTCCCAGGCCACGACCCCAATGGAACACGCTTTGCCTTTAATGCAAGTCGAGCCCAATTCGACCTTTACACGCGCCCTAACGCGACCGTGACGCTCGGAACCCCAATAGTCTGGTCCGGAGGCAACTTCACAAATCCACAGACGGGAGCCCCTGTTCCTGAAACGACGTTTAATGTTACGATTCCAAGCCCCGCGCCAGCGGTGAACGATAATGTCACCTTCAGCAAAGTGCTCAACGTACCAAAGGGAAACGTCTCGTTAACAACCTATCTCAGGTTCGACTGGAGGGGCAATCTAGGTAACTTCACAAAAGTGAGCTATTTCATCTACAACGATACGAAGCTGGCTCCAATCCACCAGCTGACCAAGATCAATCAGACCTCGATTATAGGCGGAGAAGGCTCGTCGTTCACAGCTGGAAGCCCTCCAGTAGGATGCGGTCCAAATGACAATTGCTACGACGTTACGAAATACCTAGGATTCGACCTAACGTTAGTCTTCGCCTTCAACACGACCTCTCAAGGGGAGGGACTCAGCGTACGCGTTAGCAACGTGGCGATCGTCTCAGCGGACGGTCTCCCGATCAACTCCTACTCACATTCGATGGGACTTGATCCTACTGATTTGACAAGCATGACCGTGAACCACAAATCCGATCTTTCTATTCCAACCGGTTACTTTGCCAATGTAACCTATCCCAAACCTAACGGCGCGAGCGGCCATCTCAACCACACGTGGTCTAACATGATTTTGAGCTTTTACTACCCGGATTCATACACAACGGTCAAGATCGTCCAAAATGGCACCACCATCTTCCCCACGACTTCACCTGCTTCCCCTATCTTTCAGGGAAATTGCCCAGCGTCCTTCTACTGCACCGATTCTCATGTTGTCTCAATTAGCAATTCAACCGGAATCAAGCACTCTCTGATCATCATAACTGCCAACTCGATCAATCTCGGCGCCAAAGTCGAGACCACTCTAGGCGGAATCCCAACGACCACGTGGGGGACAGGCGATCTCCTACAGGTACGAGTCACTCTCCGCCAAGGAGTTAATGTGACAGGCTCGGACTATGTGACAGCCAATAGAACCTCCGTGAAAGTCACACAGACCTTCACAAGTACAAAGGAAGGAACCTCATTGCTGAATTTCACAACGCCCATCCCTCAGGACACATCGCTGTTCGGCCTATGGACTGTGAATAGTACGTACAACAACATGTACGATTTCGGCTACAACAAGACATCTTTCACCCTCCAGCAACTCGAAGTCACAGGATTCTCATACTCGGGATCAAACCAGCAGTTGAACACCCAAGGAACCCTGACTTATTCCCCCACCAATCCCTCCAACATCAACGTTAACGGCTACGTGTTCGCCATAGACAACGGTGCTGGAGCCGCACCGCTAACTACTCCCACGATTTCGAGCGGTACTGGAGTCTACGTCTCCAACGTCAGCCTTGTCAACGGAGTGTTCACTTCAGGTCAACCCTTGATGGTCTTCTTCACGCTAGTCAACTCTGCCTATGCCGCCAATTCCGCCGGAACAAAGATGAACGCAAGTCTGACTATCGATCACGAATTTGTTGGCAGGACGACCCACGGTTCCAGCGTAACCATTCCAGTTCCTTCCGGTTACGACACGTTCACTCTCCATCCGGATTACGTGTTTGAGCTGGATGCGACACTCACTCCTGCGGGAATCCAGATAGTTGTAAAGGGAATAACAGCGGGCGGGACACCGGTCTCCGCGACCTTGCCACCGGGCAACCCGCCAGTTACGAGTCTGCGCCAGCATGCCGGTCTCTTCAAGATAACAGTGAAGAGCCAGCCGATTTCAGGGTCGGGAGCCTGTGCCGCATCTTGCACGAGCAGTCTAGAGTCCCCAGCCTACGCTTACGTGCTTGTGAATGCTCCCAGTCCGGGACGTCTGTTGGCCTCAGGAAGTTTCACGTCGGGCACTAACGGAGCCTACTCGTCGACCATTTCCTCCGGAAAAATACTTGGCGCCAGCAAACTCGTCTTTCTGACTCTTGGGATCGACCCAACAGGCTTCGCGATTACGGTCCAGGGACAATCATCCCAGGAGTCAACCCTCCTCCATTCCACTCTTGATGGCATTCCTTCAGTCACGTCGAATCAGCCCGTGAGCCTGGTCCTTCACTTGAAGAGCAATTCGACGACCGTCAACATGAACGTCACTATCACTCTGAACATCCAGGATAGCACAGGCGCGACCAAGGCTTCGCAAAGCGTCTCCGGAATCATCATAGCTCCTGGGCAGACCAAAGATGCCCAGTTCAACTTCAACGCACCCTCAAGCGTCGGAGCATACACGATAACCTTCCTTTCACCTGACTACGGGGCACCACTCATAACAGGAACCCTACAGGTCTCAGTCCTCCAGAGTAGCCTGCAAGTGCTCATCCCAGCAATCATCGGAGTCGCCGCGGCGATCGTCATCCTATTCTTCTTCGTCTTCCGAAAGAAGCCGGTCCCAAGCCCTGAACCGACGACAAAGGACAAGCCGACAGGCGGAAAACCAAAACCTACCTCGGGGACACCACCTCGAAATCCTTAACTTGAACTCGAAGACAATTTCTGTATTCTCGGAACAAGAACAATGGAATCCGGCCCAGAAGAACCCATCATCGAATCAGCACCACCAGAGTCCCCGCCACGCGAACGCAACCCCGGCGGACTGATCTATGAGTGCATCAACTGCGGATCAAAGCTGACAGCTGATCAGCTTGCTATGACCCCGGAGATCAAATGCCCGTTTTGCGGCTACAGAATACTTCGAAAAGTACGACCTCCAATCGTAAAGCATGTGAAGGCACGATAGCAAGACCAATCGTCCGCTCGGAAAGCCGATATAACTAACCTGCTCCGTTCTGGACAAATCCGAGCCGATAAACCGTGCAGCAACAAATCAGGGACAAGCACAAGTTATTATCCGAGACTGCCCGACGGAGAGGATTCTTCTGGGGCTCATTCGAGATCTACGGTGGACTCAGCGGATTCTTGGATCTAGGGCCTTTGGGCGTCGGCCTGAAAAGACAGATTGAAGATACTTGGCGACAATCTTTCCTTCGACGCCATGGGTTCGTTGAAGTCTCGACTCCTATTATCACCCCCCGCAAGGTCTTGGAAGCTTCAGGACACGTTGAGAACTTCAAAGACCCGATGACTGAGTGCAGTAACTGCCACAGACGATTCAGAGCGGACCAACTGGTCAAGGAAGCTACTGGCCTTGAGACTGAAGGAATGAGTCTGGAACAACTTGGCTCGCTCCTGAAGGAAAGACATGTGAAGTGTCCGGAGTGTGGCGGAGAATTGGGACCTCCTCAATATTTCATGACAATGTTCAAGACTAGCATAGGTCCGTACGGCGAGGATCCTGCTTACGGCCGCCCGGAGGCAGCGCAGGGAATATTCGTCAACTTCCGCCGAATCTTCGAGACAATGAGGGAGAAATTTCCAATTGGAATAGCACAGGTCGGGACTGTCCTCCGCAACGAAATATCACCTAGACAGGGTCCCTTACGATTACGTGAGTTCACGATAATGGATTTCGAGCTCTTCTTCGACCCTGAAGAGCCGGACTGCCCCTACCTCGATGAAGTTGCGTCCGAGGAGCTCTTGATCGTTACGGAAGAAAATCGAAAGAAAGGCGCAGAAAACGCGATCAGCGTTGAAGTAGGCGAAGCGGTCAAGAAACAAGTGATCAAAGCACCATGGGCAGCATACTTCATGGCACTCTCAAAACAGTTCCTGAATCAGCTAGGCGTTGATGGGCAACATCAAAGATTTTTCGAAAAACTTCCGAGCGAAAGGGCCCACTATTCAGCCCAGACGTTCGACCACGAAGTTAGGCTGGACCGTTGGGGCTGGACTGAAGTTGCGGGTTTCGCTTACAGAACAGACTACGATTTGCGAAAGCACATGGAAGCGACCGGAGAGGACTTGCGAGTTTTCAAACCCTATCCAACACCCCGGGTTCGTAAGGTCAAATCGATTCGGCCAAACCACCAAAACATCAGAAAGATCTTTCAAGAAGAAACAGGAAGAGTCGCCGATCTAATATCCAAAGACGACCCGGAAAAACTGCTGAGAGCCAAGAAGGCCAGACATCCCGTAAAAATCGGGTCGTACACTATTCCCCCGGACTGTTTCGACGTAGTTGAGGAAGAAGTAAAGGAAACAGGCACCCGTTTTCTGCCTCACGTAATAGAGCCAAGTTTCGGAGTAGAACGTCTTCTCTACACGACCCTCGAATACAACCTTACAATGAAGGAAGATAGACTCATCCTAGGGCTCCCATTCAACCTCGCTCCCATACAAGCGTCCGTCTTCCCCCTTGTAAACAAAGATGGGTTGCCAAAGCGGGCATCCGAGGTGTTCGAAGCGCTTATCGCGGACGGGCTTAGAGTAGACTTTGACGAATCAGGCTCCATAGGAAGAAGATATGCCAGGGCGGATGAGGCCGGCGTACCTCTTGGAATAACTATAGACTATGATACGCTCAAAGACGATACGGTCACAGTCCGAGATCGTGATAGCTGGAGCCAAATGAGAACCCCTATTGGAACGCTCGCATCGACCATCCACACTATAATGAAAGAGGGTTTCAAACCGTCAAAATGACCTAGACTCGACTGCTGCTAGTTTTTTATGGCAAGGATAGCATCACATTGCGAGACAGTGCTACTTGATGACCTTTCCAGTCGAAACCGAAGCGAACATACGACGAAGAATACTCGATATATGCAGAGAACAAACCAGGAACGTCGTGGACATAACACGCGAACTAGCCCTCATGACCGACAACGTTTCAGATGGAAAGGCAAAGGAAGCAAAGGAACATTACCAAAACATGCTGAAGATTCTAGGAGACTTCGAAGCAACCAAGAAGAAACTTTTGGAAGAAGTCGCCTCCTTCGGAACCCTCCTGAGCAACCGAGAAGATTTCATCAGGCTAATTTTCAAGATCGGCGAGGTAGCCGACTATGCACAGGGCATTGGTTACCGGCTGTCCGCAGTGATCGACCGGAACTGGAAGGTCGACAAGAAATACACCAAGCGGCTCGCGGAACTAAACGCCCTAGTTCTTGAGGAGATGTCCAAGATAAGAGAGACCGTGATGTCCCTCGGATTCAACCCAACAAAGGCGATGGAGCTCTCCAGAGGCGTCGAGGAAACGGAAAGGAAAGTCGACACCGCCTATCGATCTCTCGACCTCGAAGTACTAGACGAGAAGATGCCGTTACGGACTCTCCTTCTAGTCAGAGACCTCAGTGCCCACATGGAGAACATGGCCGACCTAGGAGTGGACGTTGTAGACCTGATCAGGGTAATCGCCCTGACGGCCTAGAAAGATCATGAAGTCCCCGACCCTTCAAGGCGAAGCGGAACTTATCGGAACACGCCTCATAGTGTGGGACGCCAAGACCGGACTCGACATTTACCGCTCGGGCTTCTTCGGAAAACCAGTCGGAATACCAAAACCGAAACCAGACCAAGACTTCGATGTTCCGCTTTTGCTCGACCTTATGGAAGGGCTCTACCTCCTCGAGCATCGCAGAATATCCGTAATTGATGGAAGGACCAAGAAACCTGTTCTAAAATCACTCTTACTCAAAGAAGCGCGAGAGACGTATCGTGGATTCAGTCAGGCGTACCAAGTATACAAGGACTTGAGAAACAAAGGCTACATTGTAACGCCCGGCATAAAGTTCGGCGCTGACTTTGCCGTGTATGAGCACGGACCAGGGATAGATCACGCTCCCTTCATCGTCTCGGTCGAAGATCCAGAGTCCATTATGGGGCCCTTCGAGGTAGTCCGAGCTGGAAGGCTAGCAACGACCGTTAGGAAGCAATTCATCATTGCGATTCCGGATACAAAGCAAGACGAGATACGATATCTCGTTTTTAGCTGGTTCAAAGCCTAAATCGAACCATCACGTCGAACCCTCGCTGCTCCTGTGAGCATTCCTTAGGAAGGAAACAGCGAAGTCGCGCGCGTGTCGCTCAGTTCCTCTGTGCTTTCCGTCTACATGTCTCAAGTGATGATAAAATTCATGGATCAACACGTATGGATCAAACAGGTATTCTTCGCTCGACATGTAGATGGTCTGCTCTCTGTGCACGTAGCAGCCTAGGGCCTTTTTTTCTCCCTTGGGCAGGCCGATCCTCAGGGTAGGCCTTTCGACGTGGTAGTGTGCGGAGAGGGCATCGAGCGCTTCCTCAGGATTCCTTTCTATTGCAATGAGCCGTACAATCTTTCCCTGGAACACGCCTTCGTCAAACGTATTTCTTGGTGCCGAGTGTGTTGGGCTCAGACTATGTCAACTGCCGTTGTGACGACCCGTATTCCACACGTTAGTGCCAATGGCGTTGGTGTTTTCGCAATCCAACTCTTTAAGGTTCCTTGAAGGTAAGATCTCTCTCGACCTGTCATGTGGGAGAGAATCCGAGTCCTCTTTGAGACTCATCCCGAACGGTTGCAGGTTGCAAGGTTTCTGCTCCGGAATGGACTCTCGGTCAAGGGCGACAAGATCTACGTCAATGAAGTTGAGGTCCCAACTCTCAAAGTGGCAAGAGTAGTCGGAGTCGATCGGCGAACTGTAAACGAGACGATCCGAACAATCAACGTGGACAAAGAAATCAAGCTGATCTTTTCGAAACTAGAATCGGCCGGGCCTTCGCTCCGAGCGGTAGCCAAGCAAATAGGGCTAGGAGTAGTTGAAATAACAGCGGACAATCCGAACGAAATTGGAATTCTTGCAAATGCAGCCAGAGTCTTAGCTGAGCACGGCATAAGCATTAGACAGGCACTTGTCGATGACCCTGAAATGAATCCCGATCCCAAGCTTACCCTGATAGGAGACAGAGTCATCCCTGGAAAGGCTATTCCGCGAATTCTGAAAATCAGAGGGGTTGCCAAGGTATCAGTTTACTAGTTACCGGCACTCACAGTGTTACCAAAGGTAACTTTTATAGCTCAACTCTGTTACCTAGAGTAACGAAAAAGGGTCATCCCAATGAAACTACAACTGAACATGTCCACGGAAACTCAACGCGTGTCCCCTCAAGACATCCTCGACTACAAGACTTTCACCGAAAGGTACAGACGCCCAGCTGAGAAGAGCGAACTCAGACAATTCGAACGATTTCATGCCGCTAGAGATCTGATCTCTCAACAAATGGACACATACCTAGACGCAAAACTGACCCCCGACGACCCCACCCGAGCCGTGACTGTTGACGTATGTGGAGTCAAGAACGGAACCCTGACAGCTGTGTTCTGTCAGACTGCAGGACTAGACGAGCCTCTCGCGAGAGCCATCGAGACCATCAACAACGCCCAAAACGCCAGTGCGGTAATTCTTCTGCCTCGGGAATTGGATCAGCCCGTGCTTAAGGAATCGGTGCGCTCCGCCCTCGAGACAGGGAAGGTTACTATGGAGGTGCTCGGCTGGTTCGACGACACGTTTGAAGAAACATTTCGAGAAACCCTAGCTCTCATAGAGCTCCTGGGAAACGAAACCAGAATGAGAATGCTAGCGCCACTCCTTGAGAAGTCAGGGGCAAAAAGGGACTATAGGACCAGGATAAACCCGAAGCTTGTCTACCACAACATAACCGCTCTTTCCGACGCGGGTCTCCTCGACGAGAATAACCAGGGATCATACGAACTGAGCCAATTCGGAAAAACGGTTCTCGCGGAATTCATCACCTTTCTAGACAAGACGCGGAAGACCCTTGATGAGTCAAAGACTGGAGGTGAAAAATGATTGAGTGAAGATGAATTCTTTTCCAATTGGCTACGGCGTCGATGGCGATTCCCAACGGCCAACCTCTTTGACGAGCTAGAGCAAGACTTTGAGCAGATGTTCAAAGACCTAGAGCTCCCAAAGGATCTTGTCCGAGAGCGAAAGCTTCCTGACGGAGGCACCGTGAGAGAAATGGGTCCATTCGTCTACGGCTACTCGTTCAGCATGGGTCCGGACGGGAAACCAGTGATCAGAGAGTTCGGTAATGTCAAACCCTCCCTCAAAGGAGGACCAATGGGCGCAGTCAGGCCTCAGCTCGATGTGAAAGAAGATCGAGAGCCTCTGGTTGACACCATCGTCAGCCCTGACACAGTGAAGGTTGTCGCTGAACTTCCAGGCGTCGAAAAACCAGACATCTCCCTAGAATGCGACGGACATAAACTGACGCTAAAAGTGGACACGGACAAACGGCGCTACTACAAGGAACTAGAGCTTCCCGTCGAAGTAGATCCGGACACGTCGAAGGCATCCTACAAGAACGGCGTGCTTGAGCTACTTCTGATTCGGAAGAAGTCAGGGTCCAAAGCCAAACAGATAGCCATCGACTAATCCGGGAGTACCACTCCCGCCACCTTTTTTTTCTTGCACAGAGAGCCCTTCAATACTTCAGACGAAAGAATGGTCCCGGTACCCGAATGAGAATGCTCTACACTGACCTAAGTCTTAATCAGCGATGATCACAGGTTGAATCCCATGGTCTCAGGCGACCTCGTCATCAGCCAGGCCGAACACAAGTCTAGGATAGAGAAAATCAGAAAGCAATTGAAAAGATCTCGGAGCACGGCACTCTATCTAACGAATCCCACTAGGATCCTCTACACTACTGGATTCAGTCACATCTCTACAGAAAGACCCCTAGCGTTAGTAATTCCCCAAGACGGCACGATTTTCATGATGGGCCCTCATCTAGAGGAGGATCACGTGAAACAAGATTCCTCTCTTATAGAGGAGTTCTTCAGCTATCCCGACTACCCTGGCACTACTCACCCGATTCGACATTTTGCCAAGGTCTTGTCGCAAAAGAGGTTGGCAAATTCGCAGATCGCGACGGACTCTGTTGACGGGGCAGCTGGAGGCTGGGGCTATCGAGGCCCCTCTTTGCGAGAATTGCTCCGACAATCTAAGATGGTCGACGGCAGAGATCTTGTCGACAACATGAGATGGGTTAAATCGGAGCAAGAAATACGCTTGCTGAAGGAGAGCGCTCGCTGGGCGGAGAAAGCCCACGACCTTCTGATGGAAAACATCGCACCCGGTAGACATGATGCGCTAATTGGGATGATGGCGAGCTATGAGGCCTTGAGAAGGATGATGAGGAAGCTCGGCGCCAGATATCGCCAACTCAAGTGGGGCCTCTCTCCAGTAGTTGTAGGCTGCCGGGGACAGGTTGGACCAGGGTCGGCCGTGCCGCACGCAGTCTTCTCAAAGCGCAAGATCCGGAGAGGAGACGTACTGGTTACTGAGGCCGGAGTTGAGGTTGGGGGGTACACAAGTGAACTGGAGCGAACGGTTGTGGTCGGAAGGGCCGGGTCGAGGGAGAAAAAGTACTTCGAAGTCATGCTGAGAGCTCAAGACGCTGCGCTAGGATCATTCAAAGCGGGTACTCCTTGTTTCCAGGTTAATGCCGCCGCGAGGAAGGCAGTTGAAAATGCTGGTTTCGCTGACACCCTTCGTCATCACATAGGTCATGGTATTGGAATCGACGGCCACGAACCTCCTTGGCTCGACCCCGGAGAGAAGACGACTATGAAGACCGGAATGGTGTTTTCGTGCGAGCCAGGGCTCTACATTCCTGGATTTGCTGGGTTCCGACATTCAGACACGATAAAGATTACCGAACATGGAATGGAATTCATAACTGAATATCCGCGCAGTCTTGAAGACTTGACAGTATAGAAGGACCGACAAGCGAGAACAGAAGTCTACGTCCACAAAGCGTTTGGCAGAGCCTTCTCAACCGGGGGAGAAACCTGATGATCATGGTAAGTCTGCCCGCAATGGGGACATTTGAGATTCCTTCGCCACATTCGGTAAATTAGCTTGAGCCCAACGAAAGTCAGAGCAAAAACAACAATACCTGCGATAGCAGACGCGATTGCAGAGTCCACGTTCATTATGAAGATGAAATAGTGAATGTCAACCAATTCAGGATGCCTCCACTAAAACACGAGCGAGGTGTGGACACACGAGTGGACAGGTTTTGGCGCGCATACGCTATATTGCGAAACTGGCGGTATAAACCTACCTCAGAACGAAAATAATAAACTAGGCCAAGAGGTACCTGTTTATTGAAAAGTATATCCTACTAACACGGGAGTCGATCAGATTGTTTGCGAGTCCTAGTTATGGCTGACTGTTTGCTGGAGTGGTTTGAACGGGTTTCAGGACTTCGTCTGCGTGAGTTATCTTCACAAGCCCCTTCAGCAGGAGCCTGTTGGTGACCTTTGCGCAAACATCGCAGTCCTTACCCGGACAATACCCCTTGAGAAAGTTCTCGCATTTCCAACGGTAATTCTCTATCTCAACAGTGGACATACCAGTGGAGCCTTTGTCGATCGGGCCTACGGCCTGAAATCGACTAAAGTCTCGCGTAACCTCACGCAAATGTAAGCGGTAACATCAGGAAGGTCGGCCCACTTCCTTGTAGACCTCTCGCTGAATAATGTATCTCATGATCTCACTGGTCCCTCCTCCGATCATCATGAACCTAGCATCCCGAAAGTATCGCTCTATCGGAAGACCCTTCGTATACCCAATACCTCCATGGACTTGCAGAGACTCGTTCGCCACCTCGAACGCAGCTTCAGTCGAGTAGAGTTTGGCAACAGCCCCTTCCTTCCTCGCTGGCTCTCCCCGATCAAGCGCCCGGGCAGCATGTAGAATGAGGAGCTGAGAAGCGGCAAGTTTGACTGCCATATCAGCGATCTTGAAACTCACCCCTTCAAAGTCTCTGATCGGACGTCCAAACTGCTTCCTAGTCGATGAGTACCTGACAGCCTCCTCAAACGATGATCGAGCTATTCCCATCATTCCCGCAGCAACGGCAGGACGCTCCCTATCCAGTTCATCGAGGATGATCGAGAAACCACGGTTGAGACCGCCCACTAGATTTTCTCTTGGAACACGAACATTGCGAAGCCGAAGATGAACGACATTAGCGCCCCTCATGCCAAGAAGACCGTAGGCCCTCACGACCTCAAGACCCTTTGAATTCCTTGGGATAACGAACGCGCTAAGCGCAGACCGAGCCGGTTTGCCGGGATCTGTAACCGCGAAAACGAAGAGATAGTCCGCGACGCCTCCATTAGTTATGAAGCGCTTCTCTCCGTTGAGAACGAAATCTCTGGCATCGCGTCTTGCTCGGGTCTTGATGGACCCCGCGTCCGATCCCGCTTCAGGCTCCGTTAGAGCCAACGCACCTACCTTCTCGCCCGAAAGAACTGAATGTAGGAACCGTCGTTTTTGGACACTATTTCCAAAACATGCAAGCGGCGCCGAGTATAGAGCTGCCGAAGCGAGTCTTGCCATCTCCGCCGCCGCACTGATAGCGGAAACCTCTTCTGCTACAATTGTCTCGGAAACCCAGCCTAGGCCAAGACCGCCATCAGATCTCGAGAACGGAGCTCCCAGAAACTTGTTTCTGCCAAGCGTGCGAAGGAAGTCGCTAGGGAAATATTCCTCGGCTTCTATCTTAGCGGCTAAAGGTTTGAGGTGTTTTTCGGCAAACGCCCTCACTCTTCGCTGGAAGCTTAGCTCTGGCCCCGTTAGAGCTAGACTCATAACGAGTCTCCTCTGAAACCGGTGTTTAAGCTAATTCAGTTCTGTTTCGATAAGTCTAAGCATATTGTGTTGGCGCGACGGCGATTGGCTTCGGCTTGGAAACGACCGCTAACGCCTCTCTGAATATCGGACGATAGGCGATTCCATAGAGGATCAGCCCATCCTTTCCCTCGTAGTCTAGCCTTCTGATGACTCCTTCCAGTCGGAGTCCCGGTTTCAAATCGGAGACATCAGCGTCGACAAACAACACTTTGTTGTTTTCGAGGAGTTCAAAGTTTGAGGTCCATCTCTTCTTGAAGGGAAGCTTGAAAACGTTCTTCAACTTCGCAAATCTCGGAAAGCGCTTCTTCTCCATCGGTCCCGGGCAGTCGGAGGCGAGACATGTTTCTCTCGCGGGATAGTATATCCTGTTGCACCCTTTGCAAAGGGAGAGTGAGAAATAGCTTCCATTCACGGGTTCAATTTCGCCGACCATCCGCGGAATCTCCAATCTTCTCTTGATTCTTGATAGTCGCTCGCGGATCAAGTCGTGGTAAGTGTCTATTCTGATCTCAGATTTCCGATTCACGTAATCCATCACCGTGGGGGCTCGCCCTCTCTTTTCCTCGATCCCGTCCTGAACTTCAAACCAAGTTGCGTTTGAATAAGCCCCGGAGCCGTATGACACTGCAAGAACCTGGTCCCCTGGTTTTGCCCTGTCAAAGAGTGAGGCGAGAGATATCATAGTAGAGGCGGCGTACGTGTTTCCCGTGTCTAGCACTCTAAGCCATGGTTTGATCTTTTTCTCAATGTCCTGCTCGGTGAGTCTCATTCGTTTAGCGATGGACGAATCGCCGACATAGGGGATTTCGTCCTGAGTGAGAGCATTGCAGGTCTTCATAGGAAGATAGCCTGACGGCTGGTGAAATGTTATCCAGTCAAAGTCGGATAGAGAAAGATCCGGGTGCTTTCGGAACAGGTTTGCGATGGCTCCGATGATATGTGACTTATAGGCTTCAACGGTTGTCCTACCGAAGTGCTTGGGAACAGCGGATTCCTCGCGTCTCCAAAAGTCCATGTAGAGGCTAGAATAGGGTGCAATGTCCTCGATACTGGCGATCACATCGCTCTTGCCCAACACGAAGGCTCCGGCGCCCGCTCCGGCCGAGTATTCCAAGGGGTCTCCACGTTCAGCCTGAGCAACATCCGACCCGATTGAGAGGCCGTATTTTATTCGTCCGCTTCGGATCTCAGCGTCTAAGAAGGCGACTCCCTGCATACCAGAATTGCAAGCCCCTTCAAGGTCAGCAATGAACACGTTCTCCCCTACACCGACGAACGAGGCGACGTGCCTTGCAATCGTACCAACTGCATATGGCTTAGATTCCGATCCGGCAGTGACGCCCCCTATTTCTCCGGGAGAAATACCAGCCATTCGTATCGCATTCTCAGCTGCCTCAGTGGCAATGGTCATCGTATCCTCAGTGTGTCCGGCTACCGCTTTTTCGCGTAAAAGAAGTCCGTGCCTGACCTTCTCGAGAACCTTTTCAAGTTCTTTCCCCCGTTTCTTCTCTCGCTCTTTGACGATCTTCGCCGTCTCAATTCGCTCTCGGGGGATGTAAACTCCGTAACCGACAATTCCAACTTTACTGTGACTCATGCGAAGACCTTCGGAGACATCCGATATGTGAAGGACCTTTTCTCAGCCAACACTGTATTTAAGACTACGTAGCACGCGCGTTGACGACGCAAGTCGATCAAATTCAAAGTTAGACTCAACAAAGGATTCTTCCGTCCCCGGCAACTGCGTGCAGTTTCTTCATTCCTTCTGAAACTCGAACGGTAATCAATTGGTTACAGTCTGCTTTTGGGGCTAGAAACGCGGTCGGTTCATTATTAGCTTCTCGAAGGATCCGAGATGGTCTTCAGCTTTACAACGAGCACGATTCTTGCACTCGTCATCCTATCATTCTCAGCAGGTGCCGTAAATGCTCCTAGTCAGGAGGAGACGACGTCCCGGATTCCTCCGAATCATTTACCCCTCGCAGCGGTGAATGGGCCTCAGCAAACCATCGTCATCTTCGTCCGGTTTCCCGACAAAGGAAACGGCACATCGCCTAGCCAGATTCTGGCAATGCTCTCAAATCTGAACAATTATTACAACGAAGACTCCTACGGAACAGTTTCATTTCAGACTGGTATGACGCCAGCTGCCAGCTCTTCTTGGTACACCTTGCCTAACGCCATGGCGTATTATGGAGCAGATACCGTGTCGAGTGACAGCCAACTAGTCTCTGACTCGCTCCAGGCCGCATACAGCGCAGGGGTCAACCTAGCAAACTACAAGTTTGCAATTGTAGTTCATTCCGGCGACGACGAAGCAATGACCCATGTAATTTCTGACATTCATTCATTCACGATTCCAGGATACGTTTTCAATCCCGCACCCTTGGTATCGTACAAGATCTCGACATCTGTTGTCGCCGAATCAGATCCGACAGGAGTCTACTGCCACGAAGCGGGCCACCTCCTTGGCCTGCCTGACCTTTACGACCTAACGGGTCAAATCGATCCTGCAAACAACTTTCTTGGCTATTGGGAAATTATGGCCTTGGGAGAATGGAACCCAAACAATGGCAACCCACTCCAACCTAAGCCAGGCACATATCCAGCTCACCACTCGATCTGGTCGAAGACCCAACTAGGCTTTGTTCCGAGCTCAAGAACCGTCGTCGTTCAAGCAGGTCAAAGTGCTAACATCACCTTGCATAATTTAGAGACCCCGACCAGTGGAACCCAATCGATCAATATCCCAATCGCGGTCAACCAAGACAACTCCTTGACCTACTACCTAGTTGAGATGAGAGCAAAACTCGGCGTGTACGACCAGTACTTGCCTTTTCCATCTGATTATCCTGGAGCAGGTATTCTGATCTACAAAGTTAACGAGAGCATAACTGCAGGCCATGGTAACGTCCGATTGATAGACGCCCATCCGGGGGGAGATCTCAGTGATGCACCTTTTGGACCCTGCAACACTCCTTGCGTCAGCAACAATACATTCTCAGACCAGGCGAACTTCGTAAAGGTAATAGTGACTACGACCGGCACAACTTCATATTCCGTTCTGGTCGATCGAACAAGCGCTCCTCGCCTCCTCCTGCAAGTGAATACTCCCTCTCAAGGCGTTGAGATCACTGTTGACGGGTCCAACTGGACCTCGGACGCTTCAAACCAGTTGAGGTTGCCGGTACGTTACGGACCGCACTCAATTTCGATTCAACCACACATCCCAGTATCAATCGGATCTACAACCGTTCAAGTCGGACTTACAGACAGCTTTGCCTCGTGGGACGATGGAAGCACGGCGAACCCGCGGTGGGTTTCAGTTGTCAAGGACACCGTTCTGACCGCCAGCTATCGGGTTGTAATTGAGCCCTCGTTTGCTACCGCAATTACGGCCGCGACTGTCCTTGGGGTCGTTATACTCGCGATGACTATTCATCGAAGAAGGCATCGGCTTGGTGGTAACGTTCCAGCTTCGCCGACCTCTCCTGGACCTAGCGATACGCAACCTCACATTGTCGCGGCCCCTATAGGTTCACTCCCAGGGAATAATGCTCTTTCTGGAGTACCCGTAAAGAGCGACAGCCAGACCAACGGCACCTAGCCCGAGACCCGCGGTATTCGCGCTTCCATCTCTCCCCACAACGACCTGGTTGGTAGTTCCCGATACCCGGGCTGAAATGTCGATGTTCTTCAGCGGTTGCGGACCCTGGTTGTCGAATACGAAGCAGTAAGTTCCGGTTGCACTAATTGGAATATTGAACGACCTGTTCGACACTGTTTGGTCAACAAGAACGGTTGGGGGGATGGATGACGGGGTGCATGATTTGGAGTTGTTCATGACTAGGAACTCGAAATGGATGGCGGAAGCTCCCACGTCGGGCTCCGAAACTGTGACATTAGCCCGCAATTCATTGTTCATGTCAGAAAAAACGGTGATGTTCTTCGGCTGCCCCACTCGGGTGTTCGGCTGAATAGGAAACCCATTTTGAATCCAAACGTTCTGTTCGTTAACAACGGGGGTTGTGTGCACGGCGGGGACGGAGGCATAAGTAATGAGGCCGACTATCAGCAAAGCTAGTCCGAAAACTACTACTTTGAACTGCGTGTCTAGCGACCCTCCATGTCTCGCAGTTTCTGAAACTCCCTGATTTCGCCTAACCGGCGTCGCATTATGCTAGCTTCCAGCTCAGCCTGCAATAGCGAAAAGATGTCCTTGTGGATGCTCACAAAATCCGATGAGGTCGGGCTTCTTGGCCGAAGCAGCTCAATGGGTACAATGCTCTTGACCCTTGCGGGACGGGCAGAGAGAACCAGTATCCGATCAGCGAGCTCGATCGCTTCAGGAAGGTTGTGAGTAACGAGGAGGAATGTCTTCTGAGTCTCAGCGTGAATCTCCGCGACCTCTTCCCTGAGCGCTTCAGCTGTGAACTCGTCGATGGCGCTGAAAGCCTCATCCATTAACACAACTTCGGGATCGATGGCAAGGGCTCTAGCTATGCCAACCCGTTGTTTCATCCCGCCCGAGAGCTGTTTCGGAAATAAATTCTCGCTATCTTTGAGGCCCACCATTCCAAGAAGTTCTCTTGCAGTATTCTCCCTCTCACGTTTCGGGACTTTCTGGACCTCAAGCCCAAAGGCAACATTCTCCAAGACGGTTCGCCAAGGAAGCAGAGCGAACGTCTGAAAGACCATGCTGATCTTGGGGTGAGGGGCAGTAAGCAGGTCACCTTTGAAACGGATTTCTCCGCTGGAGGGCCGATCTAGCCCTGCAATCATTCGCAGAAGTGTGGATTTTCCGCAACCGCTTGGGCCCACGATGCAGACGAACTCTCCCTCGTTGATCTTGAAGGATATGTCGTTCAGTGCGGTTACGGTTTGCGGGGGTTCTGAGTATACTTTTGTGACGTTGGCGAATTCTACGTGCAAGCGATTGTCTACCGCCATCTCTTGATTCGTTGTTCTAGTCGCTCAAAGAATGCGCGATCCATTAAGATGGTTAGAAGGCCAACGGTCATTATCGCAGCCAGGCCATAGGTCATTGAGTGTGCTGATCCTTGAAAACTATTCGAGATGAAACTTCCGACACCGGCAACACTTGCGATGATTTCTACCGCGAGAAGTACGTTCCAGCTAAACTCGAAAGATAGCCTTAGTCCAGTTAGGAAATTCGGAAATATCGAGGGAAGAATAATCTTCGAGAAGGTATCGAGTCGCCCTGCTTTGAATACCGATGCAACGTGAAAGTAATCAATTGGAATCTCCTTGACTCCCTGTCTGATTGTGAAGTATATTGGGAAGAAGGCACTGAAGGCGGAGATCGCTACAGCGGCCACGTTGCCCCGTCCGATCACAGTAACCAGAAGAGTCAGTATCGCCAAGTCTGGCAGAGCGCCTACCAGCATGATGATCGGAGTGATTGCCTCGTCCAACTGGTTTCTCAGACCTACCAGTAATGCTAGGGGCATAACCACCACTAACGCTAGAGAAACCCCCACCGCTACGTTGACGAAGCTTTGGCTGACGCGAGCCAAGAAAAATGGAGTTACTCCGAGTTGCACCAGGGTGAGGAGAACGTTGTGAAGAGGGGGAAGCTGATCGCTTGAGACTATGCCGAGAAGTGATACGGCCTCCCAAACACAAAAGATAGCGAGGAGTGTAATCAGCCATGGCGGGAGTCGGGCTTTGTTCCGACTTGTGTCCCGGACTCGATGGAAGACTTTGGGACTGAATGGCCAGAAACGCAGCTCGATACACCGAGAGTCGCAAAGTCCCCTCACAGAACTAATTAGCTTTGGACAGTTAATCGGCGAAATTCTGCGCTTAATGCGTTATGGTTCTGAACTCTTGTCGCCGAACGCTTATCGGTTCTAAGGAAAGAAATCGATGGTTTGAGGCCGAGGTTTGACTCAGAGCAGTTCAGAATGCGTCTGTGCAGAGCGGGACACTGCTGTGCGAACTTGTGCATATACCTGTGCGAAGAGGGGTCACGCTTGCCAAGAGCGGAGGTACTTCTGCTGCAATCGGGACAACTTGTCGATCTTGCGCCCGAAGGCCTCGAGTCTCTGTCGAGCAACCTCAAGATCGAGCTCTTCAGGAACCTTGACAACCTTTGGGGGTAACTTGCCCTTGTTCTTGGAGAGATACTCGGCAGACAAGGCTTGATCGGCGAAGCTCATGTCCATCACCTCGGCGGGATGTCCGTCGGCAGCGGCCAGGTTAACTAGACGTCCTTCAGAAAGCAGGTAGAGCCTTTTCCTGCTTGGCAGAGTGTACTCGACAACCTCGACGCGCACTTTTCTGTGTCTGACGGCAATCCTCTCAAGATCTCTGACACTTACCTCCACATCGTAATGACCGACATTGCAGAGAATCGCTTGGTCTTTCATGTTGAGCATGTGCGACGCGGTTATGACGTCAGTGTCTCCGGTTGCAGTGATGAACAAGTCGCCTTTCTCGGCCGCCTCGGACATTGGCATCACATCGAACCCTTCCATTAGCGCTTCTAATGCCCTAACAGGGTTGACTTCTGTCACAATGACCTTCGAACCCATTCCGCGAGCGCGTTCAGCCACTCCTCTCCCCACCCATCCATAGCCTGCTACTACCACGTTTCGGCCAGCGAGGAGCAAGTTTGTAGCCCGCATTATCCCTTCGAGACCTGACTGGCCCGTTCCATACTGGCTGTCGAAGAGATACTTGGTGAGGGCATCGTTGACGGCGATGACGGGAAATCTCAGTTTTCCCTGACGCTCCATCGCCCTTAGTCGCATCACACCGGTCGTGGTCTCTTCGCAAGCCCCGATGATACCACGCAAGAGATTCCCGCCCTTCAAGTGTGCAAGAATCGAGAGCTCAGCACCGTCGTCGATAAGAATGTCCGGTCGCAAATCTAGGACCCGGTTCAGGTTCTGCTTATGCTCGATCTCGGTCACTCCGTGCCAAGCGTACACGTGGACTCCCGTTTCGGATAGAGCTGCTGCCACGTCATCTTGAGTTGAGAGGGGATTGCTGCCGGTTATTGCTACCTCTGCGCCAGCTTGGTGGATAGATTCTGCCAATACTGCGGTTTTAGCTTCAAGGTGGAGGCAAGTTCCTATCTTGTAGCCCTTGAACGTCTTTTGAGCGACTAGTCTCCGTGTTATTTTTGCAAGTACGGGCATATGTTCTCTAGCCCACGCCATCTTCATCTTGCCGGAAGGGGCTAGCTTGGGATCCTTTACTTGGCTCAAAGTCAAGCCTCGACGTTTGGAGGGAGAATATCAGGGTTACACGTTAAAACTAATTGGTCCCCTTTCGGAAAGCGGGATCCAGAAGATCCGAGATGGGAGAGCTCGGAATAATCACGAGAAACGAGTTGCCGGCGGAAAAGGAGAGTCTCGGCGGACAGACAACCAACCTTATTTCTCAAATCCTAGCGTCCCGCTTTCTCGTGGAAGAATGGCCGAGATAACAATAGACGGATCAATGCTGACTCTACAAGAGCTAGTCTCTGTGGCTCGAGGTGATGCCGCTGTCCGGATTGACAAGAGGGCGCTGCAGAGAACAGAGAGAAGCAGGGCAGTTCTTGAGAAGTTGCTTCAACAAGACGAGGTAATCTATGGCGTCAATACGGGCTTCGGCGCACTATCGAACGTAAAGATCGCCCCTGAAGACGTGAGGCAATTACAAGCAAACCTTCTCCGCAGTCATGCCTCAAGTGTCGGCAAACCTCACTCGACGGACGTGGTTAGGGCTATGATGCTTTTGAGAGCAAATACTCTGATCAAAGGCAATTCAGGTATTAGGCCAGAAATCCCACGACTAATCGTGGCGCTCCTTAACAAGCGGGCTCATCCCTACATTCCCCAAAAGGGATCCGTCGGGGCTAGCGGCGACCTTTCCCCTCTTTCACATATGGCGTTGGTCCTAATGGGAGAAGGGAGAGTCGAATACAAGGGCACATGGATGGCAGGGAAACAAGCCCTGCAAAAGATTGGTCAGGATCCCGTCCAATTAGAGGCTAAGGAAGGTCTCGCACTCAACAATGGCACCCAGCAAATGACCTCGATCGGCTGCCTCAACCTATACGATTCCTACAATCTGTTGAAGACGGCTGAAGCAGCGCTAGCTCTTTCTCTAGAGGCGATCAAAGGATGGGTTGATCCGTTCGATGAACGGATACACAAGGTCAGACGACACCCTGGACAGGTACAAGTCGCTATGGACATCCGCGCCCTTGTGAAGGGTAGCAGGACGTGCCGGTCGATAACTAGGGATGACCCGACTGGCGGACGCCCTCAAGACCCATACTCTTTCCGATGCGCCCCCCAAGCTATGGGGCCGGTTATGGACGCGTTGGAGTACGTCAGGTCTACCCTTGAAATTGAAATGAACTCGGCTACTGACAATCCGCTCATTTTCCCAAGCGACAAGGTTTGCTTATCGGGTGGTAACTTTCACGGGCAGCCAGTTTCCATGGCTCTGGACCTGATGGCATTGGGTCTCTCGACCATCTCGAACATATCGGAGCGAAGAATCTCCGCTCTACTCGATGCGTCTCTCAACAACGGCCTTACAGCCTTTCTCGTTGGGAAGGAATCGAAACCCGGGCTCGCAAGTGGTTTGATGGCCCTTCAATACACTGCAACCGCTCTGGTCGCGGAGAACAAGATACTGACCCATCCAGCTAGCAGCGACTCAATCCCCACCTCCGGCAACTTCGAAGACTTCGTGAGCATGGGACCCGGCGCAGCCCACAAGTCAACCAGCATCCTCGAGAATTGCCAATACGTGGTGGCGATAGAACTTCTAACGGCCGCTCAGGCTGTCCATCTCCGGGGCGACTCAGGGCTAGGAAAGGGTACCAAGATGGTCTATCAAGCGATCAGGAAGGTGGTTCGGCCACTGACTCAGGATAGGTCATCCCACGAGGATATTGAGCGAGTATTCGAAATGGTCAAGCGCGGGCAGATAAGCGATCTGGTAATACGATTCACCAGGGATTCGGATTAGAGTGCAGCTCTACCCCCTGAAGTCCAAACTATTTCTCCCAGGTGATTCGTTAGTTGCAGGATTCGTTGGATCACTCTCGGCTGCGGGACTGACGGTCAAGAACGGGGACATAATTGCAGTCGCCAGTAAGGCGGTCTCAATCTCAGAGAGGAGCATTGTTTCTCTCTCGAAAGTTAGGCCCAGGGCCTTAGCTAGGAGGCTTGGTCGTAGATTCGATATGGTCCCAGAGTTCGCCCAGGTCGTGCTCAACGAGGCTGACGCTGTTTACGGTGGGGTTCCCGGAGCTCTTCTCACTCTCAAGAATGGAGACGCAATAGCGAATTCGGGGGTCGACAGAAAGAATGCTCCTGGCGACAGCGTCATTCCCTGGCCGAAAGATCCGCATCGTTCCGCCGAGACGATTCGGAAAAGCCTCAATCGAAAACTCCGGAAGAGAATTGGCGTTGTTATAGTCGACAGTCGAGTCACTCCCCTCCGCCTAGGGACAATAGGGCTCGCGATTGCCTCTTCAGGATTTCAACCGGTAAGGGACTCCCGGGGAAGCAAGGATTTGTACGGACGAAAGGTGCGAATCACTCTACAAGCCTTGGCTGACGGCATCGCTGGAGCGACACAATTGTTGATGGGGGAAACCCGGGAAACTATCCCCTTCGTGCTGGTTCGTGGAGCCCCAGTTCAATTTGGCAGTAGAAAGAGCTCGGACTCGATGACGCTCCCTATCAAAGACTGCCTCTATATGAGCCAAATTCCCCCACCGCGGTTCCTTTTCAGAAAAATCGCCCTTACCCCCTCAGTTCTGAGGGAATAATCCGAAGGTTTGCCCAGCTCGGTTCTGGGAACCTAATCTGCGGGTTTGACGAGGGAGGAGCATAGCCATGACCACCTCGGACAACCGAGCAAAGTTTGCTGCCTTCATCAACACGAAAGAGGTGGCAGGATGGCTTCTAGAGTTCAAGGTGGAAAGCACCAAAGCCACCTACTCGTCAGCCCTGTTTCGATACTGGAACGAGTCTCTCTGCAAGAAGTATCCTACCCTATGGGACTGGATAGTGGAGGTAAAGGCTCAGCGAAAGTCAGATGACAATGATGACCCGGAAAGGCTGGGCCTTAGGCGTTCCCAACTTCATGAAGACGCGAAAAGGGTTGAGCGATCGCCCCATGGCGACGGCCTTCCCAGGAGCTTCTCTGCTCCGCGGTAAAGTCGTTCCTTCGATCATGGGTGGATGAAGACCTAGATTATGACCTCAAGATAACGTATACAGTAGAGGAACTTCGCGAGAAATGGAAAAATGCGGATATAAGATAATCTGGCGACAAGACCGCAAGGCTCGTAAAGCCGCTTGGCAAAAATATTGACCGGGATCGAACCACTCATCAATTTCTAGTGGAACAACATGTTTTTCCGACCTTATGGCCGCACAATAGTCGAAGAATGGGCAAACCCGGTGGAGCGATTTGCTTCGGGAAAAGCTTGGCAAGAAGAACGTTAGGCGGGCGATAATCATTGCTTGTCTTGCAGCAACAATTGGCCTAGTTGTCGGCGACGTTATCATCATCAACGGTCGAAATGCGACCCCTCCTACAACGCCGAAGCCGTACTTTCCCAAAGAATCACTAGAGGCGACGTACGAAGGATATGCGAATAACCTCTTCAAAGTCAGTCTTACCAATAACGGTACCGACGGTGTTACAGTCGAGCGCGGTGGCTGTTCTTCGGGATACTGCATCCTTCTCGGTCCAGCGGCGGTTAGCCCAAGGCAAAACGTAACGGTAGAGTTCAGCGGAGTGGAGCCTTCTGGCTCTACGACCTTCAGCGTCACTACATTCTGGGGTAACACCTTCCATTGGAACAGCTCAAGCCCAGGGTTCAACTCATATCTTGGACGTGAAACATTGATCCTGGACAGCTATGATGGGTACGTGCCGTCTACCAACGTCTACGCTTACTGGCTGAACCTAACCAATACTGGCCCACAAAACGTGTACATAACGGGGGGCAGTTGCACTAACACGTCTTGCGCTGCGGCCAGTCCCGTGATAGTCAGTCCAAACGTTGTGACACCTGTAAGGTTCGCTAGCGTCAACTCTTGCCCGGGTTACATCACCCTAACAGCCACTACCGCCCTCGAAAATATCTTCAACTTCTACGTGAAAGCTTGCTAGGACAGCTTTGTCCGACGAGAAGTAAGGAGCAGCAGATGACCTTGGGTCCGACCTTGGGCTAACAGAATCGTAAAATTAAACGTCAGAGTTCGGATACTATTCCCTCGTCGCTGCGTTCGTCCGGGCACTTTTCTTCCGTTTGTTACTTGAGCATCGGCATCTGTATCCCCTTTTCCCTCGCTATCTTCTTGGCCGTTGAATACCCTGCATCTGCATGTCTCACTATCCCGATTCCCGGATCGGTAGTCAACACCCGTTCGAGCTTATCGGAGGCCTCAGGCGTGCCATCTGCGACCAGACACATTCCGGCGTGAATGCTGTAGCCCATTCCAACACCTCCGCCTTGATGCACACTCACCCAAGTCGCGCCAGCCGCCGTGTTCAGAAGCGCGTTCAGGATAGGCCAATCAGCGATAGCATCACTACCGTCAAGCATTCCCTCGGTCTCTCTCCGCGGAGAGGCAACGCTTCCACAATCAAGATGATCCCTTCCAATCCAGATCGGACCCGCAAGCTCCCCATTCGCAACCATCTCGTTTATCAGCCCACCGAACTTCGCGCGCTCTCCGAATCCGAGCCAGGACACTCTAGCCGGCAAGCCCTGGAATTTCACTTCTTTCTGGGCTTTCCGAATCCACCGAGCCAAGCCCTTGTCGTGAGGAAAGGTAGAGAGGACTAGCTCATCGATCTTACGAATATCTTCCGGATCCCCGACTAGCGAAGTCCATCTGAACGGTCCTCTACCCTCACAGAACATTGGTCTAATGTAGCGCTGGACAAAACCCGGGAATTCAAACGCGTTCTTCAACCCCGCGTCGAGCGCCTGTTGCCGGATATTGTTTCCGTACTCGAATGCCACAGCTCCTCGTCGAGACATGGCGATCATAGTCTTCACATGCGTGAGAATACTTTGACTTGCCCTCGTCATGTAGTCCTTCGGATTGGACCGGCGAAGGGAATCAGCTTCTTCCTTTGAAAGGCCGGCTGGATAGTAGCCGTTCAGAGGATCATGAGCGGAGGTTTGGTCGGTCACAATGTCGGGGATTATGCGACGTCTCAGAAGTTCAGGGTGCACCTCGGCAGCGTTTCCAACCAGACCCACGCTGCAAGGAACTCGATCCAGCTTCGCCTGATGGACAATGTCCAGCGCCTCATCCAGGTCGCTGGCCATTCTCTGCAGATATCCATGACGGATTGTCTTCTCGATAGCCCTCTTGTCGATCTCTACTGCCAGAGCGACCCCATCATTCATGGTCACGGCCAAGGGCTGAGCACCGCCCATCTCGCCGAGCCCTGCTGTCAATACGAGTCTTCCCGCGAGCGTTCCGTCAAAGTGTTCCCTGGCGACCGCCGCGAGCGTTTCGTATGTGCCCTGGAGTATGCCCTGTGTTCCGATGTAAGCCCAGGACCCTGCTGTCATTTGTCCGTACATGATGAGCCCCTTCTGCTCAAGTTCGTAGAAATAGTCCCAAGTCGCCCACTTGGGAACGATCATACTGTTAACGATCAGGACTCTAGGGGCCAATCTGTGGGTCTTGAAAACCGCCACCGGCTTGCCGCTTTGAATGAGGAGTGTCTGATCTTCGCGGAGATTCTCTAGTGAATCAAGCGTTGCTCCAAGCGCGTCCCAAGACCTGGCCGCTCGTCCTGTCCCACCATACACGATCAAGTGATCCGGATCTTTTGCAACATCTCGATCCAAGACATTGTGAAGCATCCGGTACGCACCTTCTATCTGCCAGCTCTTGCAGTGTAACTCAGTCCCAGTAATTGCGGAGATCATCCTGCGGTGCGTCTGTGCCAAAGAAGCCCGAGGCTTACGCTTTTGAGTCAAGGTATCCTCTTCCCGTCCCGCACTACCCATTTGCCTGCGATAAGGACATTGTCAACGACTCGTTCACCATACGTGTATCCGATCCATCTGTGGTTCGGTGCTCGCAACGTCACAAGATCCGCTTGCTTGCCTCGTCGGAGGCTTCCGACCCTCTTCTCCAATCCCAGCGCTCGAGCCGCGTTGATCGTTATCCCTCGAATGATCTCAGAAGCGTTCATTCTCAACTCTCTGGAAGCAAGAGCCGCGACCGTTAACTGCCCCAGCATCCAATTGGACGGACTGAAATCTGTTCCCAAAGCAACTGGAAGGCCCATTGCCAGCATGCCCCGCGCATCCGCACTCTCCCCTGTCAGAAGACTATGCGATGATGATGGTAGCAGCACCGGGATTACTTCCGTCTCAGTCATCTTTTCGAGCTGTCTCGCCGACGAGTGGACTAGATGATCCGCGGAGGTAGCGTGAAGTTTGTTTGCAACATCAGCTCCTCCACAATCCGTGAACTGGTCGGCGTGTATCTTGGGCTTAAGGCCAAGTCTCGCGGCTTTCCTCAGAATCCTTTCTGACTCGATCGAATCGAACACTCCTTGCTCACAGAACACATCGCAAAATTCTGCAAGTCCAGCTTGAGCAACCTTTGGCAGCATTTCGTCAACCACAATTGAAACATATTCTGGCGAGGGCTCTCCCGGCGGAACAGCGTGAGCCCCCATGAACGTAGGAACAATATTGCAAGGATGGTCTTTCCCTAGACGTTGGACTGTCCTGAGAATCCTAAGCTCGTCATCTAGTCTTAGTCCGTACCCGCTCTTTATCTCCAGCGTGGTTGAACCAGATTCAAGACACGTATCGAGTCTCTGTTTTCCGGATTCAAACAACGATTCCGGGCTGGCCTGGCGCGTACGGTTCACAGTCTCGATTATTCCTCCGCCCTTGCGAAGGATTTCCATGTAGGAGACGCCCGCTATCCTAAGCTGAAATTCGTCGTTACGATCGCCAGCGAAGACCAAATGCGTGTGTGGATCCACGAACCCAGGCAGAATGACTTCGTCCTCAGCATCTATTGTCCTTTTGGTCTGGAATTTTCGTTGAAGCAGGTCGGTCGACGCCGCCAAAACGATCTTGCCCTTGTCTATCGCGACACCTCCATTATCGACAATGCCAAGTCCGTTTTCACCGTCGGGAGAATCTAGGGTTATGGTTTCGTTAGAGTTCAGAACTAGTACGTCGACCCGTTTCTTGACCATGCGAGCTCCCCGTCTCGCGTATCGGATTGTTGATTAAAAATGGACTGTTCGCATTTACAGCGTTATTCTTCCGTCAACCATTATCGTCTGCCCGTCAATCTCGACTGTCGGCTTCGTAATGGTTCCCGAGAAGGAGAAGCTGCTGTCGTTCTTTCCGCCGATGCCCTTGTTCGCTCCCACGCCAATCGTCACCGTACCCAGCGAGAGTTCGTCAGTTGTATATCCGATCAGATCCATCTTGGGATTCAATCCTAGTGTAAACTGTGCTATCCTATCCCTGTCGCCCTGCGTCGCCTCGAAGACCTCTCGGAAAACCTCCTCGTATTTTTTGGCTTTGAATTCCTTGAGATGCCCCTTTTCAAAATCGAGTCTAAGCTCTTGAATCAGTCTTCCTTTCAATGCTCGAGGAACATCGAATACCACAGTCCCGCGGGCCGACTCTTCTAATGGCGCGACCTCGACCTTGCCTGAAGGCAGTTGAGTCGACACGAGTCCGTGCTCGATGTCGGCCTGATCCACAATTCCGTCTTGGACATGAACCGGTCGTTTTGTTATCTCGAATCTCAGGTCGGTGCCTCCTTTGGATGTGATGTGCACTTTGGAGCCACGTTCTAGGCGAAGGGCGATTTTTCTTCCGAGCTCGGCGAGCTTTGGATAGTCGACCTTGATGGCTTCTTCAGTCGTTTTCAACCAATGATCATAATCAAACCCGTATGCTTTAGCTCGTTGAGTTGTCACGTGACCTAGCAGGAGTTCGGCAGTTCGAACTTTCTTTTCAAAGGTCTTATCGAGAACAGGTTTGTCTCCTTCGAAGATGATTTCCAGTCTTGACGCAGGTACGTCCCGGAACTTTGTGGGATCTTCGGGACCCCCGAGCGCAATCCAGACGGTGACATTGTCGACCGCGCTGAGTATGTGTCTAGGGATCTTCCGCATGTACTGTTCTGGAATCTCGGCAAGCGTTCCCCACCAAAGCCGATCAGTGTTGAGTGTGATGAGGGGCTTGGCGCCGGTCCGATAGCATTCAAGCGCTATTTCGCTGGCTAAATCGATCGTGTGCTGCCAAGTCTCGATGAGGACCATGTCGTCTTCGTGTACCCTCAAACAAGTGTGAACGACACGTTTTGCAACGCTGTCCTCAAGCAAGAGAATTATCGGCTAGTCACTTGGAACCCATGCGTACATAAGCGTTCAATGGTCGCGTGGAGTCTCGTCACGAGAGAACCCTGTCAGACAGGTTGCATGGGTGCTTGGTCCAATGGTCAGTCGGAGAGACCGAAGCCGATTACAATAAGAGAATGAAAGCGGCGCGTCAGCTCGCTCACCTGGGGTTTATAGAAGACCGTCGGGGAGTCCCTTGTCCTTTGGAATTCTGTGAAGGTTCCAGCGTAATCGCCTAGGACTTTGGAAAACGCATATTCTTCGTACTCATCTCCCAACAACGCAAACGCGCCGGGTCCCAACTCCCTCCTCCTTAACAAGACGATTGGAAGCTTCACCCTATCACGCAACTCATCGGGCAACTCAGCACTCAGAGCCTCAATCTCACTCTTTTTCATAATCGCCTTATCTCCACCAACAGTAAGAGTAGACGGTTCCGTCTCAGTCAACAGGGTCCTGATTGTTTTCCGGTTCTTTGGAAGATGCGTGTTGAGCTTTCGCAATTCGTTCTGAAGCATAGCATCGAAGAGGCTGTCTCGATCCACGAGAGACGGCCGCCTATTTTCCGCCTCGAACCATGCAATGGTCCTTCTCGAAGGGGTCCAAGCGAACCATCTCTTCGATTACGTATCCCCTCTTCTTCAAAACATCAGCTTCCTGTCGAAAAATGGCGTTTGGATCTCTAGTCACGTCAATGCTTCGCGCTTTGATTGCCATGAGGAACTCATTGCCTGGATCTAGAAACGTGTCAAGGTTT
>MNGO01000053.1:0-26700 GCA_001918765.1 Crenarchaeota archaeon 13_1_40CM_3_52_10
CTTGTCCTTCTTCCTAATTGGAGTGAATATGAAATCGGGCCCTGTTAGATCTACTGTTAGCAGGTGTCCGAGAATTCTTGTAGGTAATCCAAGGACTTTCTTCATGGCCTCACTCGCAGCTAGTGCTCCGATTGTTCCGACGACCGTCGGAGTAACGCCGAGGGTCTCGCAAGTATCCGCAGACCCAGGCTCTGTCATGGGCATCAAGCATTCAAGACACGCGGTGCTGGGAGGATTGAACAGGGAGACATGGCCTTGGTTCGCAATTGCACTAGTAAAGACATAGGGAACGTTGCTCTCTGCGGCAAACCTGTTTAGGATGTATCTTGCCCGGAAATTATCGGTTCCATCAATAATCAGGTCCATTCCATCTAGAAGATCTGAACTGTTCTCCGCTCGAAGAGTCTCAACAACTGCCGCAACATGGGTCCAAGGGTGACGAGAGTTCAGTTTTCGTGCCAGAACCTCCGCTTTCGGAAGGTGGAGATCTCGATGATCTACGCCAATGAGCCGGTGCAGGTTGCTCTCCTCAACAATGTCCTGGTCAATGAGCTTCAGGTAACCTATTCCTAGGCTGGCGAGAAAGTATGCTGCTGCGCTTCCAACGCCTCCAGTGCCAACAACTGCAAGCTTGGCTGATTGCAATCTCTCCAGACCATTAGTTCCGACTTCCTGAACAGCTGTCTGTCTAGCAAAATAGTCTATCATCTGCACGTTCATGGCGGCACGAAGTGCCTGCGGGGTCTTGAATTAGCTTCCCACGATTGCAAAGATGGCTTGCTATCTCTCGATCCTCCTGGACGACTCGTATTAGGGGATGTGATGAATTACTGCCAGGGGGTTTACTTACACCAGGGTTCGTGGAGACCGCTCTCGCGTCGCGAGGTGGTTGACACATACCCCCCCATTTTTCCGGAAGATTTCCTGTCCGGTGCGGATAATGGGCGAGACAGGCTGATCGTGGCGCGATACGGGCTTGGATCGCTCAGGAGTTTGCTTGCTTGCTTGCTTGATCAGCAAAGTCCCGAACGATTTTCGGTCGAAAATCCGGCGATGCTTCAAAATCGATATCAGGGCTGAAAATGGGCGATTTCCCAGAGATTTCGAAGGACAAACCTCGACGATACTGACGGAAAAGACGAGTCTGTTTCCACAACTCTGCGACACGAGAGTCATCGCGAAGGCGTTCTTTGGTAACGACAACCAGTTCCGGGGTTAGGCTTAAGCTGGACCGTTTCCACGGTTATCTCAGTGGACTCACTGAATGGTGAAGATCACTAGACAGAGAATCGCGTTATTCCTGCTCCTAGCGGCAGTAGTCCTGACGATTCAAGCCTCCCTCCCGCAGAATGTCCAGGCGCAATCATCCTTCTACGTAGCATCTCTAGACCAGAATATCGATCCTGGCGCCCAAGACTTCGTAGTCTCTTCGATCAACGACGCCACTTCTTCTGGAATCCACAATTTCATCCTGATAATCAACACCAATGGCGGTGCAGGGGTCAACATGGAAAACATCATCAGCGCAATCGCAGCCTACGAAGGCGCTGGAAACCGATTTACAACCTTGATCGCGCCGGGAAGCGCCCACGCGTTCAGCGCCGGAGCCTACATTGCCGAAGCGTCAACCAACATAACAATGGTTCCAAGCACCGTCATCGGTTCTGCTACACCGATCGTCTCCGGGATCCCGGTCGGCCAGGAAAATACTACCTTCACCAAAGACCTCAACGCTTTCACCTCATACATGATATCGATTACACCAGGCTACCGTAACGCCACAGCCACAGCACAGATGGTCACAGGAGGGCGATCCTACAGCTGCCAAACATATGTGTCCTGCTACGCCAAACAACAACACGTCGTTGACGTAGTATTGAATGTCTCCAGCACACAAGACGCGCTTACAACAATGGGAGCAGCTGGGGCTCCGATTCACACTCCCGGAGTAACATCAACATTTCTCTCGATCATCAGCGACCCCAACCTCGATAGCATCCTCTTTCTCGCAGGAACCTTCGCGATACTTGCCGATCTCTATCATCCTACTCTCATATTCACGGTGGTAGGAGGGGCAGCCATCGCCCTCGCACTGTTAGGGCTAGGAGTGTTCGGCGCGCCCTTTGTCTCGATCGTTCTCATGCTGATAGGAGCCGTCTTCATATTCCTAGAACTGAAAACGCATCACGGCGTCAGCGCCATCGCTGGCGTCATAATATTCATAGTTGGGTTCCTCTTGATCTTCAGCCTACCCTCTTCAGCACCCACGCCTGCATCGGCGCCATCCGGATCAGGCACCTTCATTCAAGCGGGAGTGCTCACATACACGATACTCGGGATACTCGGCGCCGGCGGGGTTCTTGGAAGCATCTACCTTTACCGGGTAAGAGAGACGCTGATGAACCAACCCAGAGCGCAGAATCCCAAGGCTATAATAGGCAAGCAGGGACGCCTCACTAGCGACTTGAAAGCAGGCCAAGTCGCCACGGCAAACATAGGCTCCGAAGACTTCTCCGTAACCGGCCCAACAGATCTGCCGAAAGGCGCCTCGGTGAGAGTCGTGGATCTCCAAGGACTCAAACTAGTAGTCGAAAAGGCGGAGAACTAAGAATGCTCCTAGACTCAGTCGCCCTACAAGCCAACGATATCACGCTTTATGTCGAGATTTTCTTCGTCGCCATCCTCCTAATTATTTTCCTCGCGCTTCTCGCCTCTTCCATCAAGATCATACGAGAATACGAACGTATGGTCCAGTTCCGGCTAGGTCGAGCGATTGGCGCAAAGGGACCAGGAGTAGTCCTAATCCTCCCAGTCATCAACAGACTAGTCAAAGTCGACTTGAGAGAAAGGTACCTTGAAGTCCCTCACCAGACCGCGATCACAAAAGACAACGCCCCCGTCGACATCGACTTTCTAATCTACTACAAGGTGGTTGATGCTTCTGCGAGCATTATCCAAGTCCAGAATTTTACCGGCGCCTCGGTCGGGCTAGCTACAACGACTCTGAGGGCTGTGGTTGGTGACATACCTCTCGACGAGCTATTATCAAAGAGGGAACAGATCAACTCGATCCTGCGAACAAGATTGGACGAGGTGACGGAGCGATGGGGAATCAAAGTCACCAACGTCGAGATCAGGGAGATCAGACCACCCAAAGACGTACAGGACGCGATGGTCAAACAAATGACCGCCGAGAGAAGCAGAAGAGCATTGGTCACAGAATCCGACGGTATCCGAGAGTCTTCCGTTCTCAAAGCCGAAGGAGCGAAGAACGCAGCCATACTACAAGCAGAAGGACAAAAACAGTCCGCTATCCTAGTAGCCGAGGGCAACAAACAGTCCCAGGTCCTTGTAGCAGACGGCTATGCTCAAGCGCTGGCTCTCATCTTCTCGGCCGCCAAGAACATAGACGCGAAGACGATGGCTCTACAATACCTAGACATGCTCAAGGCTCTCGGAGCAAGCCCATCGACGAAGTACATCTTTCCAATGGAGTTTACGAGCCTCGTCTCGCGGCTGAAGGGCTTTGTTGAAGAATCCACCGAAGACAAGACTGAGCGATAAGCTGAGGGAGCACTCGGTCACGGCTCGCACTTTCAACCGGTTGAGCTGATTGAGCGGTCCTTAACTCAGGTTATGCAAGTTTCATAAGCACATAGCGCAGTCGTAAATCCATGGCTGACGATGCCGAAAGGCCGCGCAAGCGGCGCTCTCTGGGAGGTTGGAAATTCATTGTTGCGATTGTCCTTATTCTTGCCTACTCCGCATCGGCCGCCTATGGAGTAATGAGCGACACCTCTATCCGCGGGCTCACTGTCAAGATCTTCAATGTCTCACGATACTGCACCACCAACCAGTCCTTGAAGACTCTCAACTACAACGTTCGCGGGTCGATCTGGAGCACATCGTCACTCCAGACCATCCTAAGTCACATGACTTTCACCCTATCCGTTGATGGTTCAGTCATCGGCACAGGCTCGCAGAGCGACACCTCATTTGGACCCGGTCAAAGCGCACCCTTCAATCTCACATTCACCCATTCAACCCTCAACCCGACCATACTTCCGATATCATCTAAACTCGTTCTAACCCTAAGTGCAACCGTTTCAGCGGGTCTCTACAGCGCAACCGAGGCAGCCTCCGACAATACCCTCCAAACCTTCGCCAGTACCGGATGCTAAAACACTCCTCGTCACTGCTCACCTTCCCGGAATCTACCAGTATCTTTCCCGAGCTTTATCCGGAATTCTGACCCGCAGAGCTAGGGTCGGGTCAACCCCTCTAGCCAACTCGCCTCCAAAAGCGGGCATTTTCATGCGATAAGCACACGTTTCTGAACCATGCGGAATGCTTTTCTTCTCATCGAATCAGCAAATAGCCATGCCGAAAACATCTGGAATACCAAAGTCCATCCTCGCGGACATAAACAAACTGAAGACCAAACTAGCGACACTGGAAAAGAGCCACAACACGCTGTTCAAGGACTTCAAGACTACAATAAGATCGCATTCAGAGATGCTCAAGAAACAACAAAGTACCATCACCCAACAAGAGAGCACAATCGCACAGCTTGGCAAGAAATCTGTCAAGAAAGAGAAACGCAAACCCAGCGAATACAACCTCTTCCTGAAAGGGAAGATGACCCAGGGAATGAGCATGATCGACGCAGTCAAAGCCTGGAAGGAAAGAGAAAGCTCTTCATCGAGCTCCTCCATGCGACAGACAGGCCAAGACTGGCAATCACCGACACAACAGTACTAACTATTCCACTACTATCAGGAGGTCTGATGCGAGGATGCACCAGCCTGCTCTATCGACTAACCCATTTTTTGGAATCGAGATCCGTTTGAGCTATCTGCGAGATCAAACATTACTGTCTTCTCGTCGTCAAAAGTTTCTGAAAGCAAAAGAAAGAAGGGGACTGGGGTGGATCGAGGCGACATCGACTCATCCCAGGAGTTTTACGGCGTCCTCTCTGGGAACGGCAAGCAAGGTTTCCGTACTGAGATAGTCCCCGAATCGCATCAACGCTTTCAGAGCAACTCTTTCACTAGGTGCCTCCAGGATGACTATTGCGTCGTATCTGCCGATCGTCCAGTGGGCGCTGATTACTTTGCCTCCTTCTTTTCTAAATCGGTCCCAGAGTTTGTCAACATCCTGTATCATTTCTGGAGTAGGTTTTTGTTTCCATTTTGCTAGACTGACGAAAATCGTAATCTATCACCTCCGCGTTTTGGCGTATCTTGCTAGTTGACCTCGTCTTCTCGAAATCTTGGATAACGGTCGGTGAAACGGTTATGCTAGAATATTTGAAACCTTTCACGGGCACCGACTTGACAACTGGGCTTCAAGTCGATACTAAGGGAGAACTAAGCCTATGCTCGGCAGATATGACAACTGGAATCGTTCGGCGAAATCACGGTGTTAAGCCTTCTGACACTTCGATTCCGTATTGCACGATACTTGGCACTTATTCGAGGCACCCGTCCTCCAAGTAACTTAGAAAGCGATACGACTCGGCTCAGGTCTGTAAGATGGCGCATCCTTCGAGGGTAAAGAGCAAGATCGCTGGGGGCATCCCACACATGCCCTTCCAAGAGTTTACAGCTTCGACCCTAGAGCAGCTGCTTGGAGAACTGAAGAAAGCTAAGATTCCGGATGCGGAGATCGAGGTGTCAGAATCTGAGGACGGTCGCCACTACGCTTGCTCGAAAACGCTCGTAAACATCTTGGTTTACACATCGCGTAGCATAGGAGAAGAACAGGATTACAAAGATCTCATCGCGCTCTACCAATACTGTTCAGATTGTAAGAATGCCGTCAGGGTCTTGTAGCCACCTGCAGATTCACTCGGCTTCTTGTTCTCTCTGCGAAAAGTCGTTAGCCAATCTGCCTAGGGGGCACTGCCCCCTCCAAGTTTTCGCTCGGCAGTTCGCAAGAGATCGTGATTGCGCCGGTATCACCAGAAGAGCGAGAACAAAGTAAAACTTTGAAAAGGGCCAGGTGTAACCCCCCTCCTCTGGGTCCATAACACCACATGGAACGGGTGGAACCAGGTAAGAGAGGCGCGCTCGTCCTCGAGGACGGCACCATCATTCAAGGGATTGGTTTTGGTGCCGAGACAGAAATTTCCGGGGAAGTTGTCTTCAACACTTCGATGATGGGATATCCGGAACTGCTTACCGACCCGTCTTACCAAGAGCAGATTGTAGTGATGACCTACCCGATCCTCGGGTCATATGGGGTACCACCAAGCACTATCCAGGATCATGGAGGAGTACCACTTCATTTCGAATCTGATTCCGTAAAGGTCAAGGGATTTGTCGTCCACTCTCTCTCCCGACCTAGTCACTGGTCTAATCAGAGAACGCTTGACGAATGGCTGACTGAACAAGGAGTGCCGGGAATATTTGGAGTGGACACAAGGCTGCTGACGCAGCGACTGCGAAACAAGGGAACAATGCTGGGCGTCTTGAAGGTCTCAAGTTCCCCTATCAGCCCAGACGTCGTAGCTGGCGGGATCTCCGGGCTTCAAGACCCGAACAAACAGGACCTTGTCAAGAGAGTGAGCCCCAAGGAGCCCATCTACTACGATGGGAACGAACAATCAACTATCGTGATTGTGGACTGTGGCGTCAAATACGGGATTCTGCGCAGTCTTCTCGCCAAGGGGGCCAGAGTTGTCCGCGTCCCGTACGATTTTCCCGCTGACAAGATACTCGAACTGAATCCCCGAGGAGTAGTTATCAGCAATGGACCTGGAGACCCCAAGATCGACCTCAGAACCATCGAGAACACTAGGCGCTTGATGGAGACCGAGATTCCAATAATGGGAATATGTTTGGGGGCCCAGATCCTTGGGCTGGCAGCCGGGGCGGAAACCTACAAACTGAAGTTCGGCCATAGGGCGGTGAACCATCCGTGCATGGACCTTGAAACCGGCCGATGCTTCATCACAACTCAGAACCATGGTTACACGATCGATCGGAGCTCGCTGGAAGATACTGATTTCCTGGCGAACTTCGTTAACATCAACGATAAGACCGTGGAGGGAATCAAGCATAGGAAGAAACCCTTCTTGGGCGTTCAGTGGCACCCGGAAAGTTCACCGGGCCCATACGATACTCGATTCCTCTTTGACAGATTCTTCGAGGAGGCTTTGAAGTCTTGAAGATAGACGGCATCAAATCCGTCGTCATTGTAGGAAGTGGTGCGATCAAGATTGGAGAAGCTGGCGAGTTTGACTACTCAACCTCCCAGGCAATCAAGGCGCTTCGAGAAGAAGGAATAAGAACAATCGTCGTCAACCCGAATATTGCCACTATTCATACAGATGAAAAATTCGCCGACAAGGTGTATTCGGTTCCGATAAGAACAGATTTTCTGGAGGATATTATCGCCAAAGAGCGACCCGATGGCATTCTTCTAGGCTTTGGGGGACAGACCGCCCTCAACTGCGGCGTCGAACTCGAAGAGCAGGGCATTCTTTCGAAATACAACGTGAAGGTTCTCGGTACCGGAATCGACAGCATCGAGATCGCTGACAACCGGGAACTGTTCAAGAAAACCATGATCGAACACGGTATCCCGGTTCCGAAAAGCCGGAAGGCAGTTGACCTGGAAACGGCCCTTGAGGCGGCCCGCGAAATAGGCTTCCCCGTCATGGTAAGGGTCGCCTACACGCTGGGAGGCCAAGGGTCCGGCGTCGCTTTCGATGAGCACACGCTCGGAGAGATTGCCCTACGGGGACTTGCTTACAGCAGGATCAAACAGGTCCTGATCGAGGAATACCTCGAGAAGTGGAAAGAAGTCGAATACGAAGTCATGAGGGATCGTGATGACAACTGCATCATAATCTGCAACATGGAAAACATGGACCCCATGGGGATCCATACCGGCGACAGCATCGTCGTCGCTCCCTCCCAGACACTCACGAACCGCGAGTACAACCTTCTAAGAGAAACAGCCCAGAAAGTCATACGAACACTCGGCATTGTCGGAGAATGCAACATCCAGTTCGCGTTGGACCCAAAGAGCGAAGAATTCAGGGTAATAGAAGTCAACTCGAGACTCTCTAGAAGCTCCGCGCTAGCGTCCAAGGCTACAGGCTACCCCATAGCATACATCGCGGCGAAACTATCTCTCGGCTACATTCTCCCAGAATTGTCGAATAAAATAACTGGAGTGACTTCGGCATGTTTTGAACCCGCGCTGGATTATGTTGTAGTCAAGGCTCCTCGGTGGGATTTTCAGAAATTCCGGAAAGTCAGCAAGGGAATCGGGACCCAGATGAAATCCGTGGGCGAGGTCATGGCGATCGGGAGGTGCTTCGAAGAGGCCTTGCAGAAGGCGGTCAGGATGCTCGACATCGGAAGAGAGCTGACCGATAATGGAATTGCGGGACGGAGTATCCAGAGGATCCGAAAAGAGCTCCGAGAGCCTACCGATGAGAGAATCTTCTATGTCACAAAAGCCCTGAAATCCGGGATGAGCATAGATGAGATAACAAGGCTGAGCGGAATCGACCCCTGGTTTCTGGACAAGATCAAGAACATCATCGACATGGAAAAACGGATCGTAAGAGAGAGGATCAACCCTGACGTTGTCAGAAGGGCGAAGGAATTCGGCTTCTCCGACAAGAAACTCGGAAAGCTTCTAGGAAAGACCGAAGCGCAACTCCGCGAATACAGAAAAGCCCACCACATACTGCCGGTCACGAAACAGATAGACACGTTGGCCGCGGAATGGCCCGCCGCTACAAACTATCTCTATCTAACATACGGCGGTGAAACGGACGATTTCGAATACGAGCCTGGAGACAGAGTGGTTGTCTTGGGCTCTGGTTGTTACAGAATCGGATCAAGCGTGGAATTCGACTGGTGCTGCGTGAACATGGCCACAGCCCTGAAAAAACGTGTGTCAGAGGTTATCATGGTAAACTGCAATCCTGAAACGGTATCAACTGACTTCGACATACTGGACAAGCTCTACTTCGAAGAACTGAGCCTTGAACGAGTCCTGGACATACTGGACAAGGAACAGCCACGCGGAGTAGTTGTAAGCGTCGGTGGACAGACTGCAAACAATCTGGTCAAGGGACTGTCTGAACACGCAACGATTCTAGGCACATCCCCCGACAGTATTGATGCCGCGGAGGACCGCGCAAGATTCGGCCAATTGTTGGACAGGCTCAAGATCGAGCAACCGAAATGGGACAAGCTTAGATCTCTCGAAGACGCCAAACGATTTTCCAAACAGATCGGCTACCCTGTTTTGATCCGTCCATCGTATGTTCTGTCCGGCTCGGCGATGAACGTCGCGTTCAACGAAGCACAGCTCACCGGCTACATCCGCGAGGCAGCACGAGTCTCCAGAAAGAATCCGGTTGTAATCTCGAAGTTCCTGACTGGGGCAAGAGAGGTCGAAGTGGATGGTGTCTGCGATGGCTCAAGAGTCTTCATCGGCGCAATCATAGAGCACATAGAAAACGCTGGGGTCCATTCTGGAGACGCCACGATGACTATACCAACCCTCTCGATCACTGAGACCCTGAGAAAAAAGCTCCTATTCTACTCAGGAAGGATAGCTAGAAGCCTCAATATCCAGGGACCGTTCAACATCCAATTCCTCGTCAAGAAAGGACAAGCTCTAGTCATCGAGTGCAACCTTCGAGCCTCTCGAAGCATGCCATTCGTATCCAAGACAACTGGGACAAACCTGATGGATTTGGCTGCTGAGGCGATAACCAACGGGACCATAAAGCCGGGTGAGGGAGTTCACCGAAGAATCGGAGTGAAAGCTCCCCAATTCTCGTTTACAAGGTTGGACAAGGCGGACCCGGTGACCGGTGTCGAGATGGTTTCGACCGGTGAAGTGGCTTGTTTCGGTGACTCTTTCGAGGAGGCGTTCATCAACGCGCTGATCGCCAGCAACTTCTACATTCCAAAGAAAGACGACGCCATTCTCATCTCAATGGGCGAGACAAGAAAGGGAATACTTCCCTACGCTAGAATGTTGGCGCGAGCAGGCTACAGAATATTCGCAACACAACATACGGCGGAAGAGTTTTCGAAGAATGGAATCGAATGTAGGATACTATACAAGGTGAGTGAGAAGAAGAAGCCGAACATAATGGACTATCTCCAAAACAGAGAGATTCGGCTGGTGATCAACATTCCAAGCCACGAAGGGGACCCCGCATCGCATCGGATACTGAAGGACGAATATCTGATCAGGAGAAAGGCGGCTGAATTTGGGATTCCGATCGTGACCAATCTCGAGCTTGCTAGAGCACTGACAAAGGCACTGGTTCGCCACAATGCTCGCCTGGAATCAAAGACCCAATCCAGGACAGAGGCCTTCGTAACCTCTCCAATCCCTACAACCGCATCGCGCGCTCCTCTTGCAGGCTCTTCTCCTCGAACCGAGCCTGTCCCCATCACCATTCCTTAGACAAACCAGAATTCACTAGGTAGCGTGGCCACCGTGTCAAAGGAGCCAAGCGGAGAAACCATCGCGATTTCTGCACAAGATGCGAGGCGTCTGGCAGTCGCTAGGCAGCGTCTTGCGGGCAAGCTGCCGGCAAAGGCTACACGGGAACATATCCTCTCAGTAGTGCGCGACCTATCCTTTGTTCAGTGGGACCCAATAGCCGTAGTTGCACCGTCACAGGTCTTGTCCCTCTGGAACAGGGTAGGCGACTTTCGATTGTCGGACCTTGAAAGACTGCTATGGGACGAGAAGAAGTTGTTCATACATTGGGTCAACTTCGCCGCTTCCCTCGTTCTGATCGAAGACTATCCGCTCTACTATTCGATGATGAAGCGGTACCCAGAATCCATCGGCAAGTCATGGGGATCACGGAAGCCGAATACGAGAAAGTTCCTTGTCGAGAACCGAGAGCTGGGCAAGTCGATGCTGAAGCAGTTGAAGAAGGGACCGATGCAGCTGGCTCAGTTCAAAGAGTACAAACCCGCCAAGAGTCCGGACGGATGGACCCCTGGAAGCCTTGTCACAAGGATGCTCTTCCACCTGGAGTTGAAGGGAGAGATCATGATCGCAGGCCACCAAGGCAACCGGAACATATGGGCCTTGTCTGAAGATTTCCTGCCGAAAGGGGTGGAGAAGAAGGAGATACCAGAAGAAGAGCTCGAGCGCTTAACCGTGCAGAGGGCTATCCGGGCCCTCGGGACAGCTTCCCCTCCCGAGATTAACTACTATTTCCCACGCGGCCGTTATCAGAACCTGAAGAAGGCTTTGGAAAGCCTACAGGAGGATTCTACCATACATCGGGTTCGCGTCACTGAGTTTCAAGAGAAGGACGAGCGATACATCCACGATCTGGACGTCGAGCTGCTTGAGTCGATGAAAGACGACGCATGGCAGCCGCGGGTATCGTTGCTTCCTCCCTTCGACAATCTGATCTGCGGTAGAGCCAGAACAAACAGAGTCTTTGGCTTCGATTACAGCCACGAAATGTTCTTGCCTCAACATAAACGAAAGTTCGGTTACTGGGTACTCCCCATCCTGTGGGGGGACAGGCTGATAGGTAGAGTCGACCCGCTTATGGAAAAGAGCAAAGAGAGGCTCCTGATACATTCGGTGCACGCGGAGCCTGCCGCGCCACGCGACAAGAAGGTCGCGTCGAAGATTGGAGATGCGATTCAACGACTGGCGAAATTCCTCGGGGCGGGGGAAGTTGTATACTCGTCACGTGTCCCTGCGGCATGGAAAAGCTCCCTCCACTAAGCCACGATCCTAACCACTGCGTAACCAGGTTTCTGCCCAGGAACTCTGGTGTTCAAATACTTCAGAAAAGTAACTGGCCGGGACAATGAGTCCAGAGAACCACCAACAGACAAGAGAGGTATCCCCCTTTTTCTGCAATCTATCTGCCTTAGACCAAGAGCAAAGAAAACGACACAACGCGTTAGGAAAGGATCTGTTCCCGAAGCATCTTGAAATCAAGGAGCTGCTCGACGGCTATGGATTCCGTTTCCCGCACAACAGTTTGCTTTTCACAGCGTTATCGGAGTGGATCACTCTGGAGCAACTCTGCTGTCCCTTCCTTACACTAGGCCTAGAATTGCAACGCGATGAAGGATCTATCTGGCTTAAGGCAACCGGAAAAGACGGTGTCAAGAATTTTCTTCGGGCAGAACTCGGGATTTAGGCAACCATGAGAGAATCGGGCCCGTAGACCCCAAGGATCCGGCGAATCTTTACTCCGCCTGCTTACTGTCTAGAGGACAGTCTCCTATCGGCGCAGAGTTACCAATAATCCCCAAGATTAGAACCGATTCGAGACTGCGCAAGGTTGTGGGCTTGTGCGCTTGGCAGGTCTTCACTTCGCAACGTAGTCTCGCAGGAATGCGAAGCCCATCGCGATAAGCGCGAGGGTACCAATATACGTGACAGTCTCGATTAGGGGAACTGTGGGGGAATAGAAAGATTGGTAGTAACTGCGTTGCACCTCGAACCATGCAAACAGTAAGATTCAGGCTAGGAAACAATAGGCCGACCCAGTCAGGCTGACAAGTTTTCTGGACGACATGGGACCCTATGTTTGCTTCGTGAATTGTATGAGAGGCAATCGAGGCAACTTGTCCACGGTCAGTGATTCGAAAGGCAAATTGATAAGGGACTAGACCTGCCGACCCGTTGATTCGGTCAAATGTTCACTTGTACGAAGTGCGACAAGCGGGAATTCCAGCTGACTCAGCTCTCCGAAATGAGGTTGCTGGCAGAGTGTCCGTCATGTGGTGGCTCGTTTATCATGGACACTGTGACGGAGAAGAGGCCCAGGGTAGAAGCCTCCGATCCAAATCAGCACATTATTTGGGACTGGAAAGCCGAGAAATGGATTCCTGCGAAGAGAAACTAGTTCTCTAAGCCCGCTGGTCTATAGGCACATACGGAACCTGAGCGGGTCCCACGTACTCTGTCAAGGGCCTAATGAGCCTATTGTCGGCGTACTGTTCATAGATATGCGCGATCCAACCTGATACTCTGTTGCACGCAAAGACTGCGGGCATCAAATCCTTGGGTACCCCGAGCGCATTCAAGACTACTGCCGCGTAGAATTCAATGTTAGGCCACAACTTTCTCTTGTCCATAACGACCCTTTCCACTTCTTCCGCGATCTCGAGCCATTTCCTGTTTCCGCGTTCTTCTGTCAGTTTCTCCGCGATCGTCTTCAGTATTCTGGCTCTTGGATCGTAAGTCTTGTAGATCCTATGGCCGAAGCCCATTATCCTCCTTCCTGCTCCAAGTTCACTGTCTATGTATCCTTCGACCTTATCCAAGGTGCCGATCTCTTCTAGCATCTCCATCACTCGTTGGTTCGAGCCGCCATGGAGCGGACCGGCAAGCGTGGCGATCGCGCTGGTAACAGCTCCTCCTAGGTCCGCGAGGGTGGAGGTCGCTACTATGGCGGCAAAGGTCGAGGCGTTCATCTCGTGGTCTGCGTAGAGGACTGAGAGAGTATCAAACGCCGCTCTATACGCTTCATCCGGTTTCTTGCCCCACAACCCGTAGAGAAAATTAGCAGCATGTCCCAGCCTCGGGTCCGGCCTAATCGGGGTCTTTCCCTTCCGTATTCGTTCATAGCTAGCCACAATGGTCGGAAGAGCAGCGGTTAGTTGGAGGGACTTGCGGCGATTGAACTGGTCAAAGGTCTCTCCTCTTTTCCTCGGGTACGTTGCCATGTATGAGACGGCCGTTCTGGCGACCTCCATCGGGATCGCTCCCTTCGGGGTCGCTCTCAGAAGCTTCAGGACTTCCGTTGGGAGGGGACGATGAGCAGCGAGTTCCTTCTTGAACTCTGAAAACTGGGTTTTGTTTGGGAGGTTTCCATTCCAGAGTAGATAGGTGACCTCTTCGAAGTTCGATTTGGCTGCAAGTTCGTTGATATCAATCCCTCTATATCGGAGGATTCCCCGTTCTCCATCGATGAATGTGATGGAACTTTTTGCAATAACCACTCCTTCCAGACCTTTCTCGATCTCAGTTGTGGCCGTCATCATCATCGAACCGTTGGAATGGTATTGCTGGTAGAACGGATTCTAGTCCTAGTTAAGGAATATCAGGTGTACGAAGAGGTATTCGGATTTCCCGCATTGCCGCGTGACATCGGGAAAGCCTTTTTCAACGCCCATCTGTTCCTCCTCGATTGAGATAATTCTTCATGTCAGCAAAGGTGCACAAGGTCGCAATTTTAGGCGGAGATGGCATAGGACCTGAGGTTGTTGACGCTACGCTCATGGTCTTGGACGCGGTCCAAAAAACAGGTTTGGTTCACCTGGAATATCTGAAGGGTGACGCAGGATTCGACGCCATCAAGAAATACGGTACAAACCTACCCGACAAAACCATCGAGATGATGAAACGAACCTCCGCCTGCCTCAAGGGTCCAATGACGACGCCGGAGGAGCCTGGGACACCGCGAAGCGCAGCAGTGACGATGCGCGCCCTCTTCAACCTGTACGCCAATGTCCGCCCTGCTCGAACGCTTCCTAACGTGACGGCGCTAAAGCCCGGGATTGACATGATAGTTGTAAGGGAAAATACTGAGGGACTGTACTCTGGGAAGGAGTTCGAAGTCACTCCGGGGGTGGCTGTGGCGATGAAGATCATCACCCGAAAGGCCTCGGAGAGGATTGCAAAGTTCGCTCTTGAGTTGGCTATGAAGAGGAGAAAGAAGCTTGCATTCGTACACAAGGCGAATATCCTGAAGATCACCGACGGCCTCTTCAAACAATCAGTCCTCGACATCGCCAAGGACTATCCACAGGTCGAGCTGGAGGACCTCCACATCGACGCGGCAGCTATGCAGCTGATCAGACGACCAGAGAGCTTCGATGTAATAGTGACCATGAATCTCTACGGCGACATTCTTTCCGACGAGGCCGCGGCAACGGTAGGAGGGTTAGGGGTCGCTGCCGGCGCAAACATAGGTGAGAACTATGGCATGTTCGAGCCTGTTGGTGGATCAGCCCCAAAATACACTGGGCAGAACAAGGTCAACCCTGTCGCGACTATCGAAGCAGCGAAAATGATGCTTGACTACCTAGGTGAGAGAAAGGCCGCGAACCTAGTTGAGAAAGCTACGAACTCTGTCCTCAAGGAAGGAAAGGTTTTGACCTACGACCTCGGTGGAAACGCGCGAACTAGTGACGTGGGCAAAGCGATAGCTGAGAAAGTCGTGTCCTTGAAGTAGGATCTACATTCGTTCGGCGAGTTCCAAGCCGAGAAGTCCTGCTACAGTTTTCAGGACCGTTCTGACGGCAAGGACGAGGGCTACTCTTTGCCATTTCAGTTCGTCGTTGCTAACGTGGGAGATGTCGGATTTTTCGTAGAACTCGTGAAATCTCTGGGCAAGCAGGTTTGCGTATAGGCATAGCAAGGTCGGGTTGAGATCATCAGCCGCGTTCGCGAAGGTTTCAGGGAACTTGGACAGCTCCAGAACAAGCGCCTGCTCGACAGGCTCTTTCAACAGGCCGAGTGTTTTTGGCTCCGCTATTCTTCCTAGTTTCCGGAGAATTCCGGAGCTTCTTGTGTAGGCGTAGTTGATGAATGCGGCACTGTTCGCCTCAAAATTCAGAACCTTGTCCCAGACAAAGTTCGTGGACTTTACGGCTTCGACACAGAGAATCGCGTATCTAACAGCGGAAATCGCGATCCTCTCCGCTGTTCGTTGTCTGATCTCGTCCGGGAGGCTTGGCGATCGTCGATCGACTTCCGACCTAGCGCGGGAGAGAGTCTCGTCCATGACCTGGTCGAATGTTACGTATCGGCCACGTCGGGCCGACATCCGTTGCCCTTCGAGCATGATTTGGCCGATAGGGAAATAGTTGAATTTCTCAGCCTCCTTCTGGTGCCCGGTAATCCAGAACGCGACCTTGACCTGGAACTGTGCAAGCAACTGTTCAGTTCCGATCACGTTGATGACTCTCTCGGCACTCTCGAACTTGTACAGCGTGTAAGCTATGTCCCGTGTTGGATAGAGAGAGGTGCCATCGGATCGGAGCAGCGTGAGCGGGGGAAACTCAAACGTAGGGCTTACGCCAAGCGTCTCGCGTAAACCGAATTTCTCCACCGCCTTGGCCACGTCGAGCTCTAACGCCCCTCCCTGGTTGAAAGTGAAACCTGAACCCTTCAGTTGGCTTACGAGTGCAGCGACCCGTCCGGTCCAGAGCAAGTCGCTTTCCCAGTCCCATTGGTCGAAGCGGATACGAGCCCTGCGCAGAGTCTCTTCAAACCCAGTTAGAATTATCCGGGCGACACGCCTCATCAGCGCTGATGTGTCGGGTTCTTTTTTCTCGTACTTCTGAATGAGCTGCTGAATCGATTTTTCTGGATCAGGGTCCTTGGAGATCAGCTTGCTCAGTCGGTCGAATTCTTCAGGATACTTGCTTTCAAGGTCTGCGGCTATGCCCACCCATTCGTCTAGGGACTTGGTTTGGGCATTGATGTCAGCGTCTGACGCTTTGGTCTGCCTCAGGAGAGCGACTCGTTTCTTCAGTTCTTCTATCTCGACGAGGGTTGCTGTGACGGAGTAGATTTTTCCGATGAAATGATCCGGCTTTCCCTTTGGGGTCGGTTCGCCGAGCAGTTTGTAGCCGTAGGCCATGATGGCGACTTGTCTGCCTGTGTCGTCGATGTAGAAGTGGGTCCGGACATTGTGTCCCCTCGCTGCTAGGAGTCGTGCGAGTGCGTCGCCAAATATAGCGCCCTTGGCTGTACCAATGTGGATTGGTCTCGCAGGATTTGCACTAGTGTGTTCAACAACGGTCTTCTCTGGAGAATGCGTTTTGAGGAGTCCGTACTCTGATCCATCCCGTTCAACGGATCTGAGAGTGAGTTCTGTGAGTCTTCCAGGGTTTGCGCGGAAATTTACGTAGCCAGGCTCGCTGGCCTCAATTGATTCGATGAGATCGAGCTTCGCGACGTGCCCAATGGATTCTGCTAACGCCTTCGCCACATCGATTGGTTTCTTCTTCTGGATTTTGGCCAGCTCGAAGCTCAGCGAGCTTGCTAGGTGTCCAAAGGTCTGGTTGGGTGGGTCTTCGAGAGTTGCCGCGATATCGAGGTCTGGAAAAGCGTGTCCTGAGGTCTTCTTGAGAGATGAGTATCCCGCTTTCAGTACGCTTTCGCATTCGAGCCTGAATGATCCGAAAGGGTTGGCCCTATCCCCTTGCTTATGTTCAGTTGTCTGGGCCAAGGAACGAATTCCTGTAAGAGTTGCATGATTCCACCACTAGTTTTTAACGTGCCCGCCCAAAGGCGCGCGTAACGGGACCGTAGTCTAGATCACGGGCGAACCAACGAATCCCGCGAGGACAACCAGGATAGGACATCGGGCTCCGACACCCATAAAGTGGAGAGACCCGAAGACCGTGGGTTCAAATCCCACCGGTCCCTCTTCAAAGTCCTCTACTGTCACTGTGAGGAATTGCCTCGTTGCTGATCAATGTCCTCTCCATTACTCCCCGCGCCGCTTCGGCGAGTCGTTTTTGCTTTCTTTCGATGCTGAATCCGATCTCCTTCGCGAATTGTGGGAGGCTTTTAGTTCTCACGATGAAAGAGAATCCATCTTTCCTTCTAAAATAGACCTTACCGCTCTTAGGATCTAGGAGAGCTGTTCCTTTGCTGCGGTGCAAATACAACCGCGACGTTTCTACACGATGCTGGTTGAGGAGATCTTGAATATAGAGGAGCAATGCCTTCTCGGTATTGTGCAGTGACAATTTGCGGCCACTAACCGATCCTTCGGCATCATAGAATGCTCTTAGGAAGGCGGCTCTGCATCTACTGCAGTGTTCAATCCATTTCTTCAAATTTCTCCAATCACGGCTGAGGAAATTGTACAGGAGAATACTCGATCCTTGAACAATCCATCTGTTCTTTCTCGGATGCCAGCGAACCTTGTAGGGCTTAGGTTGGCCAAGAATTGTTGCGAGCGATGCACTGAACTCTTTTGCGAAATCGTAGTCGGTCACGGCTAAAATGAGTTCAGCGTTATACCCGTGAATATTGAGATTGCCGTCGCCCAGAACGACGCCTACGACATAGGCCAGCTCAGTACTTGGACCTGACTGGAATTGGTTAACTTTTCCCAGCGGATTGTGAATTCTGCGGGCCCAGTAACTAATTGTACTTTTCGACAACCAAGCATGGTTCCGCTGAAAAACGGCTTGTTGTATTTGTCGGTAACTTAGCCTAAGTTGGATTAGCTCGCTGACGAGATAGTACAATTCAATTCTGCTGCCTAGAGCCAGATAGCTTCGCTTCTTTGGCTGACTAGCATAAAGCGAGAGTGAGTCAGTTTGAATGCCTATGAACAATGTTCTGCCGCCAGCTCGGAACGAGTCAAAGTGACCGGTCGATTGGCGGGTTGACTAATTCATATTTGAGCGAGAGGCAACCGAAAGGGTCGTCTGGTTCCTCGTGGTGGGGAACGAGCGTGCAGGGAGCTCTGAACCGAAAAACTCAAAGAAAATTTCTAGCGAGAATTTCCCTTCGGAATGGATGTCAAAGTCGGCAATCAATCGTGCAAGTACATCTTGGAAGGTGGATGTGAACCAGTTCCAGTTTAAACCCCACCGGTCCCGCTGTCACCCACCCTAAGAACTGGGTCTCGCTCGCCCCATGATCTCTTCTTCTCGTAGTCTCTTTCCGTCGTTGTCGCTCTTGGCCATAGTGCGTAGAAGGATAGGGCGGCTTCAAAGGGAGGGCAGCTGAAGGTATTGGCTGCCGTTAACTGACCGCGTCCGCCCTGGTTCATACAGGAATAAGTCTCCTTCCTACTAACTGAATATCAGAGCAAAGGTGGTTCTACCATGAGAAGGATCGCTGTTGTCATGATTCTCATCCTTCTCCCCGCCGCAACTGCTTTCGTCTGGCAGGCCATGCCGGCAGAAGGAAGCCCAAGCCTGGCGCACTCGCCCATCTATATCAACGGTAACTCAGCGTTTACGTCGGCCAACGGGGTTACCGCCGGTGATGGGTCTGCGACCAGTCCCTTCATCATAGAGGGATGGAATATCACTGGACTTGCCCAGTACGGGCTCGTCGCGCTAGTAGGGACAACGGCTCACGTTATCATACGCAATCTCTTCCTGAGCAATTCGGGAGGTTGTTCCCAACCTGACGGATTCTATTTCTCAAGCGTTTCTAACGTTCTGATCGCGAATTCGACAGTAAGCAACTCCAACGATGGCATACTCTTATCCGGTTCCACGAACATCACAATTGTTGGAAGCGCGTTTACGCGCAGCTGTCTCGATATAGAAATCCAGTCATCCTCGAATCTCAACATAGTCAACGACACTATTACTGACTACGGCTACGGGAACAGCGTCTACGCTCACTCGGCAACGAACGTCTACTTTGCCAACAACAAAGTCCTATCCGTCGGCACGGGAGCACAGTTCTTAGGAGGCTACGCTAGAATCGCGAACAACACCTTCAACAATGACGGACTTGAAGGGCTGCTAGTTCAAGGGAACAATTTCATCGTAACCGGCAACACCGCGTCCAACAACGGGGACGGATTGGAGATCTACGGCAACAACAATCTAGTCCTCGACAACACCGCATCGCTAGATACGAGAGGCGTTGTCGTAATCGGGTCAAACAACACCATCGCAAAGAACTACATTCAGTCGAACACTGGAAACGGACTGGTAGTCCAGCTGGGCACCTACAACAATATCACCTCAAACTATCTCACCAGCAACGGACGGACGGGAATAACACTCCAGTCCGCAACAAACACGACGCTCTTTGAGAACAATCTGTACAAGGACGGAACGGGAGTGAGCATAAGCGGCTCGAACCGGACCCTGGTCTACCAGAACAACTTCCTCCTCAACACAAAACAGATCCTCGTCACCAACGCATTCTTGCTCTGGCTCAACCGGACATATCCCGTCGGCGGGAACTACTGGTCTAACTATACAGGGGTGGACCAGTGCAGCGGGCCGTTGCAGAATATCTGCACGGGTCCTGATGGCATAGGAGACACGTCGATGATCATACCAACCAGTTCAAGCACTGTCCATGACGCTTATCCGCTGATGAAGACGAGCGGAACGGACCTTCCTCCACTCTGGCCCTTGGGCAGCCAGATTACCACCTCAAACCTTGACTTCTACAGCGTCACCCTATCCTGGACAGGGGCCTTCGACGACACAGCCATCGTCGCGTACCAATTGTACGAGAACAACAACCTACTCGGCTCATTCCTCCCATCAAGTCGTTCCTACAATGTATCTGGGCTCAATCCGGGAACTGTCTACCGGTTCACGGTAGAGGCAAACAATACTGCGGGGCTTCAGAGCCTTGATGGCCCTTCAATTCTATTCACAGCGCCGCGGACTCTACCAGCACCCCAGCCTCCACCATCCGCGGAGGTCGTCATAAGACAAGGAACCTCCAGCACCGCCTTCGACCCGTCGAGCGTTACGATAAACCAGGGACAGACAGTGGAGTGGTGCAACACTGGCACCGTACCTACCACGGTCACATTCTCTAGCACGGAGAATTACACAGTCAACCCGGTATCCTGGAGCAGTGGAACCTCCAACCCATGCTTACTATTGACCTTCTACAACCCAGGAATATTTCGATACTACGACGTCTATTCCGGCGCCACGGGACAGATCATCGTAATGTCTGTCTATCTTGACTTTTCACTATCCCCCAGCCCCTCTCGGATCTTCTCTTTTTCCAGTGCGCCCGGAAGATCAACGATAACGATCACTACCTTCGGGAACGTCGCTGGAACCATTAACCTCACACTCTCAATCTCGAATTCAAGTCTCGTCTGCTCACTGAGCGGTCAACAGGTCCCACTGGGAGCTTCGACCATCGTCGGGCTCTTATGCCAAGGTCCCAAGGGCAGCTACAATGTCACGATCACTGGAACAAGCGGCACAATCCGCCACTCCACATCGCTCATCTACTCAAATGTGAGCCCACCTGGCCCGGGACCGCAACCAGGTGGGAGTGGTTGGACTACAGTCCCAGGAATGATCATATCCTTGATCGACAGCCTTGCAATCTGGATTGGTCTCGCTATAGCCATCGGCGTCTCCGGAACAGTCCTTGCGATAATAAGAGACCAACGGAAGAGGAAAGTGCGGGTAAGCCCCCGAGCAATGGCTTCAATGATTAGGCAGAGACTTCCAACTTAAAGCAAGGGTGAGACCGGAGTATAGATCACGGGCGACCCATCAAAAATCCCCGTGAGGACAACCAGGATAGGGCATCGGGCTCTGACACCCATGAAGTGGAGAGACCCGAAGATCGTGGGTTCAAATCCCACCGGTCCCCGCTACGCCAGCGGTGCCAACGGAGTTTCGGGCAGCTCTAGGAGAACGCGAGCCTCCTGGAATGAAATACATGGATTGGGAAGTGTACCCAGGCAGATTCATCAAGTCTCCAGGGGAAGACCCCTTCTCGAAAAGGTAACGAGTTGACATGCGAAGTATCGGGACAAGAATAGGACTGTGGGTCCTAGGTCTCCCCGCGTTTGGCATCTTCTCTCTTCTCGTCGCTCTCTATTCTTACGGCGGGCCGAGTTTCGTCACACCGGTTATTCCCTGGGCAATCTCTGGAACTGGAGCACTGGTCTTCCTATGGCAGGGGATGAAATCATCTGCCACGAAGAAGCTTGATTTCCTGAACGAATATGCGTTTTCTCCGCTAAGGAACATGGTCGCCATCGACGAACCAGCTCGCGCCCGTAATTCACTGGCAGCAAGGAAGACCGGTGAAATCTTGGAAATCTTGAAGTCGAATGGTAAGTACTTGCTCTTCCGGTTTTATCCCAAGAAACTTCTCAGCCAAGGCAAGATCCTGACGGACCACGCTGAAGAATTCTTGACCTTGTGGGACCTATTATACAATGAAGCACACAGGGTCGTGCCCAAGGATAAGGAACTAGAAAGACTGTTCGGCGGAACCGTCGACTTCGGAGTCATAATCTATCGGGCAGGAATAGACAACCGGTACAACGACGCATATTTCTCGTCCGAGAAAAAAGGGGGCGCCGACACCTTTCTAGGAAAATTCAAAGCAGATAATCCTGGTAAACTGGAGCGTCTAGTCGCCTTGAACGGGACATTGCTAGGCGAGGCGGCTTCCATTGCGAAACTTCTCGACGAGTTCATGCGAGCGAACTTGCTGGGGCTACTGTCTCCGAGCCAATTCTAGGCGGTCGCGAAGAACCCTTTCCTGGCCTCCTCGTTTAGGACGTTGACCAGGACCTGGTACAATACGTTTTGATCCTTGATCCTCATCATATAGTCGCTGAGCTCCATCTCATCCATTTTTCCATCTGTTTCCAGCGTAGCTAGTTTCGCGTTCTCGAAGAGTCTAAGCTTCTTATTGACTATTGCGTAGGTTCCGTAAGCCAAGGCGTTGCTAGGCGACGAGTCGACAAATGGCTCCAAGGACTTCCAGGTTTTGGGGCTTCCCGCGCCATCGTTCTGCCAAAGTTAGCTACTCTAGGGTCGACGTCTTTGGTCAAGAACAACAGTAAAAGTTTGAAAAGCTCTGTTGACAACACTGATACTGTAACGGTCGCCATGACGTAAGCGGAGATAGTGTTCGATTCTGTAAATCCAAACTTGGAGTTGGTGGCCAAGAACTCCTTGAATTTGGGTTCGCTTTCGGATAGATGAAGTACTACGTTGTGGACCGCGCTGAACTCGTCGAGCTTGTCAAACGTAGCTTGAAGCAGTGCCATTTTAGCTGGCGGAAAAACCGACTCGATCTTTCCCGCGTCCTTCAGCTCGTCCAGAAGATCTTGAACAATCGGTTCAAGCCGAACCCAGAGCTGTTTCTCCTTTTCACCCAGCGCTTCGGGATTGGCGACTTTAAACCGCTTAGCGTCAAATCCGCTCATCTTAGTCATCTCAATTTAATGGTAGTCGCATTTGTGGTCAATCGTGGTCCTGTCGGCAAGTCTCAGCAATTCAAGCCTAACGTTTCAGTTCCAGATCTGCTAGGAACGTGCTAACAAGGGGAATTACGGCTTGCAAGTTTGCAGGGGTAATCTGAGTTTTCGAGCCGTGGGCGCTGACGTCGCCAAGCCACTTTACCCGCTTAATCTCATCAATATGCTTTCAGGGTTGAGGGGCTATCTCTGGAAGAGCGTCGAGCTTTTTCCCTAGTTCAAACTCATGCCCTTCCGCATCATAAACTCGGTCGTCGCGGCCTTCTTGAAGGAATTTTTTTCGTGACAGCCACCTCGATAGACTTCCGGAGCATCACCGAACAGGCTAGGGCAGCGTTGGATGCAAAACAGCTGTTCGCCTCATTTAGACAGGCGGCAACCTCGCCGGGCATTGTGCCGATTAGAGAGGCCTCGATGAGTGGCCTTGGAACCGATCTCACTCTAGTTTTGATAACCTCTGGTCCTTCTAACAGGCCAGCTCCGAGGTTGTGGATGATTTCGCTGATGTCACGTTTGTTCTGCCAGATGATATTGTGATACATGGTATCGTCGATTCGGTCCTCCTTCATGTTCAATTGTCTGATCTTTGCCACGACCGAAGGCTCGGATTCGATTCCAATAACGAATCCCTTCGACCCGTCCTTCAGATCTCGAAAGCTTATGGTAAACACCAAATGGAATGGGTGCGAGTCAACAAGGTTTCGCAAGGCCTTGAAGTACCCCTGCTGATAGGCCTCTGATTCGCTCGTCGTGAGTCGGCGGATTCGAGACCGTTTTGGAACGTGGATGCTATAGGTGAAGCTCATGGTCAGAACAGATAACTGCCCAAACAACAGATCGCGAGGATCCACATGGTCGGCAACGTATCCCCTCTTCTCCATCCTATCGGCAATTCGACGGTTGAGAGCGCCGAGCGACTCTCTGGTCCAATCAGTCGACGAGGGAATGAAGCATTTCGCTCTGACTACGAAGTTCTCAAAGCTCATCTAGTAATGGCCGTCTCACAGACGAGCTTGTCATGGCCTGGCAAAAAGTCTCTTACGACTAGTTTTCCAGCGGATATACTATTTTCCCTTAGTATCGTAAAGCGAGCCAATTGGGCGACTGGTTGGAATAAGCTAGGCATCGTGTATTCGCCGCAACAAGCGGCCCAGTTTCAATTCTAGGTCTATGTTATGACCTAGAGGCTGATGAGGAGCTGAGAGACGCCTCTATGAGGAAAACCTTTCTGAGGGGCCGGCGGACTCACAAGAGAGGTTCTGAGATTGAGACAGGGTATCCTAGTACCATACGGCTTCGTAATGGCCCCCATAGGAGCCGGGCTCGTTGTTCTGCTCTCTTTTTTCGCTTATTTCGGCGGGGCCCCCGATAGATTACTTTCCTTTGCTACTAGCCTAGTACTCGGGGTCGGGATGATTGAGGTCATCAATAGCTATCTAGTTATTCGTAATGCGCGGGCTGCTTCCGTTCAAAGAACAAGGACCATCATGCATGTTGGTTTCGTTCTTTTCATCGCCCAGTTTGCGTTCTTGGCTGTTCCTGATACGGCTAGTAGGGTATTTTCCGCTGAGACCCCATTTCCCCAAGCCTTTGAATGGGTAGGATTCGGAGCTCTTCTACTCTCTTCCTGTTCTCTTGGGGGGGCATCATGGATGGTTTGGGACAGATGGTCTCAGATTGGTGTTGACGAACTTGAAATTCCAAACTGGACAAGAGGCTCTTGGCACCACTGGGCTTTTCTCTCTGGCATAGTTGCGGGCACGGTAGGGATTTTCCTCGATCCTTTTTCTCCCGCTGTCACGCTGGTCCTCTTCTCCGCGGGAGTAGTGCTTCTCCTTGCTGGTATTTTTCCATCGAAGGTCAAAGAAACTCAGCTCGCCCATGGATCCGAGACTCCTCCGAAGGTCGAATTGAGAAAAGTCACCTACGAAGAGAAACTTGGTGTTGGAAAGCGTGCTTGTGCACTCATACTCCAAAAGTACGGCAATAGGAGAGTCTTCGCTGTCTGTATGTGGGGAGACGAGATAGAAAACTCTCAACCGTACTTCGGTGTCAACCTCCTCACGGTGGTTCGCGACGGGTTTCAGATCCCAAGTGAAAAGTATCTGTTCGATGGCATTGAAGTGAAAATTACTTACTGGCAAGAGATTGGCATACTTCACCGCGCGAGAACATTCGACGAGGAGTGGCCGTGGCATTCAGGCTTGTACAGAACAAGAATTGTTCTGCATGAGAAAAAAGGATGGTTTCGCAAATTAGACACAGCAGTTCGAGAGAGCGACTCGGCCGACCCAGCAAATGCTATTCGCGAGTCAGCAATGCTTCTTCTTGGTCATTTGGCCACACTCAGGGACTACCAGTTACTAAGCGATCTTGTCGGAGAGAAAGCTGAATGCTGGCGGATCGCTTGGGGCGCGATAGAGCTAATCTTTTTGCTAAATCACAGATATGTACGACACGACTATTGGAACGAAGTTTTCGAGTGTCCTATTCAAACGTCTGACCTCCATCGCCAACTCGAAATATTGCTCGAATTGACCGACACGCCAATTGACGTCATGGTTGAAGTTGCGGACAAGCTTTGTGAGGAACTGTTTGATGTGGTCAGAGCTCGGGGAAAAAGTTTGGTATCCTCCGAACTCAGAGTATGACCAAAAATTATTGGCGACCGGCGCAGAGGTGGAAGTGATCGTGCTCCGCCCACCCAAGGAGCTTGGCCTAATTTCCGCTGTTGCACCATCAGCGGGTGTGACGAAGTAGCTCTCAGATTTCAGTGTAAGGCACGCAGATTAGCACGATTCGTGCCTGTTGTAATTTTTCAAAAATGGTTTTTACAATCAGATTTCTAGTGGACATACTATTATTTCTATCATAGTCGAGGCACGCTCTCGAACGAGCGTCATTAGATGGGGGGTATGTCACACGCGAGGTTTACTCAGGAGAAAGCGTAGGTGGGCCCGCTCGGGTTCGCGAAGTTACCATTGAATCAAAGAGGCCCAAGTCAAACGGCGGCTTCTACCTTTATCGAAGGGTAGGCAAGAGATTCTCCTCTATTCTTGGCCCTGTTGCGGTTTGTTGCCCAGGATAACTTCTACTTGTTCTAGAACATCTGACTCCAGTTTTGGTGCGACTTCGAGTGCCTTCATGTTTTCACTAACTTGCTCTGGACGGCTTGCACCGGTAATGACTGTGCTCACGTTTGGATTCTTCAGGCACCAAGCAAGAGCTAACTGAGCCAGAGTACAACCGATGTCTCGGGCAATGGGTTCAAGTTGTTTGGCCTTTTCCACGTTTTGCGGCGTGATGACGTTCTTTCGAAGCCACTCGTACCCCGGCAAGGTCGCACGAGAACCTGAGGGAATGCCTTTGGCATACTTCCCACTCAAGAGCCCTGAAGCGAGCGGACTCCATATTGTCGTTCCCAGTCCGATTTCTCGATACAGGGGCAGATACTCTTCCTCGACCCGCTCACGGTGAAGCATGTTGTACTGAGGCTGTTCCATTTGCGGAGAAGTAAGACCATATTCTCGAGCGAGCCCGTGAGCCCGCATAATGTCCGCAGCGCTCCATTCTGACGTGCCCCAGTAGAGTATCTTTCCCTGATGAACCAGATCGTCCATCGCACGAACAGTCTCCTCAATCGGCGTGTTCGGGTCCGGACGATGACAGAAGAACAAATCCAGATAATCCAACTGTAATCGTTTGAGGGATTTGCGGCAGGCCTCGAAGAGGTGTTT
>MNGO01000053.1:26785-36072 GCA_001918765.1 Crenarchaeota archaeon 13_1_40CM_3_52_10
TAGGCCTCCGCGCTGTCGAAGAAATTGACACCATTATCATATGCGATAGACATGCATTTCACGGCGACTTCTTCGCCAACCTGTCCACCATAGGTCACCCAGGAACCGAGAGATAGCTCGCTTAGTTTGAGCCCTGCCGAGCCGAGTCTTCGATAATTCATACGCTAACACTTGCGTCGAAAATCGCGCTTGCCATTAATATGTTCGTCCTACGAAAATGGGGCTCCTAGTTCAATCCCCGAAAGGCAGGGGTCGAGGTCGCGGAAGTTTTACGTGGTCGAAGGTGGTTCGGGACTCTTCGCAGGACGGCGAGTGGGTCGAGTTCGGAGTAACTCAACGGAGCAGACAAGAGCGAAAACAATTCCCGCCCAGAAAACGTAGTCTAACAGAATAAAGGGTATGCTTGAACAGGTGAACAACCAAAAGCTGAACTAAAACGGTGGCAAGTTGACGCCTTTCCAGATAAAGTATGCGTAGAGGACTAAGATGATGAGCAGGACCATTATCGTTGTCCCGATCGCAATCCCGTAGAGTATGTTTCCTAAACGCTTGGAAACCAATTTTCTCAGTTTGTATTGGGCGGCGACTGGGCGTTACCAATCATTCGCTGCCTTTTTTCCGCCACAATCGCGATGAACATCGGGACAGACAAGAGGACAATAAGAGTGATCGGCAACCAGCCGTTTAGGAAAGCTCCTGCCGGAAAGCCCAAAGGAGTGTTTGCGACAGTCATGCTAATTCCCAAGTAGGCCAGGAAGACAACATAGAAGCCTACAATCACGAGTCTAATAGTTCGAGTTCGCTTCTTCAATTTGCTCCGCTGACTTCGCGCGCGTCTTTAACCCAAGAGAAAAAGATGTACTTTTGCTTCCGGTCGCCGAAACCGAAAGTGTATACGAAGTTTAGAACGGCAAAGACACCGAAAGGCAGTATCCAGGACCCGAAGAAGTTCACGTTGCTTAGAGGTAATCTGACTATACCGAGGGCGTTCAGAAGATATGCAACCCAGAAGCCCAAGAAGAATATCCGGGATGAGTTGAAGAATATGAGAAAGCCCGTCCCGAACCTCGTCTATTCCGTACCGCGAGGATTCCAAAGACAACCGCAGCGAGAACAAGCAATGAAGATTATTCCACCCCAAAGTAGGTACCCGCTCTCAGAATTGGGTAGGTCAACCCCAGAAAATAAGCTATGACGAAGGAAGCTGCAAGGAACGCTGTTCTAACTCTCAATCGCGTCAATTTGAAAAAAAGGAGTTTCCGAGAAAAAAGGATTGCTGGGCTTAGGCGGCTTTCTGACCCACGACCGGTGTCTTCGACTCGTCCGCGAAGAGGGGGGTCGTTGCCTGCGGTAGCACTTCTCTCCTTCGCAGGTCGCTGATCTTCCGGTCGTAGCTGCCGGTCGTGCCGAACCTTGACTCGGGGTGGCGCGTGGCGCATGATCTCGCTGAATTCCGTCCGGTGTCGGAGCCTATGGGGGGATGAACAAGTCCCCAACCCTCGACTCGCAAACCGGCTGACGAGTCGTCTGGTGCAAATAATCGTCATTCTTTATGAACCACTCATGACATACTAGCCTGCTAGCCCTTGACTCTCGAACCTCCACAGATCATCGGTAGAGGAACGTGGCTCGACAAGATCGCAGCAGATATCGTCGAGCGGGAAAAAAGCCTTGGACGATCGGAAAGGTCTTTGCGGGTGGAGAGTGGGCTTGGTGCCTCGGGTATCCCTCACATTGGGAGCTTTGGAGATGCGGCGAGAGCGCATGGGGTTAGGATGGCTCTGGAGAACGTAGGCGTCACGACGGAACTGATCGCTTTCTCTGATGATATGGATGGGTTGAGAAAGGTACCATCAGGATTCCCGAAGTCGTTGTCAAAGTACCTCGGATTCCCAGTATCCAGTATTCCAGATCCGTTCGGTTGCCATGAGAGTTATGGTCAACACATGGGGTCTCTCCTTCTCGATTCTCTGGATAAGACGGGAATAGAATATCGCGCAGTTTCAGGGACCCGAGCTTACAAGGAGGGTTTGTTCAACGAGCAGATCGACAAGATTCTTCGGAACGCTACAAAGGTTGGTCAGATCATCAAGGAAACTCTGGGTCAGGAGAAGTACACTGAGACTCTGCCCTACTTTCCTATTTGCGAGAATTGTGGCCGGATATACACGACGAAAGCTCTCGAGTACCTTCCGGAGCGGCATGTTGTGACGTACGCTTGCGAGGGTATGCAGCTTCGTGGAGAGATGCTCAAGGGTTGCAGTCATCGTGGCGAGGTTGATGTCAGAACCGGGAACGGGAAGCTTAGCTGGAAAGTAGAATTCGCAGCCAGGTGGTCCGCCCTCAAGGTCAACTACGAAGGCTACGGAAAGGACCTAATTGAATCAGTGAGAGCGAACGACCGAATTATGGAAGAGATCCTTCGTGAGCCTCCTCCCTTCCACACCCGATACGAGCATTTCATCGACAAGACCGGCTCAAAGATCTCCAAGTCGGTTGGAAACGTCGTTGCGCCACAGCTATGGCTGAAGTACGCACCTCCCCAAACCCTACTTCTTCTGATGTTCAAGAGGAGCGTAGGCTCAAGAGCCATCTGGGTCAAGGACATACCCACTTACATCAGCGAACTGGATGAGCTAGAGGACGTCTACTTTGGCCGGAAACAAGTCAAAGACCCGAAGGAGCTTGCGAAACTCAGAGGACTCTACGAATACTGCTGGAACATGAAACCGCCGCCTGCACCTTCCGTTCACATTCCACATAATCTACTGGTTTACCTCGTCAAAGTGGCGCCCACAGGCAAAGAGAATGACTTTGTCCGGGAGAAACTCGCCAGTTACGGCTACAAGATAAACGCGACAGACTCCGACTTCTTAGCGAGATTGGAAAGGGCGCTGAACTGGGCTCGAGACATCGAGACCATTTCGACTAGGGAGATCAGCATCGAGGGTAAAGAGAGAGACGCGGTGCTCGAATTGGCCGGAGTCATTAACGCTAGCAGTGATGAGGCCTATCTCCAAAACGTCGTGTTCACCATTGCGAAAAAACACGGCCTTGAACCGGGCCGTTTCTTCAAGACCCTATACAGGATACTAATCGGAGCAGATTCTGGTCCCAGGCTAGGACCCTACATCCTAGCTATGGGTAGGGACAACGTGTCAGCTGCTCTAGTGGCCGCCGCAAGATCTTCAAAAGGATAGGAATCACATGCAAACGGTCCAGGAAGTCAAAATCCGACCAGTAAAGCCGGACGACATTGAACAGATCTCCCTACTAGAGCAGGCGAGCTTCAACGACCCGTATCCATCCTACTTTCTATCTGAGCTCGCTCGACACAATCCTGACACATTTCTCGTGCTCACACTGAACAATGAGATCGTCGGCTACGGGATTGTCGATCACTGGGAGGACCATGATCACCTGATCTCGATCGCGGTACGCCCGGATAGTAGAAGGAAGGGCTTCGGAGATACATTGCTTGTAGAGCTCGAAAAAAGGGTCTCTAAAGAAAGGCTGTTGAGGCTAGAGGTACGCCAGAGCAATCTGGCTGCGATCCAGCTCTATTCGAAAAGAGGATTCACGAAAACCGGGATGGTCGAAGGATACTACGCCGACGGAGAAGATGCAATTGTTATGGAAAAGAGGCTCGTCAAGGAAACTTTGGTGGAGAGTTAGAATCTCTGAGGTCGCTCTTCACGACCTTTTTCTCTATGTGACGCTTGAGCGCTGGTCGAGTTCGATCTACGATCCATTGATTGCCCCATTCTCTGTACCCACTCAGGAATCACTACCGCTCTAAGCAGTGTCTGAACTCGTATCCCTTTTTCATCGGCGATCTTTTCTAGTTCTACGAACATTTCATCACCGATGGTTTGCATGAATTTGTGCTTAAGATCTGATTCAGTTTGGACTGGATTGATTCGTCGGAACTGCTCGGTTGTCTTGTAACTAGACGCTGACGATTGCGTATCCATACGCACTAACTATGAGTAATGGTCGCAATCCGGTGCGAATTTAACAGTTTTCCTTGGAATCCCACAAAAAATTCGAGGAGCCGACCTAAGATCCAGTGCTCTGAGCGCTTCTAGCCTCAGGCGGAACGGTTTGCGGGGTGTTTTCCACAACCTGCCTCTTTGGCTGAGGGGGCCGTTGCTGGCGAGGCTTGTGCAGTTGTTGATCGTGGAGGGTTACCCTGGTCGCTTTGATCAAGCCGAGCCTTTGCAGGGTATCATCTAGCATTCCCAGTTGCTCGATTGTCAAATCGCGATTGACCTCGATCACGATTCTCCTTACGCCGATTCGTGTCGTCACCGGGATCTTGGTCATAGGTGCGTATCCTCTCTCGTTTCGCATCGTGGTAGGACTTCGGAGCTGGGTCGATAAGTTCCGATTGTTACTTTGGTTCACGGTTCAGGTTTCATGGCGAAGGCGGGAGAAGGCCTGATTCGAACATACAGGGGACAGTTCCCAGATGGCTCAATTCGCCAGCGTTTCTTAGGGCATCCTCCGATGCTGGTGCTTTGTGCGGAAAATAGGTCGCTAGTATGATACCTATTACGAAAAGTAAGATCCCTATGAAAAAAGAAGCCCAGCCCAAGAAAAACAAAACCCAACTCCCTCCGTATACGGCCTCCCACTGATCATTGCTGCAGCCAGGTTTCGTCCAGCAACCAGCGAAACTAGCCAGCTCGAATCGGGCTCCAAAGAGGATGACTCCCAGGATCAATAGACAGACTCCCAAGATTCGACGCCTGTGCAACACCGGTTGGCCTGAGATGTTCTCATTTGTGTGCCCTAACATATTTGATAAATATCTGTGAGGGGCAGTAACAGCAAGGATGGAAAAGTGGTCCATGTATAGTCAAAACTACACCACTACCTTTACGGTAGACCAGACTCCGAAGGAAGCCTTCTCTGCCATCAATAATGTTCGTGGATGGTGGTCAGGAGAAATTGAAGGGAGTACCGACAAGCTCGGCGACGTGTTCACGTATCGTTACGAAGACGTCCATTATTCTAAACAGAAGATAACAGAATTCATTCCTAACAAGAAAGTCGTCTGGACTGTTTTAGACAGCAAGCTGAATTTTATCAGGGACAAAACGGAGTGGAATGGCACAAAAGTTGTTTTTGAGGTCTCTAAAAAGGGCCCCAAAACGGAAGTCCGCTTCACTCACCAGGGTTTACTTCCCGAGGTTGAGTGTTTCGATGCCTGTTCAAACGCATGGGGCTCCTACGTGAACGGTAGTCTGAAGAACTTGATCACTAAGGGCAAAGGACAGCCCAACAAGAAAGAAAAGACGATACGCGCCACCGCCTAAGCCCAGCCTTTCTCAGGTTGGCGGGCTGAACGAAAGTAAGGACTTGCAAAGGCAAACACTTTCACTCCTCACTGCAATAGATAGCCAATATTTCGGGACAAGGTTCGAGTGAGCACACAGTGAAGATAGGGCTACTGATCTTCATAGCGAATGACCGCGAAAACTACAGCAAGCGTCCCTATGATTCGATCCGCGCCGTCGCGCAACAGGCGGAAAGGGATGGTTTCGATAGCATCTGGCTCCCAGACCACCTCTTCTATCGAACTCCCGGTGAGCCGACCCGGGGAATCTGGGAATGCTGGACCATGCTGTCAGCGCTGGCCGAAGCGACACACCGCATGGAAATCGGCACGCTAGTAACCTGCAACTCGTTCCGGAATCCGGCGATCCTGGCGAAAATGGCGACGACGGTAGACGAGATAAGCCACGGACGCTTGATTCTAGGTGTCGGGGCAGGATGGAACGAGCCGGAGTATCAGGCGTTCGGATTACCCTTCGACCGTCGCGTGGACCGGTTCGAAGAAGCCTTGAAGATCCTCAAACCACTGCTGCGTGAAGGGCATGTTGATTTCGCGGGAAAGTACTACCAAGCGCGAAACTGCGAGATCGTGCCACGCGGGCCACGGTCACAGGGGCCTCCGTTGATGGTTGGAAGCGAAGGGGGTCCTCGCATGCTCAAACTAACCGCGCAATATGCTGACCTATGGAACACTGGCTACATGGGCAAACCAGAAACATTAGCCGACCGACGCGCAAGACTCGAAGCCGCCTGTCATAAGATCGGGCGGGACCCGGCGACGCTTGGTGTCACGGCGCTCATCGGCCTCTGGTTCCCCGATCTCCAGACAAAGAAACCGAAGTTCTTCGACAACCCCCTGACAGGCACCGTGCAGGAGATCGCGACAGCAATGCGTGGCTACAAGGAACTCGGCGTCCGGCACATCATGTTTCAATGCGAGCCTTACATCCCCGAAGCTGTCCAGCAGCTGACCGAGGCGCTTAAGCTCTATCACCGAATGGAGCGATAATAGTAGGGCGCTCTTATCCGCACTCTTTTCTGTAACTTTTCTTTTTCCCGTAACATTTTTTTTCTGTTAACTAAATCATGACCCTCCCTGGGGTCTGTTTTTCCCGCGCCCCGCCCTTCGTGGAATCGCTAGAATCCCAAGTTCACGTTCCCAGGCCAATCCTTTCTTCCTTCATGGCCCACGATTTCCCTTAACGTGACCTCGCCTATCCCCAGCCGGGCCCAACAGAGGGGCATGGAACAGCAGTAAAGAACTGTTGACTGAGCCTGCTTTTGCAAGAACTAGAAGCAAAACCGGCCGGGTGGGATTCGCCACCCGCAAAGAATATTCCAAACCGCACCTTAACTTGGCGGGTTTACTCTTTGGAGTAGCGATGATGTGCAATGGCTCTTTCGCTAAGAGGCGGAGTTGCCGTCTCTCTACTATTAGCAGGACTCGCCATCTTCTTTCTCGCACCAGTTATCCCAGTCCAAGTCCAAGCCAGTATTCCTGATCACCCCGTTTCAGGTTACAATTGCGGTTTCATAATCAACTACACAACGACAGAGTTCAGATCACCAAGCTACCACATATTCGGAGTCGGATACCGATATCGAGAACTCAGTTCCCTGAAGGGTTATTGCGAGAAACAGCTGCTCACGTCTCAAAGATTGCTTAGTGGATACGAAAAGCGGGCCGGGTGGGATTCGAACCCACGATTTGCGGCTCCGCAGGCCGCCGTCTTGGTCCTGGCTCGACTACCGGCCCCGCGCACCTCAACCGAATCATCTCCTTATAACGGGTTAAGATGAAAGACGAATCTCCCTCGACATCTTGCGTGAAATAGTTAATAGCTAATCGAGTTGCGCATTTTGCGCTATGCCCGACCAAATGAATGCATGGAAGATCAGGGTGAAAAAGGGGAACTCCGAGGTAGAAGTTGCAGGTCCATCTCCTGAGATCGTTCAGAAAATGTTCGAAGATCTTGTGAAGAAGTACATGACTAAGCTCGCCTCGTCCCGATAGCCGTCAGATAACACAGGCCAAAGGGTTTCGTGCAGAGGCTGAGAGTCGGACTGATGCTCTCTGGTGATACGCGATGCGGAAGAACATTCTTGCAGGTGGAGTCACTCTTCTTGCTGTGGCAATTATCTTCGGACTCTCTTATCCTGATGGTCTTCTCTTTAGCCTACCTTTAGCGGTCCTGAACATCATCCTCGGGCTGGTAACCAAAGCGCCTCCTGGATTGGAGGTTCAGCCTCGAACTGGCGGCATCAGGTTAGTGATCGACAGAGGTGTTGTACGGGCGAGCATCTACCAACTTGTCTTCACCGACTTCAAACTCGTACTAAAACGACTCAGCTCGGCGAACGTGACCATTATCCTCCCGTTGATGCTTGCGGTTCTCGGATTTCTATTCCTCTTTATTATCGGAGCCTTGATTGGTGGAATCACCGGATTCTCTCTTCAAGAGTTCCTCACCCAGAGAATGCGAAACAAGGTTGAGAATGAAGCGGCGCTGACCGCCGTTGGACCAGGCGACATTGAGGTCCGATACGACGATCTATCAGAGATTAGGCTCGCCAAGAACCGGCTCTTCTTGTTGTCTGAAACCAACTCTTTCGCCGCTAGCCTCCCCAGGAGATACTCCGGGAGAATCAGTCCTGTCCTAGCGAAGATTTTCGGATCGAAGTTCAGAGCGGAGGAATCACTCGGCGCGGCCGAGGCTGCGGAGAAAGAGGATGAAAAGCGCCAACATCCCCGTAGCGACCGTGGCAAGTTCTCCCGCCGCTAAGACTCTGTTGGGTTCTATGAATAACGCTCCTCGGCCTAGAACTGACTCTACGTAGAATGCCCAGGACATGAAGATCATGCTCGCAAGACCGGTGGCTAAGGAGTAGATCCATAGGCCACTCCAGAAGAACTTCTCGCGGGACGAAGCCAAGGTAGCACTGTTATCGCTAGCCTGCATAATTAACATCGCGATGTGGATGGACATTCCACATCAAGCTCAACTCGATTCTATGGGGTTCTACTTTCGTCGTCGGAATGCTCTCACAAGGTTCTTGGTACCCTTAACACGCCAGAGTTGCAATCCAGCAATGACTAGCGCACCTAAAGCAGCAACCATCTGCGAAATCATGAACCGAGTTGCGCCATCAATCTGCGATACGGTGAATGCCCAGTTGTAGAACGATGCCGTGGTTGATTTGAACGCTTGGATAGAAGCGACCGAGTTCACGAACCAATTCGCCTCGACTATGTATGGCGCGAACAAGATTATCGTGAAGGGGACCAGAACCAAGGCCGCTGTTCTAATCATCCTGAGAGGGTAAAGTATTCTCCGAACTTGCTTGTCCGATCCAGCTTTGACATAGGCGGTGCTTTCAAACACGTTCATCCAGAGCGTAACCACCACCAGCGCGTTTCCAAGGGAAAGAAATAACGCGATAGAAATAGGCAGAGTCCAAGAGCCTACTGGAATAGACACGGTTTTGTCAACGAAGCCGGTGTTCAGCGCGTTATAGAAGAAGAGAAGCTCCACGTACACGCAAACGGCGGCAAAAATAATGGCCGGAATCCAGCCGCGGAGAACCTCCCATCGCAGAAAGAGTCTGTGGTACTGTTCGGACAAAATTCTCTTTCCCTAGCGCGTCCTTTCGAGTCGTTCTCGGCCTTGTTAAAAAACCAATGGACTCTGTAACCGATTGGTTTCTTTCGGGGTTACGGGACCTTAGTCTATTCCTCGAACAGCCCTCCCTCTCCGGAACGCGATTCTATGGTCGCGCGCTAAGTGTTAGAGTCGAAACTCAAGGGATCGACGCTTTAGTTGAAAAAACGGATTGGAGTACTAGCCGTCCTCATGATGACAGCGATCGCCTTGCTGGTTTCTCCAGCCTACTCTGCTACGATGAATCCTCAAGAGAACGTGAATCTCTACAGTGGTAACAAGCTCATA
>MNGO01000012.1 GCA_001918765.1 Crenarchaeota archaeon 13_1_40CM_3_52_10
CGAATCCCGCCCTGGGCGCCAAACAACCGAACCAACTTCAACTCCACCCGTCAACGCAGCCTCTCTTTTCCTGCGCAAACCCAACTGATTCGTAACTTTTCTTTCTCGCTAACTAATCTGTGACCCCCCTAGGGGGTCGATTTTCCCGCGCCCCGCCCTTCGTGAAAACCTTCAGAATCCACGTTCACTCGCCCTGGTCTATCCCATCTTCCTTCGTGACAGAATCTAGATCCTGGACCCTAACTTGTTGAGTCTAGGCCTCTTCACTGAAGGGGCTGTTCCGTCCTTCGTGAAAGCGCCGCCAAGCCTTAACACAGGCGACCCCTCCCAGCCCAACCGGAACACCACCTTGGTCTCTATAATCCACGCGCCACCCCAGGAAATCGTCGTCACCGGCCTCACCAGCTTCACTAGCCAAGTCAACCTTGCCTCCATGGTCGCTTTCGTCATGAACGTCTCCGGCCAGCCACTAGCTCTCTACTGGGCCGAAGGCGTAGTCTTCCTCGCAGACTTCGTCGAACCAGAAGCCCTCCCCGAAGAATACGTCAAAGGCCGAATCTACGCCTCCAACATATCCCACGCGCCAATGTCGAAATACAACAACTTTGTCCGCGTCGGAAACATCGAGGTTCCAGTAATCGATGTAACCTCGAACGTTGGCCTGCGAGACTTGGCTCGTTGGATTAGAGAGAATCATCAGTCTGATCCCGAGAAATCTTAACTAGACGCCAATGGTCGCGTCCTGGCCGTGTCCCGGGGTAGCTCAGCCTGGAAGAGCTTCCGAGCCGCCCCCTAGAACAGTGGGCGACGAAGACGCTGTAGGTGTGCGCCCAGTGCGCAGCCACGTCAGCCTTACCAGGCTAACAGTAGACACCGGAGTGTCGCCGGAGAACCATGAGAAATGGTTCGGCGAATTCAAAATAGAGGTAGCAACCTCTATGAGACTCCGGTCCCCGGGACCATTCCTATGGGGGAATGGAAGATGGTGAGTCTTACTTCGACTTTACCGCAGGGGTTCTGCTCTCTAGCTCTCTCAGAATTAGCTCGTTCTGCTTCATTATGATCTTGTTCTGATCAGTCAGAATCCGTAGAGCACTCGCAATCAAAGAGAGAGAAGGATTGTCCCATTTGAACTCGTTCTCCTTAGCCGCTAGTGCTTGCTTGCCCTTGATAATAGATCCGCGAAGATTCTCGTCGCTCTCGTCGTCAGCGAACGCGGCGCGATTCTTCCGGTCCATCTTGTCCGATATGCTGGCTGCTGCGTGTTCCCGTTTGACGTCCGGGTAGCAGTCCTCGCAGAACCTCAGCCCTTTGAGCTCTAAGAGAGGGTCGATGAGGCTCAATGTCTTACCGCATCTGGAACAGAAATCTGCCATTTTGCCTATTCAGCTCTAATTGGCTGTTGGCCCTTCCAGCGCTATTAAAGAGTCTTGTAACCAGTTCGCACTACTGTCTCCGTTTTCAAATCCGAAATACGAGAGGAAAAAGGAGACTTAGAAATGATGAGAACGACTCTTACTTCTCGTCGCGGAGTCCCCATCCAGCCTTGAAAGTGGGGTTGATCCTTACGAAGGGTGCTTCGCCCTCCTTCCATGGGTCGCGTTTTACCCAGTCTAGCTTCTCGTGGAATATCTTGTAGAGGTTCCGGTACTCTTCTCCCTTTTCGATAATTGCGACCGAGCCGCTGATCAACAGCAGCTTCTGCGTCCCGGCTGTGTCAACTAGTATTGCTGCGTGAGGGTTCTGCTTGAGGTTCTTGAGTTTCTTCGTTCCATAGTCAGTTACGATATACGGGAAGCCTTCATGAAACACGTAGGAGACTGGCACGATGTGAGGCTCACCCTTCTTCGAGGCCGTCGCGAACCTGCAGAGTTCGTTCTGTTCGAGGAATTGAATCTCTTTCTTTGAGAATTTGACTTTTGAAGCGGTGTCCTTCAATTCAGACCAGTCGGACAGAGTCTCCAGTCGGATTTCAAGCTATGCGCCGGGACGCGTGTTGCACGTACTTTCATCTCCCTCGCATTAGATGGAGATCTGGAATATTTCGATGTGGCATCAGGAGAATCCCGGACAATCCAGGCCCGCAGCTTCCGGGAATCTCTAGTTTGAGAGGCCGCTCTACGTCGGAGCCTCTAACTAGGTTAACGAGACGTTTTGCGGCTGCTGATATTGCGTTCCTATGCCAGTCCTCAGTTGTATTTCATTATAGAGGGAGGAAACAATGGACGAGACATCTACTGTCACCGTGGTATTGGCCGTGACGTTTCCGGAGTTCTGGTTCTTGAATTCTTGCAAATTTGTGGCGTTCGATGGGGTGAGCAGTATGATGACGCTCAACGGAGTAAAGCCTTGAGCCGCTAGGGGCTTGTCGACGAAGGAGTAGCCCGCCAGAGGCTTGTCTTGAAAGAGAGTCGATCCATCTGCGAAGAAATAAATCGAGACGATTACATGGGTAGCCTTAAGGCCATCAAAGTTGACCGTGTTGTTAGCAGTTACTCCCACGAGAATGCTAGCATTACTCAACGGGTTCTGAAAGGTTACCTTGGAGACTGTGAAATCTAGCTTGTTCAAAGAAAGATTTGCGAGATCATAGTTTGCTGTCACGATTATCAGGTTGATTGCCGAAGCAGCGGTAACGATGATGAGGGTCCAGCATAGGATTACCCTGTTTTCCGGAAGCTTCATTTGTGCCCGCTCCGAATGGCTGTTCTTGTTGTCATGGGTTAAGACTATCGGCATAAGCATCGGCCGAAAAGGATCAGCACTGGTGATACTGGGCTGGGGGGTTACCCTGGCAAGCCTAGCCGTTACGGCTATAGTATATGGTATCGTCATTCCTCGAGCGGCCGAAAAACCCAACATGCCCATTCAGGGGGTCGCTCTGTATTATGCCGGAATGTTCGTAGTGTCATTACTTGCAGGCATGATTCTCGCGAGCGTACCACGGAGCCTCATTGGAGCCTTCGTCTCCCAAACTATCGCCGCTTCCCTAACCTATATTGCGCTGATACTTCCCGGGCTAACCGGGATACTTGACCAGACCACCGTGGAAAATCTCGCTGTAGATTTTGTCTTCACGGCGTTCTTCCCACTTGGAATGTTCTTGGGACTCTTTGGCGGCCTCATCGGTGCAGTGTTCACTGAGATTCAGTGAACAGAAGTTCCTAATTTTTGCACTGAAGAATCCATCGACACACCATCTTAGATCCGACAATAGATGGCAACTAATGCCCTAGTGGTTGTTGAAAGAAAATTGAATGGCTGGGTTGGCGGGCCCGCGGGGATTCGAACCCCGGACCTACAGCTCAGCCCGCCCTGGAGGGGGCATAGGGGGATCGGCCAGGAAATTGACTGCCGCTCTATCCAGGCTGAGCTACGGGCCCAAAGGGCTGGCTATGGTGAATCCTAGTTAATTGTTCCTAAGAATAACAGGTGGAAAGAACACAGAGTGTTTCTTGCTCGGCTTTTGCAGAATGACTAGCACGGATTCTTAAGAACTACTGAAAGCGCGTTCGACTCTAGGTCCTCGCCTTGCCTGGATCTCAGACTTGCCTGGCGAAAAACTCCTGATGGTCTACAACATGAACTCGCTTTCCCTTCTTCACGAGTTCCTCAGCCACCTTCTCGTCGTTAGTGAAGAAGCAACCGTCCCCGGTGAAGAACCTCAAGGTTCCGTGAGATGATTCGTTACAAATCATGAAATTCGCCACGGACTTGTCATCATCCAAATCTTTTCCACAGATCGGACACTTGAACTCAACCCACATTATCGTCTCGCCCTTCCCACACTAACTTGATACTTTACGCCTATAAGGAAACTCCGACGAGAATCAGTCGACCCGTTCATGCCAGACGAGAAGATTGTGATCAAGACAAAACACGGAGAATTAAGCCTCGAGCAGCTGGCCGAGGCTCAACACGGCATGGCACATCTGATGAAGGAGGTTGGAGAAAGGTATCACGTCCTCTACTACGCTGCAAAGGCGCTCAACTGGAAGCTCGCCCAGTATCAGCTCAACCAAGTCATCGCCCTCTTCCGAATAGGCGCCACCCTCAGGCCAAAGTTCGCTGAAGACTTGAACGGATTCGTAAAAACGCATTTTCATCCCATGACGGAGGCCATTCGCGCACAAGACTGGAGGAGATTTGAGGAGGCGTTCAAGAAAGGTATTCAGGGCAGTGACCAATTCCACGAGAAGTACGGATATCGCTTCATCCATTTCGTTTTGCCGAAGAATCCGCCCGAAATGTACGATCTAGCTCCCAAGGAGTAATGAGAGGATCACGTGTAGCTGGCTATCCAGCTGCTACGGCAACATGAATGAGCCGGGTTCTAGTCTCTCTTCTGACGCGTCTCCGTCGCATGTTCCTTGTCTTCGAACGAAGACTCACTCGTTCCACGAGAAACCGAAATGATCGAATGGGCCTAATATACCAAGCTGATCTCTCCATCTTTCTCGTTTTTGGTTTTTGGGGCTTCCGAGAAAAAGGATTGATTTCGGTTTTCGTGTTGTAACTCGGAAGGGAATCTGGTTCATGCGAAGGTTTTTCGGACCTCATCAGCTGCAGACCTTAGGTTGACGCTTTTCTCTTCGCCTGTTTTCATATCTTTCAGACGGACGCTTCCTTCCTTGATCTCTCTAGGACCTATGACCAGAGAGACTCTTACCTTCAATGAGTCGGCGTACTCTAGTTGTTTGCTGAGTGGGCGTTGTTTGAGGTCGTAGTCTGTTCTGATGCCTTGGCTTCGGAGTTGTTGAACGATTTTCACGGCTTCGTTCCAGACGGTTTCGTTGACTGTGGCCACGAAGACTTGCGGGTGTTGCTGGATGTTAGGAAACAGATCTTTCCGCTCTAGAGAGAGCATGAGTCGTTCGAAGCCGCCTGCGACTCCCGTTGCTGGCATGTCTCGTTTTCCGTAGATCTTGCATAGCTTGTCAAAGCGCCCGCCTCCAAGGATCGCGCCAACGTCTTCCCCATCTCGATCGTAAGCTTCGAATACGGTTCCGTCGTAGTAGCTTATTCCTCGGACGATTCCAAGATCGACCTTGACCTTGGCTTTCTTCCCCAAGGAGTTCACCCTGTCGACTGTTCCAGATAGCTCTTTGAAACCTTGGTGAATCATTTCGCCTTTGGGCAGTTTGCTCTCCAGCTCCCCCAGGACCTTGTCTGGGTCTCCGCCAATATCGGCGAAGCCCAGGATCCGTTTGACCTTGTCTTTGGATAGGCCGGCTCTGCTGAATTCTCGTTCCGCCTGTTCAGATCCTATTTTTCCCATCTTATCGATTATCCTGATTAGATGATCGAGATCATTTTGTGACTGTATTCCAAGGCCCCGTAGGAATCCTTCGACGAGTTTTCGGTTGCTGATCTTAACCAGGTGGTCTTTGAGGCCTACTGATTCCAGAATGTCAGAGCTCAACGCGATGATCTCAGCATCGGCCGTCGGATCTGCGACTCCGTAGACCTCAGCATCCCACTGTGTGAAGTACCGGTACCGGGCAAACTGGGGCTCGTCGTAGCGCCATACTCCACCGATGCACGCGATCTTGATCGGTTCTGGGAGGTCGAACCTGTTCGCGACCATTCGGGTCATGCCTACTGTGAGGTCGAATCTTAGTCCGAGGTTTCGCTCTGCCTTGTCTTTGAACCAGTAGATTTCGTCTCTAATTGTTGGGCCTGATTTTGCCTCGAGGGTTTCGAGGTTTTCGACAGGGCTTGGCTCCAGCATCTGAAATCCATAGTTCCAAAGTACTTGTCGTATCTTGTCGCTGAGCCAGATCCTTCGCGACATCTCCTCTGGGTCAATGTCTTTCATGCCCCGTGGAAGAGTGAATTGTGCTTCTGACAAGATACTAGGGTTCTCCGTCTCGGAGCTTACTTTCCTTCGAAACGTTCAGTGTTCAACGTATAATACACGATGTCTGTGCGTCTGTCGATTACAGCGAGGACCAGGTCTTTGCCCTCCTTGTTCGCCTTCGCGGAGAGCCTCGCGAGTCTTTCGAGGGTGGATTCTCCTCCTTCGAAGACAATTGACACTTGTCGTCGGGTCGCTCCTTTTCCGAAGGTTTCGAAATCGAAACCTCCTTCGGACTCTCGGACCAGATAGCCTCTATCTCGTAGGTCTCGGTATACTAGATACTTGGTCCATATCGTTGGTCTTCCAACGGCCAGTTTTGTGACGAGATGCTGGAGCGTCTTCTCCTTTGATGTCTTCTCGTCGGTTACTCGGGCTCTTCGTTTCTCGACGAGATAGAATGTTTCGTAAGGGCTCAGGAAGAGCTTGTCGTCTGCCAGGGTTCCGAAGGCCTTCTCGCGGAGCTCCATGAGTTTCTCGGGTTCTTTCAGGTAGACCTTGTTCTTGGAGAGGAAGGCTTCTAGAACTTCTATCGTCATCAAGCGAGGCACCAGTTACGATTTGAGAGCGCTAGCGGCGGGCAGGCGTCTATAAAGGCATGCGAAGGATTGAGGAGAGACTGCAGAGTTTTTGAGAAATGCCGGGGAAAAAACGAGACTCTCTCGAACCAGTTAAGTGGAAGAACGGAGTTCTGGAGGCCATTGACCAAACAAAGCTGCCCGGGAGGATAGTCTATGTTCGTATGCGGACAGTCGACCAGGTTTGTTCCGCGATCAGGTCCATGAAGGTCAGAGGCGCGCCTTTGATCGGTGTGGTTGGCGGGTACGGTCTGGCTCTGGCGGCTATGACGATCAGGAGTAGCGATCTGAATCAGGCTAGGTCACAGCTCCGCAAGTGTGCTGATTCTCTGATCTCGACAAGACCGACAGGTGTGAATCTCCGATGGGCTGTCGAGCGAGTCTTCAAAGCGTCTTCGCGAGCCATGTCGGTTGGGTCACTTGGTGGCGGGTTGCTGAAGGAGGCCGACATGATTCTTCGCGAGGAACTTGAATCCGCCCACAAGATCGGAAGCTTTGGGGCTGCTCTGATTGAGGACGGAGATACTGTGCTGACTCACTGTAATGCGGGATCTCTCGCGACTGCGGGGTATGGTACTGCGTTGGCAGTTGTCCGGTCCGCTGTCGAGGACGGGAAGAACGTGTCTGTGATCGCGACGGAAACGCGGCCCTTGTTGCAGGGATCGAGACTGACAGCGTTTGAGCTGTCTAGGGACGGGATTCCGGTACGGGTGATCTGTGATAGCGCGGCTGCTCAGCTGATGGCTCAGGGAATGGTGGACAAGGTTGTTGTGGGTGCGGACAGGATATTGGGCACGGGGCATGTTACGAACAAGATCGGGACCTTGCAGATCGCACTTGGGGCCAAGTTCTTCGGTGTTCCATTCTATGTAGCGGCTCCAGTGTCAACCCTAGATCTGGTGTCAGATGTTTCTCGTGTGGTTATTGAGGAGCGGGATCAACGGGAAGTCCTGTTGATTGGCGGTAGGCGTTTTTCTCCCCGGAATGTTGGGGCTTTGAACCCGGCTTTCGACATCACCCCACCAGAACTGGTTACCGGGATCGTGACGGATCGCGGCGTGGTGGGGCAGCCTTTAGCGGAGAACATTCGGGCCATGTTCAGCTAGTTTCGTTGAGTGCGGGGCGCGAGACTGGAGTAGGCCCCGGGCCCCCAATGAAAATTCGCGGTACAGATTTACTACCAGTTTCAGGGCGAGATCAAGTACCGTTTCAACAACGGGTTCAGCAACAGTTTCGATAGCGGTTCAAAGGCGGTTTCGGAAACGTTTCAAGACCGGTTTCAGTATGGTTTCAGGAACTGTTTCTTATGCAGATTCGGTACCGGTTTCAGGAAGGACTGAACCAAGCGTTCAGTGAAGAGACATGGACTCAACAGGATTGGGTCCGGGTTCTAGATTCTGTCATGGAGGAAGAAGGGAATGACCAAAGCGCGTGAACGTGGATTCTGAGTGTTTTCACGAAGGGCGGGGGCGCGGAAAATCGGCCACCCGGGGGGGGTCACTAGAAAAAGAATGCTTAGAGAATAGTTAGCGGAAGAGAAAAGTTACGGGGAAAAAATACTTTGGCGAAAAGAAGAACTGGCGATGCTTGATTCATCTAGAAAAACATGATCTGGTCCAGGCAACGACGGTATCGGAAAGAATTATCTTCCTCGTTCAGATAGGTCCATTTTCTGTACCTTTTCTACTGAAAAATAGTAGGTTCTAGGCGGATATTTCCCGAACTTCTCTCGTCTCTCTCGACTCTCTCTCTTTCTCCTTGGGCTCCTTCTTGATAACCGGGGTTACCACCTCCACGGGCACGTTCCCAGCCGACTCTATCCGAGCCTTCCAATCAGTCCCAATCGACACGAGAGCGTAGATTCCGATGACCTCCGCCTTTGCCTTCTGAATGATCTTCATCATCGCACGCTGCGTCTCTCCACTATCGATGATGTCGTCGACGATCAGCACGCAGTCCGTTTTCTTGATCGCATCCCTTGGAACGAACAAGCTCAAGACTACAGCAGTCTTAGGCGGTACGAAAATTTCCTCGATGAACTCTCTAACCCCCACTTCTCTAGCTTTCTTGGCGACAAGTAGTCCAACGCCTAGCCGGTGTGCTAGGAGAGTTGCAAGTGGTATTCCGTCGACCGCTGCGGTCATGATCTTTGTAACTCTCTTTCCCGCGAACTTGCCGACTGCATGTTGGACGGCCCGTTCTAGTAGCATCGTGTCGCCGATGATCGCTGTGTTGTCAAAATATCCTCCGTCGTCGAACTTGATTCTCTCCAGAAGTTCTTTGTCGAGGCTCATGTATCTTTGGAGAGTCTTGTTGATCTCTTCGGCCCGTTGTGCGGTCGGCAAGACGTGTCCTTTCACGTAGCGGCTCAGAACTGTTTCAGGTAGGTGAACCATCGCCGAGAGTTCTCGATATGTGAACCGCTGTTTGGCCAGGTTGAGCAGCTCGATCGTCATGAGCTTGTATTTGAGATCTAGAATGCGTGAAGTGTCCTTCATTTCTTGTATCAACGCTTTAGCCACCGGTACCCTGTATAACGCTTTCCATTATTTTCGGCGTGTGTGATCGTTTTCTGCGACGACTCGCAACCACTCCGCTACTATTCTGGTAGCGTCCAGCGTATTTTTTGGTCGATGGCTTTCCAAGTCTTAACAGAGAGAGCTGGATGAACCTCTCACCCTTCGCGAGATTTACAGCGCTGTCTCCGGAATTATAGAGACTGACAGTGAGCTGCCCGCGAAAGCCCGGGTCCACCAGAGCAAGACTCGCAAACAAACCCTCACGAGCCAGAGACGAGCGAAGATGTAAAAATCCCACAATACGATTCGAGAGCTCGACCCTTTCGATGCTAGCAACCAGCAATTGCTGTTTCGGTTTCAGACGAACCCCCCGATCGATACGCAGATCCACTCCAGCAGGGTTGAGCCTGAATCCGCGCGGAAGAATCTTCAGTTCTCCCATCTCGATCGCAGAGGCGATCTCCTTGTCCGAAAATGCCATTGACAAATCCCCTTCAACCCACACTCACTATTCAAAGCTTGGAGGGGCCTGAATTGACTCAAAAATTGGTAGAAGCAAACCTAGCCGAGAAACGCGTATGGACACGGGGAATGAGGCATCTCAAGAAAAACGACTCCGCCCTTGCAAAGATCATCAACCACCTTGGACCTTACGAATTTCGCTTGGACGACAATCACTACGAGGCACTTGTCGGCTCGATAATTTTCCAGCAGTTAGCCGGAGCAGCAGCGCGTGCGATACTCAACCGGTTCAAACAAATCTATGATGGAAGGATTCCTCGGCCTCGCCAATACCTCGATACTGAAGAAAAGCACCTGCGAGCCAGCGGATTATCCCCACAGAAGATCCGGTACATTCGAGACCTATCCGAGAGAGTTGAAAACGGCGTTCTGGACCTGAAAAAATTGTCCCATCTTCCAAGCGACGAGGTTGTGAAAGAACTTGATGACGTGAAAGGGATCGGAAGATGGACTGCGGAAATGTTTCTAATCTTCGTCCTAGGACGAACAGATGTCTTACCTGTTGATGATCTTGGACTGAGGAAGGCCGCCCAGAAAATTTACAGGCTCAGAAAGTTACCGTCAAGGGAAAAATTCCAACAGTTGTCGAAAAATTGGCATCCCTACTGTTCCATTGCCACCCTCTATCTCTGGAGGAGCCAGGAGAAACCTCAAGACCCTGTAAAATGGTAGATTAAGAAAAAGCCTTTTCTCGTGAGAATAGGATCCCATCATAGTTCTCTAGCCATAATTAGGCCGTCGAAGTATCTTCCGTTTCTGAAGACTTTGTGTGGAATTATTCCTGCTTGTTTGAAGCCTGCTCTCTCGTAAGCTCGTCGGGCTGTCTCGTTGTCGGCCAGAAACTCTGCATCGAGGGTCCGTAGTCCTGCCCTGCGGCTTTCTCTGACAAGCGTCTCGATCATTCTGCGTCCTATCCCTTGTCCCCTGTATTTACTGATCATAGTTAGTCCCATGTGTCCATGATGATGCGTGTCTTTGTATCTGCCCCGCGTCACATCGCCATTTGCTATGATCTTTCCATTGATATCCGCGACCATGTTGATGACACTTTCTCCTTCTATTGCTACTAGGGTTTGTGCTAGCCACTCGACTTCTTCTTCGCGCGTGACCTTTCTGTCAAAGCCCGTGTAGAGGGTTGACTTTTTGTCTCCTTGTTTCTCGTTGACAAGGCTGTTGATGAACATGAGAAGACCATCAAGGTCTTCCCATCGAAGTACGCGCAGAGTTACCTTCTTTCCGCTGGCAAGCGTGAATCGTCTGTAGACATGACCCACCTTAAACAAGGTCACGAGAAAAGCGTCCTTGCGGAATTACCAGACGATGCTGCAGCCGAACGGCGTTGTCTCAGGAACACCAACGGGTCTATTCGCTAGGAGATCTTCGATCGCATTTCGCAAATCGCTGATCGTTACTCTGTCGGGATTCCGAGAATCGTCTATTCGACCCTTATAGCGAAGCCTTCGTTCGTCATCCAGCAGAAACGCATGGGGTGTACACACGGCCCCATAGTACCTGGCTACGGTTCTTTCTTCATCTTTAACATACGGAAAGTTGAAGCCTTTCTCTTGAACTCTCAGGACCATTTCGGCATAAGTATCGGCAGGAGAGAGATACGGGTTGTTTGAGTTCAGAGCTAGCAACTGGACATTTTTCCCTGAGTAGTCTTTTTGAATCTTGATTATGCGGTCCTCGCAGGCTTTGACCGTTGGGCAGCTGTTTGAGATGAACAACAAAACGAGAAGTCTTTTGTTCTGGAATGACGAAAGAGAGTAACGTTCCCCGTCCACGCCGAGTAGATTCCCGAAGTCCGGGGCTCCCACTCCTATCGTGAAGGTTTCTATTTTAGCTTGGGGAAGTTCCACTTCCAGCACCCACAGTACTCATCGGCCGTCGGTAACGGTTGATGAGCCCTAATTCTGGTCCTGGCTAGAACTTGTCGGGGAAGTGTCTCATGATGCCTTGCGAGATCGTGTCGGCGACTGTGTTGATCTCGGTGAAGACATCGTCGAAGGCCGCGACGTCATCTTTCCATCTCTTGTCAAGCCGGGCCTCTACCTGCTTTTTTGTCAGGGTCAGGTGCTGATGGAGTAGGTCAAACATGTCGTCCTTGGCCCAGTGAGGATTTGTCTGGCTTAGGAATCCGGCTATCTCGTCCGCGTTCACCGTCCATTTGCTGTCTTGCGTTTCGAAATTCTTCTGGTCTCCAGCTTTTGCGAACTCGATGAGGTCGACTCCTAGAAGCACATGTTTCCTTAACAGTTCTGCGAGTTTTCTGCCTGTTCCCTCGCCATAGTAGGGGACAAGGGAATTGCCGATGTTATCAGGAGTCTTCAAGAGTCTCTCTTTTGCCGCTACCATATCCGGTGCATTGTCGAGTGCCGAGACGGCGTATTGGCGGGTCCAGATCGCGTGGTCTGCCCAGAGCTTCCGCATGTTCGTCTTGAGGGAGAGTGTAGTCTCATTCATGGTTGTAGCCGAATAAACTATCTCTTTCTTTTTTAAGCTATCCCATTGACCCCGCCGGCGCTAGTCGCTATCCATACAAACAGGGCTCGGCTAAGCTTGAGACCGGTTTTGAAAGCCCCGGTTGATTCAGTAAGGCTCGAAACAAAGAAGATTCCATGGACCGGAAAACACCGTATCAGTGTAGTCTATGGAACATCCCCAAGGGTAGGCTCTACAAGTCCTACTGCTCTGGTCCTCGCCCATGGAGTGGGCAAATCGATGAGTTCTCGATTTATCACATTCTTCCATGTCGAAATGGCCCGGCGTGGCTTCCTCACCGTCAAGTTCAACTTTCCATACATGGAGCCCCGATGGAGACTTACCCGGACCCCGAACCCGAAAGAAGTCCTCGTTGGATGCTACCGGAGAGTCCTCAACGAAGTTAGATCTCAGCACAGCCCAGGGAAACTGGTCATAGGAGGTTTGTCGATGGGAGCAGCTGTTGCCTCCCATATTGTCGCTGACAAACCTGGGAGGAGCGATGTCGATGGACTGTTCTACTTCGGTTATCCCATTCACCGGCCCGGGAGACCGGAAGAGCTTGGAGTCAAACATCTCTTCCAGATCTCAAAACCAATGCTATTCATCTCAGGTACCCGAGACCCCAACGCCAGACCAGAACAACTGAAAGATCTGATCTCAGAACTGGGACCGGGCGCAAGGTTGCACTTGATAGATGACGGAGATCGATTCCTCAACGCCCGAAAGGGTCGAGCAATATATTTCAAGACACTTGATCGCTCTGCAACGGTTCTCGAAGATTGGATAAGAACCCAAGTGAACTTAGTATCGAGTTAACGTTACCGCTACCGATGGTTCTAGGTACGCGTCATTGGAAATAGGCGCACGTTCGGTCACGGGCAATCAGTGGAAAAATTGCCGAAAGCAGAACAGACTAGCTGGGTCTTCGCCAACGTCAAGGGAGGAATAGCACGCGCCATCAGCCAAATACGACGGATCAACAGTGTCGAATCGGTCATTCCGGTCACAGGCAGATTCGATCTTATAATCAAGCTACGAACCAACGAGCCCAACAGGGCCTTCAATATCGTCGAGAAGATCAGAAAGGTCAAAGGTATCAGCTCTACTCAGACGGGGATTTCCCTTCAGAAGATCTCGAACGCGAAAAAGGACGAATCAGAAGATCCAATCGCCTTCGCACTGGTGAAGGTGAAAGGGGCGTTCAAGAACGTTCTACAAAAAATCAAGACCTTCCCGAACTTTGTCGAAGCTCACGTAATACCTGGAGAGTTCGACGTATTCGCCGCATTCCACGGCTTCAGTCCAGAGGAGCTCCTGGAAACCTCCGTTGAGAAACTAGGCAGCGTCAAAGGAGTAACCGGCATGGAGACCCTCATCGCCTGGACCCCAACTGCGCCGTACTAGGTAGTTCAATGAGCCCTGACTCTCCGGACTTCTTTTTTGTCGTTCACTGGTCAGCTTGCTAGAGGGTCTGAGGGATGACTACGTCTCCGGTCTCCGTCAACACTCGATAGCAGTTGAGCGTGATCCACTTGCTAGGTTTCCCAATTTGCTCCATGCTGACGGGGGCCTTTCTTCCCTTGCCACTGGGATAGAAGAAATCTCCCTCTCTAAACCAGTCGCCCTCCAGATTCCAAGTTCCGTTCGGACTACGCTTTGACAGCAACAGATGTGTGGCGTCCCTAATCCTCTCCTCATCTGAATAGCCGAGTTTTGTCAACACCCGCAAACCGTGAAGCACGTCATAGAAGTAGTACATTGGAAAATGAAGCGCGGTGAAGAAAGGATAAGTCTCCTTCCAGTGATGATTATCTGATTTGTATACCCGATGCATCAAGAGAAATTCCGCTCCCTTCTCGATCGACCGTTTCATCTTTCTGGTCCACTTTCTCCGAGGAATCTCCGAATACGCCCACAGAGGCTCGATGGTTGACATGAACGAACTATGCTTCACTTTTCGCTGAGGATAATCGCAATTCCATCCACCATCTTCTAGCTGGTGTTCAGGCAGCCAATCGATCGCCTTTTTGACGCGGGGGTCGTCACCGTAGCCAAACTTGATCAAGGTTCGGATCATGTTGCCGGTTAGGCATGCTTCATCCCATCTCTTCCCCCTCTCAAGCTTGGTTACGCAGGAAAAAGCTCCAGTGTCAACTTGGTGCAGGTCGAAGAACCGCTCGCACTCGCCCTTGATTCTATGATCAGCAGGCGCTCCCATCTCACCTAGTAGAGCAAGGGGCCAAGCGGCGGCCGTCCACTTCGGACGATAGCATGTCTCCTTCGGCGGCCAATAGCCATCGCGGGTTTGTCCCGCCATGATTCTCTTGACAGGCCCGTAGTTTCGAATTCTTTCTTTGGTCGCCACTACATCTTTGTCGCTGATGGGCCGATCTAGCAGGTCAATGAGCGTGTGAAATCTGATTGAAGGATCCTTCGGATCTAGCAACCATTCAATGGAGGACACTTTCATGCAGTCTCAGCATGCAGTTGTCTCTGTTAACCATTTTTCCTAGTGAGTAAACAGTACTGAAGACGAGGAAACCTGCGTTCACCTTCGCTCGATTCTCATTGGAAGGCATGCCCAGCAAGTATCGACATGTCAGGGCTTGCGAGTCCAACCGGTCATTCTGGTGGTGATTCCCAGATTACTTCTGATACGGCTGAACACGAGTTTGACGTTTTCCTGTTTCAACTGCGCGGGGCGGTATCTTAGAGACATGATTCCGAAAGGGCAATGGCCCTCAAGGTTGAGGCCGATAGACGGAAATTAGTGTTCGAGAGCCTGGTTAGAACGAAACTAACCGTTCATTTCAAACGATTTGAGAAGAGACATGTCGTAACCCAGGATCCCCTCTATCGTACCCACGTTCCCGCTTTGGTTCTCCGTGCCATCTCTAAGGCTTCGCCATCAGCCTAAGAGTTGCAGCCTTGCGCTTCTTGCCTTGTTTCGCTTCTTGCTTGACCCACCTATAATTTCGAATTCGAAAAACCGGGGGTGTAGTCTGGGATACCGCTTCCCATACACCCAGCTATTGGTCTCCTTTGAATTGAAATGAGTAACTGCATCAC
>MNGO01000062.1 GCA_001918765.1 Crenarchaeota archaeon 13_1_40CM_3_52_10
CTTGAGGTACGACCGGATAGAAACGACAAACGGTCTACTATACTGGTTCGAGGAACGCACTCACCTAGAGATTCGAAGATCATTATGCGTGACATGTGTGACGGATTCGAAAAGCCAATTTCCCTTCTCCAAGTGTCTACATCCTCCGAGCGGCTAATCTGCAGAATATGTTGATGACTGATTCCCCATCCTTCATGAGCTACTAGTTCAGTTCTCCGCAGAAAAGAAATGCCTAGTTCATTTCTCAAGAAGTTCGAGAATTGTTCAATCACTTGACCAGCACTCATTCTTAATTGAATTCGAGGATATTTGTGAGTGCCATTTCGGCAAGCACTGTAAAACCCAAGGCACCCATCTGTTGCGAGAAGCTCTCTTCCAAGGTGTCTCATCAACATAGGATCGCTCCTCAACGCTTCAGGTATTGAGAGGTTTCTTTTCCTTCCACTAGGGAGACCTAGGGTTTCATTCTTGAAGAGTGCAACTGCCTTGCTCTGATATCTCACGGAGGTCCAAGTCTGTTCGGGATTGACGTAGAACCCGGGTCGGTGGAGACCGTACGCGGCAGAGATAGTCGGCATCACCATGCCTATCGTGTAAAGCTGATCCTCCAGTGCATGCCCTGTTACTTCATACTGGTAAGAACCGTGTGGTCCTCCTTTCCTGATGGTTAGACCGCCATCTCCAATATGGATCCCGGTTTCGGCCGCTACATCAGGAGAGAGGGAGAATGTCGAGGTTGGGAGAGACACAGAATCTGATTGTCACTTTTCCTGTTCAAGACTCACAGACGGAACCGAAAGTGTTCAATGCTATGGAAATGACAGCCCAAATTCTCGTCAAAGGCTTTAACCGAGTATAATATCGGGGTTCGGCCGCGTGGGCCGGTAGTTCAGCCTGGTATGCTGACGAGAATGGTCAGGCCGAAGAACGTCCGGTTTGCAAACCAGGAAATGGTCTAGAGACCGGAAGGTCGCGGGTTCAAATCCCGCCCGGTCCACCATAAAACTGAGTGCTACCTGGAATTTTCCACCGAGCCTTGGGTGAGAGCAGGCGGTATGCGATGAAACATCCGTTCTTGCCAGAAGGGATCTAAGCTACTCGTCGTCCATCTTGAAAGACGGCAGCGATCATTCTTAACCCGCCGATATTCTCTAAGGGGTTCGCGTCAAGCAATACCATGTCCGCGATTTTCTCCTCCTCTATCGTCCCCCGTTCATCTTCGCCGATCAGCTTTGCCGCGTTTGAGGTCGCGGCTATGAGCGCGTCGCCTGGCTCCATTCCACACTCGACCATCAACTCAGCCTCTCTTGCGATTCGACCGTGACGCGCAGCTCCGCCTCCAGCATCCGTCCCTAGCGCTATCTTCACACCCGCCTTGATGGCGGCAGTGACCGCTGCACGTGATCCCTGTCGTAGATCCTCAGCTCGCTTCCTACGGGCCTCAGGCCAATCAACAACGCGCGAATAGTAGAGCATGGCGTCCCACACCGACATGGTCGGGACAAGGTACGTCTTGTTCTTCTCCATGGCTACAAGATCGCTGGCTTCAAGAAACATCCCGTGCTCGAGTGAGTCAACTCCAGCGTGTGCGGCTATTCGGCAGCTAGTCGGGTCGTTGGCATGGCATGCAATCTTGAAGCCTGCCTTGTGTGCCTCTTCGACTGCCATCGCGAGCAGTTTCTTGTCAAACGGAATATCCGGCGCGTCCTTGGGACGTGCCCCTTCATTCCAGCCTGCTAGTGCAACCTTGATCAGGTCTGCGCCTGCCTCAATCTCCGCTCTGATGGCATTTCGTAGCTCGTCAGCTTCCGCGAATTGTCTGGCGAAGGAAACGTAGGTGCCCTGGTGAGCGATCCAAGTTCCCGCGGCGCGAATATTCGGAGCACGTATCTCTCCAGCCCGGGCTGCGCGGGCGAGCCTTATGCTGACCCCTTGGGGAGCACCGACGTCACGCGCAGTCGTGACACCGCTTCGCAAGCTTGCCTCGGCAAGTTCGATCGCTCGCATCGAGATTTCGGGGAGTGGATCGGTAAATCGTGCAATCCATTCTGGGCCACCTGGGCTACTGTAGTGGACATGGCAATCCATGAGCCCGGGAATCAATGTGCGAGCTCTCCCGTCAACGACTCGAACGGTCGCCCGGTTACCCTGCCATTGGGACGCGGCACCGACCCAATGGATCCGCCCATCGCGAGCCTCCACGGACATTTTGGACTGCGCGGGCGAGCCGGTTCCATCCCAGAGCTGAACATCGTCAATGAGAAGATGCAAGTCTCAACCTCAACTATGCTCTACTTGTTCGAGTTTTGAATATTCCTCGACTGTGAGACTCAGTATATCTGCTCGAGCACGATGATGGAAGAGCATGGAAGAGAAAGCCGGAGTTGTCTATGTTACTGCTGAGGAGATGCGTAAGATGGACGATATTACGATTCGAGAGTTCCATGTGGATGTTCTCATGCTGATGGAGAACGCGGGCAGAGCCACAGCCACTTTAGCCAAACGAATGTTGCGCGAGACAATTTTCGGAAAGCGTGTTGCGTGCCTTGTTGGAGGAGGCAATAACGGAGGTGATGGAATGGTCGCAGCGAGACACTTGGCCAACTGGGGCGCCGATGTTAACGTGATTTTGGGCACAACGAAAGATAGAATGAAGGATGTACCGCTTGGACAGCTTCACGTCCTCGAAAAAATGGGAATCCCAATCCTATCCGCAAATTACGCTCTTGGAGACTACGATCTGCTGATCGATGGTCTCATTGGATATGGGCTTGAGGGGAACCCTCGAGACAGAGTGGCAATAATGATCAAGGACGCCAACGCGAGCGGCAGCCCGATCTTGGCATTGGATCTTCCCTCAGGAATGAACGCCACGACTGGCGAGGTCTACGACCCTTGCATCAAAGCGACCGCAACCCTCACACTAGCATTACCAAAAACCGGATTCCTTGCACCAAGTGCCTCACTTTCAGTTGGCGATTTGTTTCTCGCAGACATTTCGATACCCAGAGGGGTCTACCAAAGCTTTGGACAGCATAACATTCTGTTCCAGAAGGAGACAATACTGAAGATCTAGATTGTCCTTTCAGCGCCGGCCAGAACGAGTTACAACTTGAGAATTCTCAGCTACGATGGAACAACGTAGAAGTTCCTTCCGTTGGCCAGTCCAGTCTGTGAAATGCGCGAATAACTATTGAGATAGGGCTTCGATTACTTGCTGCGTGTGTGCGTCAGCCTTGACGGGGTCGAATACTTTCTCGACAATCCCCTTCTCATCGATGATGAAGGTGACTCGTCTGGCCATGTTGGATTTCTCGTTTAGAACCCCGTAGGCCTTTGTGATGCTCTTGTCCGAGTCCGCGACCAACTGGAATGGTAGGTTGAATTTTTGAGTGAAGTGTTGATGGGACACGACGTTGTCAACGCTCACGCCCAAAACCTCAGCTCCTAGCTCACGAATTTTCTCGTATTGATCCCGGAGGCCACAAGCCTCGATGGTACAGCCAGAAGTATCGTCTTTCGGGTAGAAGTAGAGGACAACCTTCTTCCCTTTGTAATCGTTAAGCTTCACAACGTCACCCGTGGTCAAGAGAGATGTGAATTCGGGAGCGTGCGTTCCTGCTTGGATACTCGTGGTCGCTTGCATGATTTTGTCAAGGAGGCATCGTCTCTTTTATGGGCATCGCTGAGTATGAGAGAGATGGAGACTCTCTGATTCTCCCTGCTCTCCAAGCCTTCTACTTGCTCGGCCCTAGGCGTTACATGTGTCGAAAAGATCCGATCAGTGAACGCGATAGGCACTGGATCCTTATTGAGAGAGTTCTGCGGAGAATCTGCTGAACTCCAATCATTTTTTTTACAGAACTGCCCACTTTCTGTATAGTCTCAGTCGGGTTACATGTGCCTCCAGTTGCGACTAATCGGAGAGAAGGATGCCTTTCTACTCTGAAAGATGTCCAAACAAGAACAATTGATGATTTTCCGGTTGACATGAACCACTAGTTTAAAATATACGGCCTCTCGAAAACAGGTTGTTTTAGGGAAGACCGGTCGGAAGAGAGACCTAATCCTAACTAAAGCAAAGTATGTTTGAGGAATAGATCAATGGCTAGAATAGTGCTCACGGCAGACGCAACCCAGATGAGCGAATACTGGGGCATACCCCTGCTCCCCTTCTTCAGCTGCGCTCCTGCCGAGAAGGTTCCACGGATTGTGTTCGACTTTCTCTCTCCCCAAGTCAAACACGCCAACGGGGTCGCCCAGATGGCACCTTACGGGCTTAGAAAGCTGGAAGCCTCGATCCTTAGGACGTACAAGCCTGAGGAAGTGGTGGTTGCCCATCCTGACCACGTATCCAAGTTCGTTAACGAAGACACTCGGATAATCGGAATATCAACTATGGACCCGTTGGGACTAGGACCCGTCAGCATGATGTTCACCGACGGAGGCCAACTAACAGCCTACACGAAGAAGAAATTCCTTGAGCTGGTCTACGAAGTCAACCGAGCGAGGAAACGGTTTCCCAAGGCAAAACTTGTCCTTGGCGGTTCAGGCGCATGGCAGATGGAAACCAAGGACGAGCAGACGAGGGCCCTTGGAGTCAACCACACGGTGATCGGAGAGTGCGACCATGTCATACAAGACATCTACAACGACATAGAATTCAACGGCGCACCAGAGTTCATTCATGTTCCCCGGGGGCCGAAGTTGGAGCAGATCCCGGACATTGTTGGGGCGTCAACTCATGGGCTTGTCGAGGTAATGAGAGGCTGTGGCCGCAACTGCCAGTTCTGCGAACCGAACCTGCGGACAGCAAAATACTACCCCGCCGACAAGATTGAGAGAGAGATCGCAGTTAACAGGAAGATTGGAAACCCCAACGTTTGGATTCACAGCGAGGACATATTCCTCTACAAGCTTGAGGACAAGAACGGGTTCATGCCCAACCACGAGGCGGTAGTCGACCTTTTCAAGACCGTTATGACACAGGGGGGCATTACGTACGCCAACCCGACCCATGGTACGACAGCGCCTGCAGCAGCCGATCCAGAACTCATCAAGGAAATATCTGATACAGTCCGTGCGAAGGATGACAAGTACATCGGCATCCAGTCAGGACTCGAGACAGGCTCCACAGAGCTAATCCGGAAATACATGCCCTTGAAGGTGAAACCCTTCAGCCCGAGCGAATGGCAGGAAGTAATCTACAACGGCACCCGAATCTTCAACGAGAACTACTGGTTCCCGGCTTACACACTTATCGTCGGATTGCCAGGAGAGACTACTGATGACGCGATCGAGACGGTCCGGTTGATCGACCGGATGGAGCATGGACTCCGAAAAGAGATCGGAAACAGAGCCCACTTCACTGTCACGCCTCTCAGCTTTGTCCCGCTGGGCGTTCTGAAGAACAAGGGCTTCTTCAACATCGATGAAGCAATAGATGAGGCAAGGTTCTGGGTCATCTACAGAAGCTGGAGACACACGGTGCTAGAGCTACACTCAATGCCGCCAACACTCATGAAACTGAACCCCGCTTTCAAAGCCATTTTCACGACTCTATGCTGGTTCGGCTCGAAAAAGATCCTGGATAGCATCAAGGCTTGGGGACGATCATTGGGATACGACGCTGACAAGAGTCTTCGATTGAACTAGGACGATCAGTCTGCTTTTTTTCTCTTGACAACTCTTCCCCTTCGCAGAGTCCCGAGAACCCGCTGGACCGCGTTCCTAGGCCTAGGGCAGCTTTCCCCCGATTGCTCGCTCATAGTACTCTCCCCCTGATCAGTTCTCTGGCCAAGGGCAGGAGCCCGCTCCTACCACCGTAGCCGGTATCTCTGAACAAGAGCCAAAACATCTCATCTGGTCGATCTTCGGGACGAAAGAACTCGGACTTTATCCTAATCCCCCTAGCGGTGAACAATCCGACGGTATCCACCCAGCCTTTCGAGAGATTACTTGCGACGTGTGCGAATCTAGTGCATATTCCGCAATCATTGTCGTAGAGAAGAACTGGACGAACAACCGACATGTGGACCGGCAACTAAACCAGATCCTCTCTCAAGAGACTAGTGAACCTCACCTTGTAATCTTTCGTTCTCAACAATACGATCAGGCAAGCGTCAACTGAGATTAGTCAATTCAGCCCGGCAAGAAGAGAACGATAGATCAGACTGAAGACTAGGCTGACGAGGGGTCGAAGGACGTCAATCGCGGAATCTGTGTCGACTCGTCAAGGCCGGGAAGGTGCGTCAAGCACCCTGTCTGGAGTCTGGCCCATTTCGTTAGGATTTCTGCGCTTTAACGGTCTGGGGTGACGCTCCATCGGTTGCCAGTCCTGTCGGAAGATTCCTGTGCTGAATCGTACTGCAATGGAGGTTCGTTTCATGTTTCTTCACCTATACCCTTGTGAGGGCGAGGGATATTGACTGGGGAGAAGGTTATCCAGTCAACGAGAACAGTCTCAGAGCTAGCTGTAATCTTCGGTTTCGGGAAGGATACGGCTGATTCTGTCGAAGAGTTCGTAGCCCGCCGCAATTGAAGAGTGCGTCTCAACCTCGTTGGTAGGTTGGCTCCAAACTAGAATCTCTGCGTGAGCAAACCGTACCACCAGTTGGAAACGTCCGTCCTCAGTGATCCAGTAGAGCGATTGTCCGGATTCGCTTGTAGAGTATCCTAGCCATCGGAAATTCTTGAACCATCGGCCCTTTAGTTTGGAGGTGAGGAGGTTGGGGTCGATTCCTGGGGGTAGCTGGCCTCGGATAACGGGCTCTCCCTCGTCAATGTGGCGTGACGTCTTCCTAGAGTGGTGTAGGACCTTGTATCCATCGTAAGTCTTCAGGACGAGATTGTCGTCTTCGAGGCGTTTGAGGATCCGTGTTAGTTTCTCTTGGTGTAGTCCGAGCCTTCTCTTCATTCCTTGGAAACTGTAGGTCGCGTCGGACTCTGACGATAGCATGTTCATTACAAGTGCTTGGTCGTCTGGGGGTCTTGAGTCGGATATATATTGACTGTTTCTCGGGCGATTTGGTTCAGGGACGTCTCTGGGCTATCTGGTCACTGCAATTAGATGCCGTCTGTGCTTGCAATCAAGGTCGTCAGGCAGAACTACGCGCCCAACAACGATATCCTTGGCCTCTTGCAAACATTCAGAGCAATTACGAATTCTTGCATTGAGATAGGTCTCGCCAATGATGCTTGGAGCCTCAGAAGGCTAAGTGAACTATCCTACAAAGCTCTCGCTGGCTACCGTTGTCCTTCATACTACAAGCTGGGCGCTATTTCAAGGGCAGCGGGCATCCTTGCTGCAAGGAAAAAATCGATGAGGAGGAGAATGCCGACAAGGACACCTTACTCTTTCAAACCCCAACTGGCTTCCTGTTATGGTTTCAAGATCAAAGACAAGACATTCAGTCTTCCCATAGGAGGAGGCAGAACCTTCAGTATCCTGCTTAACCGACATACGCTTGAAATTCTCTCAGACGAGAATTTGAGGGTGAAGTCCTTCGTTCTCACTCCTTCTACGATCTCTCTTTGCGTAACCAAAGAAGTCGCGAACGTCGAATGCATCGACATGGCGGGCGTGGATAGAAACCTTCGGAACCTGACATGTGGAAACGAGCGATGCATTAGCCGATACGACCTGTCCAAGGCTGCAGAAATTGCAGCGACCACCACGTCGATTACTTCGTCTTTCAAACGAAATGATGCAAGGATTCGACACAAGATCGCTTCCAAGTACGGGAAACGTAGGAGAGACAGAACAAATCAACTCCTTCACAATGTCACCAAGAGAATCGTAAATGAAGCCAAGCGAAGACGGGAGGCGTTGGTGCTTGAGAACATCACGGGGATCAGAAAACTGTTCCGACGCCACAATGGAGCGACCAGCTCTTTCAGAGGAACTATGAACGGCTGGAAATTTCGCGAAGCCCAAAGACAGATTGAATACAAGGCTGCGTGGCAAGGCCTCTCAGTAATCCGTCTGACGAGGAAGGAAACGAGAGGTACCAGTATTACCTGTCCGAGATGCGGGGAGAGACTCCAATCGGACAGGGAGCATCATAGAGAACTATGGTGCTCTAGTTGCGAGAAATGGACAGATCGAGATGTGGTGGCAGCCATTAATTTGGCGCAGAGGGGACGGTTGAGGTTCGACCGTTCGAAAGGCGAAGCAATTGAAGCCATGAAGAGGAACCCGACGCCTACGGTGCCCCTCAGAGTCGATGCTTCGAAGCTGGACCGACCTACAGCCGAAACCAGTAGAACCTTTATTGACGATTGACGATGTGACGGGACGGGATTGACTTGACTTTCTAGCTGAACCTTGTTCCTGGTTTCTGCAGGAATGGGATCCACTCGATGTTTCCATCCTTCGAACTAAGATGGGTTTTTCGGAGTAGTTCTCGTATAGCTCGTTGAGCGTCCGCACCTGCTTCAAAGTGCAAACCAGTCCTCTGAATGCTCTGTGGTTTAGTGGAAACGGGCTCGGCCCTGCGCCAGGATCGAATCAACGTTCGCTTTCCAAGCGTCGAACTGGGCGGGGTCCTTGGGATAGTTCTGGTAGAGCTCGTTGAGTGCTCGCATCCTGCCCATCGTGAACACGAGTCCGCTGAAGGCCTTGTACGAGCCTAGACCTCGGAACAGCTTGACTATTTTCTTGCCAACCGATAGATGAGGCATCTCGCCCAGCGATATCTCTGTAGCTTCGTCCGATGATAGGAAATGTCTCATGCCATAGTTGATCTGGTCGTTGTTGAGTGTTTGAAGGTACATACGAAACACTTCCAGCCCCGCTGTCTTGTTGCCGTAGTGGTTGACGAAGTCTAGGTTGTACTGCCAAAGCTGTTTCTCGCTGAAATCGTTCGCCTCGATCGCGCGCACAGCTGCTTCTCCGGCCATAATTCCGCCTATCAATCCGGGGCCTATACCACCCGCGCTGATCGGGTTGGGGAACCATGCTGCGTCTCCGCAGATCATGTAGCCGTTGGCGACAAGGCAGTCGTTCTGGTGTCGGACAGAAACCTGCCAGGACCCTGTTAGATTGCTGTCATCGCTCAACGGCTGAATATCTTTGAACCGGTCATCTGCAGCCAACCAGTCTTTCAAGAGCGCGCTGAGCGGCTTTGGGCTTCTCTTCTGCTGAATGCCTAGTCCAATGTTGACCTTGTCTTCTGACTTTGGAAAGAGCCAGAGATAGCCTCCGGGCGCTTTCTCCGCGTCGAGGTAGATGTCGCAGTGAAACGGTTCCACTTCGATGCCGTCTCTAAGTTTCGCATTGAGACGAGCGGTCGGTTCTACGTCGTCTTTATTGATCTCTTTCTCAATGTGACTCGGAATTGGAAGGTTCCGGCGGAGCTTGGTGGACATTCCAGAGGTATCTATGATAAGTTTGGAGCGAATCTCGAACGGTTGGTTAACGCCCGGTCCAACGGTTTGGCCGTGCAATCCGACTATTGTTCCGTTCTCTTGGATTAGCTCGGTTGCTTGGACGTTGCCGCGAAATTCAACACCGGCTTTCAGAGCATCGTCGAGTAGGCGTTTCGCGAACTTAGGCCGATCGAGAACATATCCGGGGCCTTCGAATGGGACCCTTACTTTCATGTCAGGAGAGTACACGTAGACAGCGGTTACCCTGTTCTCCATCTCGGGCTTGCCGTAGGTGGTCCCGATGTGTTCGTGAATGTACTTGATGTGGTGTTCGCCGACGGCGTCGCCGCAGACCCAGCCTAGAACTGTTTTCTTACCCGCTTCTGTTGGCGGGTTTCGGTCCATTAGGAGAACGCTAACGTTTCCTTTGCCCTTCAGGGCTATTGTGCCGGCTGTCATGCAGCCCGCTATGCCGGCGCCAACTACTACTACGTCCCAGTTTTCGGCCAAATTCTCCACAGCGTTCGGAGTCTTTCGTGGACTCTTGAACACGCTTTAGCCTTTTGCCTCTTGACTCACGCTACTCCAGGAATCAGCCTTATATCACCTCCGGCGAGGTCGCTTTTTCGAAACAGAGAGATAGCCTCCAATGTCCTCTAACCCAAGCATCGATGCGAAGAAGCCGCCTTTCATCGGGTTGTGGCTTAAGGCCATGCGGGTCCCATTCTTGCAGGCCACCTTCGTCCCTGTCATACTAGGCGGTGTCGTTGCGTGGGAGACATTGCACGTGTTCAGTTGGTCTACGTTCCTACTCACGTTGCTCGGTGCGAGTTTGATCCAGATTGCTAGTAACATGTTCAATGACTATTTTGATTTCAAGAGCGGAAATGATCTGCAGGTTCGACACCAAAACCCCTTCGCCGGCGGCGGACGAATACTGACCGCGGGCCTGATTAAACCATCAACCCACTTGGTCGTGTCGACCTCTTGTCTGATACTCGGATCCCTGATAGGATTCTACTTCATCTTCGCCCTTGGACTCTACCAATTGTTCTGGTTCGGACTGATCGGTGTCGTGTCCACCTACTTCTACGTCGGTCCTCCGTTCAAACTGGCCTATCGAGGGGTTGGAGAATTTCTCGTCGGACTAAATTTCGGGCCTATAATGACTGTGGGCGCCTTCTACGTCCAAACTGGAAGCCTTGCAGGTGCGACCGTGCCTTTGCTCGCATCAATTCCGGTCGGACTGCTCATTGCAGCGGTCTTGTGGATCAACGAGTTCCCTGATATGGACGCGGACAAAGCGGTCGGAAAGAAGACTCTGGTGTTGAGGTTAGGCTACCTCAGATCGGTCGCAGTATACGTTGGACTATTGGCGACGTCATACTTCCTAATTCTCCTCTATGCGGTTCTGAAGGTGTTTGTCTCTTTCCCGATAACGAGCTTTGCGACGCTCATTGCTTTGTTCAGTCTGCCGTTTGCTTTGAAGGCGGTTAGAATACTGAGGGCTAATTACAAGGATCCGCACGCGATAATACCTGCGAACGCAAACACGATATTCCTGCATCTGACTTTCGGTCTCTTGGCGATTGTTGGCTTTGTGATCGGGGGACTCGCTGGGCTATAGAGCGCGGTCTATAAGTTCAGAACTTGTTATATTCCCACGATCCAGAATGAGCATGATACCGGACGATGGCGCCGACAAGCATGGCAAATACAGTGCAAAAAGAAAACGTTAGCCTAGAGGATCGCGTGTTCAAGCTCAAGCTACAATGGATGATGGCGAAAGACGACAACGAGCGTCAAAAGATAAGCGAAGAGATCAGACGTCTCATCCAGACGACACCTTCAAAATAACCCATTAGGTAGCTTCGCCAGCTCGTGGGCGGGTCACTACGGACCAGCGAATTGCCGTCAAACTATCAACCGCGCTGGCTTTCGGCCCGACCGGAATAATCTGGGCATTTCTGCCAATCCAGCTGCGCTCACTAGGAGCATCCTTCTCACTAATCTCTCTGATATCCTTCATCCCGGCCATTGAAACGATCGCCCTCTCTCCAGTCTGGGGAGGAATTCTGGACTCCACTGGAAAGGGAACCAAGATTCTGGCGCTCTCCTTCCTCGTTCAGGCTGCTGGATTCTCTCTTTTCCCATTCCTGCGGGATCCTGCACAGTTCGTGTTCGTTGTCGCACTGATGGGCCTCTTCTCGTCCAGCTTCATCCCCATCTTTGCCGCACTCGCGACCGAGAAGTCCGCCCAGTATGGGCGAGCTATCGGAGAATTCTGGACAGCAGCCTCACTAGGTTACGCGTCGGTAACGCTTATTGGCGGAGTACTATTCCAATTCGTCAATCCAATCTATCTCTACGTTCTAGGAGCGCTCTATGGCTACTCGGGACTCCTTGTCGTTTCCTTCCTAACCAAGCAAGGGCTAACTATCGTCAAATCCGTGATCCGCCCAGAGGGATACTGGACTCTCCTGAGCCAACGGAATGTCCTGGTTCTGTGCGGCGTCTCAATTCTCGCGCTTATCTCATCTTCCTCCTTCAACAGCTTCTTCACAATATACCTCGTAGATTCTCTCAGCGGGTCCCGGTTGATGGCTGGCCTTGCGGCCACGGCAACCACACTTCTGGGGGCGATCGCTTTCCGAATCGTCGGCCCTCTAGATGATAGATTTGGAAGGAAACCAATGTTCCTTTTGGGAGCAGTCGGGTACGCGATCTATTTTGCAACAATCTACTTCGTCACAAACACTTTCGTGGTGACAATTCTTTGGACTCTTCCGATCTATCCGTTGATCCAAGCCTCCGCTGCTGCGCTGATGTCAGATTACACATCGATCGCGGATAGAGGAAAGGGGTTAGGCATCTTGGAATCGGCAATAAGTCTCGGCGGCGGCCTGGGACCATTGATCGGTGGAGTAATCGCCGACGCGACACAGCTTCAATCTGTTATTCTATTCGCATTTGCAGCAGCTCTCGGCTCCGCAGTGCTGTCACAAATCTTTCTGAGAGAGCAAACTCAACGTCGGCAACCCACCGATTCTCGATCGGCCAATCCGGCTCCGATTAAATAACCCCGATCCGTCTCAACCCTCGCCGGTGAGCCCGAGATGGAGCCTGAAACCCAGGAGAAACGGGGATTCTTCTCCAAGATTCCTAGGAAAGTGAAGTGGCTCATCATCGCCCTCATCTTCAACAATATCGCAATAGGCTACCTCCTTGTCTACCTTACAGCGTTTTTCCCTGAGTTGAATATCAGCGCAGGTGTCGTAGGGCTTCTTCTTGGTCTAGAGGGCGCAATGGTTCTGCTCTCAATACCTCTTGGAATACTCTCTGATCGAAGGGGGCGGAAGAAGCTGCTCTTGATCGGAACATCTCTGGTTCCCCTTCCCATCATAATGATCGCCCTCACGGTCAACGTCGCCATCTTGGTTATTGCAGCGATCATTCTCGGAGTAGCCGAGTCAGCAGCACTTTCAACATGGAACGCGATAATCGCTGACCAGACAAGTCTGGAGAACCGGGATGCCTCGTTCTCCCTCTCATTCATCCTCGGCAATGGAGCGGTAGCGTTCGGGTTCCTACTACCAACATTCATCCCAACGATTCAATCCCTGACTGGACTAGGCTCGATCCCAATTCACGAAGACCTCCTAGTGCTCGTAGGACTAGTCTCGGCTATCACGCCTGTTTGGCTGTTTCGTGTCCTCAAGGACTACAATGAAACTCCCAACCCAACGAAACTGATCAGAGGCAAGAATTTCCCAACTCTGATCAAGTTCTCCGGGATAAACAGCCTCATCGGACTTGGTGCAGGATTCATCATACCTCTAATTCCGACGTGGCTTTTCCTCAAGTTCGGAACCCCGGACACGTTTAGTGGGCCTCTACTCTCGCTGTCAAATCTCACAATTGCGCTGGCTGCGATTTCCAGTCCCCGGCTATCAACCAGAGTCGGCCTGGTCAAAGCAATAGTCGCAACGCAAGGGTTCTCCACCGTCTTCATGCTAAGCCTCGCATTCGTCCCCGACGTTAGACTGGCCGGAGGCCTCTACATCATTCGCGCAGCTTTGATGAACGTGTCAGTCCCTTTGCAGGACTCCTATCTGATGGGCATAATGTCCCAGGATGAGAGGGGATTGGCGAGCGCTATCAACACAGTCATCTGGAGAATTCCCAACAGCATAACCACTGTAATAGGAGGTTTGATTCTGGCAACAGGGAGCTTCGAAATCCCCTTCTATCTAGCCACAGTGTTCTATGTGATCTCCATCTCATTGTTCTATACACAGTTCAAGAATATTCGACCTCAGAGCTAGTCGTAATTTCCTCCTGAAGCATCTTTTTAGCCACCGCGACGCCCATTCAGAGCAGAGGTCAGCCTTACGTCCCAAACACACGCGCCCAATGCGACGATATCACCAAGAGAAATTCTGAAGAAATACGATGTGATCGCGTTCGTGGGCGCTTCCAAGAGCCCTGAGAAGGAAGCCTATACAGTCCCTGCGTACATGAAGGAACACGGTTACACGATTATCCCGGTAAACCCGACTGCGGATCAGATTCTCGGCGAGAAAGCGTACAAGAGCCTCACGGACCTGCCGCCTGAATTGGCCAAAAAAGTCGATATCGTAGACGTCTTTCGTCCCAGCGAAGAGCTTCCGCAGGTTGCCGGGCAGGTGATCGAGATGCGGAAGAAGTATGGTAGACCCTATGCCTTCTGGGCACAGCTCGGACTCGAAAACGAGGAAGCGAAGAGAATGCTCTCGGAGAACAAGATTCCCTACGTGATGAACGCCTGCCTCAGAGTCGTCCATAAGCTACTGTAGTATGGCGTTCAGAGAGTCGGCGATTAAGCGACCTTCCCACATGGATCCACTGTCTTAATTGACTCGGCCTACCAGAAAAGAGTCTGTTCAGTCTTACGTGGTATTCTTGAGGATGGGCGCGCGAGAGAGGGAGAGAAAATGGACGAGACACTGATACTCAACCTCGTAGGAACTTTCGCGTTTGGCTTGAGCGGTGGAATACTTGGCGTCCGGAAGAAAATGGACCTGTTCGGAGTCCTCGTGCTCTCAGTTGCAACCGGCCTTGGTGGTGGAATAATGCGCGACCTGATCCTCGGACACACTCCTCCAATGACCCTCGGTGATTGGCGCTATCTCGCAGCCGCTGGGGTTGCGGGGCTATTGATCTTTGTGGATTATCGCCAAATCATCCGATGGAATCGCTTCGTTACTGCGTTCGATGCAGCAGGCCTCGCTATCTTCACCGTCACGGGCACAACCATAGCCCTCGCGGCTGGGCTCAGCCCGGTGCCAGCCGTGTTGCTGGGAATGCTCACGGGTATCGGTGGAGGAGCCTTGAGGGACATTCTAGCCGCGGAAGTTCCGCTTGTGCTGAGGAGTGAGATTTACGCCGTGGCCTCTCTGCTAGGGGCGATCATAGTCGTTCTGGCCAATCAAGCTCAAGCTCTCGAGCCGTCAACCGAAATCATAGCTGCAATAGCGACATTTGTTCTTCGGATGGTCAGCGTTTGGAGAGGGTGGAAGATCCCGATCGCTCACCCGGGAACACGATAGAAGCTGGCTTTCTCTGATCTAGATTACTTCGATGTTATCAGCGAGGATGCCTAACTTCAAGAGTTCGTTCTTGGCTTGGTGTCGATGGTCTCCGTGGAGGATTATTCGCCCGTTTTCTACGTCGCCGCTGGTTCCCAGGGTTTGCTTCAGCTTGTGTGCAAGTCCGGGCAGGTCGATGCTATCTCGAATCAGATCGTGTGGCTGGACAGTGGTCACGGGCCTTCCTGAATGAGGATGCGTCTCCAGCCGGATGACAAAATGGGCGGATTCCCGATCAAGATGCCTCAGAATATCGCGAAACTCGAAATCTTCAACTTCCTTTGACAAAGGACGACTCCTCTATTGAGAGCGGGTCGAGCCTCTTTTACCTTGCGTGGACTGTGCTATCGCAATCCTAGCTCGGAATAAAACCGTTAATTGTGAACAAGTCTCTTAGTAACCTACACCGTGTTGGGCGGCCTCTAGTCTTGAACCAAAGTACGGACGATGATCCCTGGCTTGGAACCGTGGAACGTTTCCCTACCATTTACCACGCTCGGGCTTCGTGGCTTTACGATATCAACACCGAGAGTCTGCAGAAGGCAATCTTTTCAGGGCTCCAATCCCTCGCTGAGGGGAAAAAATCTCTAGACATCACGGTCGCGGATATTCCCGGTTACCAGTCCGGAGGAGTCGTGTTCAAGTTCGGAGTTGGTAACAAGGACGGGTTCGACATTCTTGACAATAAGGAAGCGGAGAGGGTGATTCAGCGTATAGAGGAGAAAGGAACGTTCAGAACATTGGATCTAGTGTTTCATCTTCACTACTCCATCGATGATGGTAAGAGACACAAGGTCCACCAGGACCAGTACTTGGCAAGGCTTACTTTCCAACCCGGTCGAGTAGAACTCTTGCTTCACCATTTGAAAGGGGTCAGAAGGATCGCCCCTGATGAACTCGTTCGCATCCTGCTTTCGGCCACTAACCACGAATTGAGTCGAAACAAATATCCTGAGCTGGAACTAGAAAGCCTGAGCAGCACTTAGTTGACGACGGGTAGGAATCTGTCTTCGCTGACTGAGGAGCTGAGCTGGCCGAATACTGGCAGCTGGTAACCACAGTTTGTGCATCTGTTCTTGTCATCCAGATTCCATCCGGTAATGTCGAATCCGTATCTCTTGATCGCTATGTTCTTGCATTCTGGGCAATACGTATGTTCCCATGGATGGCCTGTGACGTTCCCGACGTA
>MNGO01000051.1 GCA_001918765.1 Crenarchaeota archaeon 13_1_40CM_3_52_10
CCCGTCGACGGGAGTTCGAATCTCCCCCGGGCTACCAGTGGTCCTCCACGACTGTATACTGCGAACTGCGAACTGTTTAAACGCGGCTGAAAGACAAGGCGGTGCTATGGGCAATGTAATGGACTCCCTCAGAGGATCCGTCACTCTGTCAGACTAGCTAGCTCCTCCACCTACTTGAAGACCTTCATAGGTCAACTCGATAGTATGCTGATGTAGACAACCAGTTACAACCTCGATAAGAACAAGTACATCCCAGCGAATTTATTTTTATCAGCCGGTCTTTCCTAGCGGTATAACCCCAGGAGCTTCAGCGCAAAGGGAGAATGGTAGTCGAGATTGATGGGGTCGACCCACGCCATGGCAGGATTCGTGCTTTGGTTTGGTTTGTCTAGTCTCAACCTATCCCCGCCACTTGGAATCGTTGTTCGGTAAACGAACAGTGCTCCCGGTCTAACCGAGAAATGCCCATATAGACGAAAGAAAAAACGGGAAGAAGAAAAAATGGGGTAATTTTGGTGGGGGCTAATCTTCGCTATGTGTGTCCAGTGTCGTGTGAACTACACTGGACCAAGGTTTCTGCAGAAGTGGTCGTGACTATTGCTTGAGTCGATGTAACGGTCGCGGTACTATCCGTGCCCGAAACCGTTGTTGGCGTGAGTGTGACCAGTGCGGAGGTGTCCATGACCGTCGCCTGCGGGGATCCTATAATACCGCAGGCTCCGATGTTTCCCTGCTCATCAAGTTTAAGGACCCAAGCGTCTGATTGCCCAGCCGCGAACGACTCAGTTGCGCCTGCGACCACGAATCCATCGTCGCGAGTCTCCCGAACAGAATTTGCTACGTCGATGCTTGCCCCACCGTATGTGTGCTGCCACTCCACATTTCCCGTTTCATCAAGCTTCAAGACCCGAGCATCGCCGTTTACGCTTCCCAAGTTGGTCACGCCTGCTGCGACGAACCCACCGTCAGAAGTCTCCTCGACCGAATAGAGTGGGTTATAGGAAGATCCGCCGTATGTTTTGGACCACTCCAAGCTTCCCGTAGTACTGAGTTTGAAGATCCAGCCGTTAAGCGGGCCAAAAGGCGCACCTTGGAAAGAACTGGTTGTGCCGGCCACAATGAATCCACCGTCGGAAGTTTGCTGTACGGAAGCAGCAAAATCCTCCCCGGTTCCTCCGTACGTGTTCTGCCACTGCACATTTCCACTTTCGTCAACCTTGAAGACCCAGGCGTCCACAAAGCCCGCCCCAAACGAATTTGTCGTGCCCGCGACTATGAATCCACCGTCGGAGGTTAGGCCCACAGACAAGGCATGATCAATCCCTGGTCCTCCGTATGTTTTCTGCCACTGCACATTTCCACTTTCGTCAACCTTGAAGACCCAGGCGTCCACAAAGCCCGCCCCAAACGAATTTGTCGTGCCCGCGACTATGAATCCACCGTCGGAGGTTAGGCCCACAGACAAGGCATGATCAATCGCTGTTCCTCCGTATGTTTTCTGCCACTGCACATTTCCGTTTTCGTCAAGTTTGAGGAGCCATGCGTCCGTTGCTCCGGCGCCGAACGAAGTAGCATCACCTGCCACTATGAATCCGCCGTCCGGAGTGTCCTGCACCGAACTTACACTCTCAGCCTTAGCTCCGCCATACGCGTTCTGCCACTCCACGTTCCCGAGATGGTCGAGTTTCAGGACCCACACGTTTTGTAAGCCAACGCCGAAGACACTGGTTTGGCCAGCTACTATGAATCCATTGTCGTGGGTTTCCTGCACACAGCAAGCTCCGGAATCAGCTTTTCCACCGTATGCGAACTGCCACTCCACATTTCCGCTTTTGTCGAGCCTGAAAACCCAAGCCTGATCACATGGGTCGGGGCGACACTGGGGTCCTGGCCCGAAAATATCACTAGTGCCTGCAACGATGAATCCACCGTCGGACGTCTGCTGTGCTGAATTATCACTGCTAAAGCTGGCGAAACCATTGGAGCCGCCGGTTCCCCCGTATGTCCGAGCCCACAAATTGCTGACGGCATTGTTAGCGTAGGCATGTGGAATCGTCAGACCTGTAGTTCCCAGTAGGCTTAGAGCCATTAGCGACACGAGCAACACGGTTCTTCGCGTCCCAGAAAATTGTTGTCGATTGATTTTTTTCCAACTCTTATTTCTGATTGGGTATTTTTTCACAGCGCCCCTCCTCGGCGGTCCGCCATCAAAAAGCTTCGAGCGGAAAGAGACAGGCAAGCTTGTAATGATGACAAAAGACCGGGTGGGTCTCGGTTCGTAATTTAACACTACCGGTTTCTCAAGATTGAATATAGAAGATCCGGGTATAATCTGAGCTTCAGATTATTAACCGAAGTATAACAACAAGAGACAGTTCAACCCAGCGAATCCCACCGGTCCCGCTTCCGGCTTGTACTTCCACATGGACCGTCCTTCTTCAGACCGAACACACCTCGAGAGTTAGTAAGGATGCCTGCTGAGAGTTGGGCTTAGTTTACAAATCGCCTGGGGATAATTTCGATATCCACGGTATACTGACGCGGTGGTCCGCGCATCTCCCCCGGGCTACCATACATCGATACCGAATCCTCGTGTAGGCTTGAGGTGAGTCTGTGAGGCTCTTAGCAGAGGTGAGACACACGGGCCGATTGGCGGGGTTCAAGGGAAGGAGGGCCGGGGACGTTGAAAGTGAAACTTTTAGTGTTTCACGAAGGGCGGGGCGCGGGAAAAACAGACCCCAGGGAGGGTCGCGGGTTTCCTGTGGGTCTTTGGTTGGGAAACGTATGGATTCGTCGTTGTCAGACGCTTAACGTCTTTCCGATCTTTTTAGCGTTCGAGGGTTAGACGTTTTTCTACATTGAACTGAATCATGTTGGATCGGATATGCTCGCTAAAACGCGCTAACTGTTGCATGCACCATTGCCTATCTGGCTCGTGGAGGCGTTATTGTGTTTCCGTTAAATCGATGTATTTTTTTCGTCCTTGTCCGACGATTAACGTCGCTGTCGACAGACGAGCCTCTGGGACGAGGGCTGGGGAGAATTTGGAGCTGGTCGGCGGATTGAAGCTAGCTAAGAGGTAGAGCTTTCTTTTTGGAGCACTGCTACGTAGCTAGGGGGTAGTCGCTCGCCCATTCTGTTTCGAGAGATTCTTCCCCGATTACGTGTTTTTCGGATAAGGAACTTTGTGTCCCTAGCAGGTCTCTGTGTCATCATAAGAGGGTGAACCGGCTTATCATTTCCGAAGCTCATTGGAATCATTCTCAGTTGTTTGGCATTGGCCTTTCTCGTCCGTCTTCGGCGCTGCAGGAGAAGTGATGTTGTTAAGCCGGTAAGTCCGGCCAAGGCGATTTCAATCTGAAAATTCGAAAGGCTGAGCTTGATTCCCTCTTGGATGTATCCCTGGAGGTAGCCGGGGCGGAGATACTTGAGAAGAGTCCAACCGGATAATAGAACTGTTGAGAGAAAGAATGTGATCAACAGCGCTTTGAGGATAGCTGGTGTTCTGGCTGATCGGGTCGAAGCTGGGTTTGTTTCCGCCATTTCAAGTTCAGCCGTCTAAGTAGGTAACGCAGAGCCTAGCCGAACCTGGAGATATTGGCAATTCGTAACTGAGCCTGAGAGGGACAAAGTATCAATGACGCGCCATACGTCCGCGGGCGCTGCCCATCTTAGGACGGGTCAGCGGAAACGGATCTAGAATCTATGCGCTCTTCAGTTTTTCCCGATAATGCTCGCGTAACTTCACAATCTTGGGCGCGATCACGACCTGGCAGTAGGGCTGTCGTGCATTATTCTTGAAATATTCCTGATGGTAATCTTCAGCCTTGTAGAAGGCCTTGAAAGGTGCAACCTCGGTTACAATTGGTTTCTTCCAGATTTTCGCAGCATTCGTCTCCTTGATAACTTCCTTCGCGACTGCCTCTTGATCCGGGTTGTGGTAGAAAACTGCTGATCTGTACTGGGTTCCCACATCTGCTCCTTGACGATTCAGGGTGGTCGGGTCGTGCGTCGTGAAGAAGATCTGGAGGATTTCCTTGAATGAGATCTGCTTTGGGTTGAATGTTATCTGGATTGATTCGGCGTGTCCTGTACTTCCAGTGCAGACGTCTTCGTATGATGGATTCGGGACCTTACCTCCTGAATAGCCTGACTCAACCTTCTCTACCCCTTTCAGTTGGTCGAAGATGGCTTCTGTGCACCAGAAGCATCCGCCTCCTAGCGTAGCGACTTCGCGATCCTTTCCATACACTTGATGTGATTCCATTATGATATCTCTCTCCGCTAACTCTTTCTGTTCCACGCCGGGTCTGAGGCTGGAAAGGTCCGTCCAGAGCTTTGCCTTTCGATCATCCAGTTCGGATATTGAACTCGATGTCTCGTAAGCTCGTCTAGTTTCCCGATTTGGTCGTTGGAGAGGTTGACGTCAATCGCGCCGAGGTTCTCTTCGAATTGCTCCATGTTCTTCGCTCCAACAAGGACTATGTGGCCCTTCGATAACAGCCAGGAAAGCGCTACTTGCGCTGGAGTTGCATCTTGTTCTTTGCCGACTTGCTTGACACGCTCTACGATATCAAAGCCTGTCTGCTCATCGAAGAAGGGAAAGAACAGTCCACGGTTGCCCGCTCTAGTCCCAGGAGGCTTCGTTTCTTTGGAATATTTTCCACTGAGGACGCCGCCATGTAGCGGGCTCCAGACAAGGAGGCTCATCTTGCTATAATTGAGAAACGGAAGAATCTCATGCTCGATGTCCCGGTTGAGAAGACTGTAGTTCATCTGCGCGGTTTCATACCTGGAAAAGCCTCTTTCTTGCGCCCTTGCTTGGACGGTGGCCGTTTGCCAAGCGGCGAAGTTCGATACGCCTGGATAGTTTACGAGGCCTTCTTCGACTAGGTCCTGCATAGTCTCTATTGATTCGTCGATTGGGACGTGGGCATCCCAGGAATGGAACTGGTACAGGTCCACCCAACTAGTGCCTAGCCTGGTCAAACTTTGACGGATGGCTTGGCGAACGTGATGTCTAGACAGGCCTATCTCGTTGATTCCGGTACCACTTTTGCCTCTGACCTTGGTCGCAATCAGGATCTTGTCCCGGTACGGTTGGAGGGCCTTTCCGAGAGTCTTCTCTGACTCTCCTTCGTCGTACACGTCCGCTGTGTCGAAGAAGTTGATGCCCGCATCGATGGCGCGGGAGACCATCTTGTTGACTGTTCCCTGATCGAGTCCTCCGAGCTTCCAGGTGTCTTTCTCGCCAAAAGTCATCGCGCCGAGAGCTAGGACAGAGACGTCGACGCCCGTGCTGCCTAGTGGAGTGTACTTCATGTCCGCCATGTTCTCATCTAGGTCTAGAAACGTTACTTAAACGTGAAAATTCCATCACCCTCGGAGAGGCAGGAACCAAGGTCAGGCCATACCCTATCTTCACGCGTTTTTCCAAGAACGTGGGCTGGGATTCCTACGCTATCTTAGGAAAATAGGCCCCCGAACAAGCCTTGGCTGAAAATACTGGGTCGAGCTGTCCCGGCGGCAGTCAACATGACACTCCAATGTACGTTACCTATTTTAGTAGAATAACTCTAATACTCGCTACCCGATTTACGCAAAAAAGTAGGTCACCCAGCGCAACCATGTCCCGGATCGACGAAAACCTCCACCGCATACTCAAAGACCACGGACTAACAGAATACGAGATCAAAACCTATCTCAAGCTCGTATTCGACGGACCCGCAACCCCCTTCGAGATTAGCGAGAGCGTACAAATCCCCTACGCACGAGTATATGGAACCCTAGAAGGCTTGGAGAAGAGAAAGTGGATCAGAGCTCGGCCTGGGAGACCGGTTGTGTACGAGGCGAATCCACCTAGGTCGGTTGCGGAACTAGAGCTTGAACAGAAACAATCCGAAATGGTCGCGTTCACCAACCTGATGAAGCAAGATCTTCAAGCAATCTACGAACGCCGCGAAGTCGTGAAGAACATCAGCCTTTGGGTCATCCATGGAGGGGACAAGATTTCCGATAAGATTGGAGAGATCGTATCGACTGCAAAGACCCGCGCCTATCTTCAATTCGCGACTCTGATCCCAAAGGACGTCGAGGATCTTCGGGCCTCGTTGAAAACTGCTCGAGAGAGAGGTGTATCGGTAAAAATACTGTCGTTTGTCAATCCACGCTTCGTCGACCAGAAGAGCTTGTCACTACTTTCTGATGAGGCAGAAGTCGGAGTGATACAGGAGCCTAACGAAGAGTCTCCAAAACCCTACAACGTTTGTGCCGTGGATGGTAGAGACACAGTCCTGACATATCTCTGGAACCTTGAGACCCCTAACGAGCCTGGATCGCGAATCGCGTTTCGATTATCAGATGAAGAGTTTGCGGGAGTTATGGACAGGTATTTCGAATACTACTGGTTGAAAGCTCGCAGGATATGATCAGCTAGAATTATTCGAAGCCTAGCTTAGCTGTCATGATAGAAGGAGAAGAATGGAAAGAAACTAGTTGGTCGGGGCAGGAGGCCTTTGCGGACCAGAGGGTCCTGATCCTGGTTGTCGTGAGTCCAGCTGGGCCATGAGCATCATCAGCTTCCTAGTCTCGTCGAGTCGTCTGAGCATGTTCTGCATCTCGCTCTTGTAGTAGTCTCTCTGTGAGCTGTAGTCTTGCTCGTTTATCTCGCCTGAACTGTATTTTCCTTGCAACGCAAGATAGCCTGTAAGCGTGGTTCCGCCGAGCTGTTCGCGAAGGCTCGACAAGCTCTTCCCGACTATGTCGTTGAGCTGGGCAGCTCGCTCGCCGAGAGCCCTGCTGACCTTAGCTATCTCTTCCTTGATCATTGCAGTTCGTTGTCGGAAGCCGTTTAGCTCCACGACTACTTTCTCTATACTGATTTCACTCACGATGAGGCACCATGATTAGTAACGACACCTTGGAGACGAGCAACTTAGCCACACCGTAACCCAAGGGAACTCGCGCAAGTGACCAGTCAGACTCAATCGGCTGATCGTGGGCCAGCGGTACGCAGCGCTCGCCTCAACATGGAACGATATTTGCTTTGATTCCCGTGAGAAGGAAAGGGCACTGGTCCAGTGTTTAGCACTCGACCCCACAGCTTAGACCCTCTTAGCGCCGCACCTATCGGGTCAAAAATCGAGGATTTCACGATGAGGATATGAGTCGGATTAGCCTCGATCACATCGCTGAGCAAACGAGGGATTTGCTGCAGAACCGCCCTTCTCCTCTCGGTTGTGCGCAGCTTGTCTACCGGAAAGATACATGTGTCTAAGAGGTAGAAACCTGTTGATTGAAATCGTAGTAGCATGGGCCGCTTGTCAGTGTCCCTACGCATAGGTTCGTTTTTTGGCCATAACTCTAGGGCCTTCATCGTCTCGCGAAAGAGATGGTCCTTTCCGATTGTCTTTGCGAAATAGAAGAAGCCTCCTGAGGAGGGCGGAGACTCTGCGATTAGCAGGAGTCTTACCTTGCGCGGTCGATATTTCCACCTGGCACGATCGAAGCTAGTTGTTGCGGGTCTTGCTCGCGTGCGAGCGACAGGAGGGTCAGTTCTAACAGAGGGCAGAATCAGCGCCTTTGATCAAAGGATGCGATTGAGCAACAGTCTTAAACATCGTCCAACAAAAGCCGAAGATCAACTAGGGGCCCGGGTCAGAAACCGATCTTGTCAACGTTCCACGGATTGAAGGAAGGCGACGAGGCAGAACTTGAGGTCACGCAAAAGTCAAGGGATGGCCGAGGGCTGGGACGGCTTAACGGACTACTCGTCTTCGTCCCGGGAGCGTCCCCGGGCGAGAAAGTGAAAGTTCGGATTGTCAAGCTCGGCGTCAGACATGCCGAAGCAGAAATTATCCAGTCTCACAGGGTCGCAACTGCAAAGGCAAGCGTGTAGAAGAGCAGCGTGGCTATCGAGTTAACAAGATACCACTTCGGCAGCCAGCGCTTTTTCACGTAGTACCCTCCTCCCCATGAAGTCCAGTCCTGCGGACCGGGCCAGGCTCCCGCAAAATGGTACCACGAGATGTCCTCTCCGAGTGGGAGGAAGGCCCAGAGCCCGAAAGCGATCAAGACTCCAACCCATGAGGGATCGTAGATGAGCACCGCGAGTGGTAGTGCGGAGAACAGGCCGAACATGATGATGTGATAGTTCGAGAAATGGTTGAAGAATCGAAGGACGAGGTGTTCAGCGGGAGGAATATAGCCGTGCTCGATGAACCCGTAGAGATAAGCGAAGATTACTCCTAGCACGATTATCAATGCTGCCCTGGCTAGGTCAACCAGCATGATCATCATGTACTCCTAGATTTTCATACGTCAACTATTCGGACTGAACGAACTCACCTAACAAGTCGGTTAAACCCTTTCCCATGGCACTCTCGCGTTCTGCAACGGTTAAATCGAAACCCGGTGGACTCGCGCAGGAATGAAGCTGACGCTTGAAGGCATCTGGACTCCAATTCCTACCCCACTAACAAAGCAGGGAAGAGTCGACGAAGCAACCACAAGAAAACTCGTTGATTTCCACATTGAGGCCGGAATAGACGGCCTCCTCCCCTTGGGCACCTCAGGTGAATTTGCTCTTCTCTCTCGAAAGGAGCGTAACATTCTAGTCGAAACAGTAGTTGACCAGGCCGCTAGGAGAGTCCCGGTTGTGGCAGGCGTTTCTGACCCCTCTATCGAGAATGCCGTACAGCTTTCGACAGACGCGAAAAAGGCCGGCGCCGATGCCGTCATAGCCACGCCACCATATTATTTCACTACGACCGATGAAGGACATTACCGCCATTTCAAGACAATCTCGGAAGCCATCGATCTTCCTCTTTTGATCTACAATATTCCCGAATGGACTCACTCATTTGTCGCTCCGGAGACGGTGCAACGGTTGGCAGAGGAAAAACTCGTCGTCGGAATGAAATACACAGAATACAATTTTCTGAATCTTCTCAGGTTTCTAAAGACGAGTGGGACCAAGATCGCGATCTTCGCGGGCTCGGACGCGATGGCATACTCTAATCTCGAGTTTGGCGGAAGCGGTGCGATAATTGGGTCCGCGAACGTTGCCCCCAAGATTGCCAGCAAGATATTCGATGACTACAAGAAAGGCGACCTCGAGGGAGCAAGAGAGTCTCAGGAAAAGCTCTTGCCGATAATCATGGCGTTAAGCGTCGGAAAGTATCCTGCGGCGTTGAAAGAGGCATTGAGCCTTATCGGAATGCCGGTTGGACCCTTGAAGGAGCCTCTTCAACAATTGTCTATCGCCGAGAAGAAGATCGTTGCTGGTCTTCTTAGAAGCGGTGGATTTCTGAGATAGACGAGAATAGGAAGAATCATTTCAGGGTCGTGCCCATGAAAAGCGCGCTGCTTCCGAGTTCTTCTTCGATCCTGAGCAGCTCGTTGTACTTGGCAGTCCTCTCGCCCCTTGCTGGCGCGCCTGTCTTGATGAAGAGGCTCTCTTGAGAGGTTGCAAGGTGGGAGATGAAAGTGTCCTCTGTCTCGCCCGATCTATGTGATACGACAATGTCCATGCCAGCTTTTTTGGACATTTCGATAGCGTCCAAAGTCTCTGTCACCGTTCCTATCTGGTTAAGCTTGATCAGAATCGCATTGGTCGCGTTCTTCTGTATCCCTCTCTTGATCCGTTCCGGGTTTGTAACGTAAAGATCATCCCCGATAATCTTGACTCGGTTTCCAAGCTTCCTGGTTATCTGCACAAAGTGTTCAAAGTCGTCTTCGTCAAAAGGATCCTCTAAGGTCCTGATCGGGTATTTTCTCACCAGGTCCTCGTAGTAGTCTTCTAGTTCTTGACTAGAGAGTTTCTTCCCATCGAGTTGGTAGGTTGAATCTTTTTTGTTGTAAAAGCTGGATGAGGCCGCGTCGATGCCGATGTGAACGGTTGACTCATCATAGCCCGCGTCTGATATTGCTTGAAGAATTGCCTCGAGCGCGTCGCTTGTGATCTCCAATGGTGGGGCGTAGCCTCCTTCGTCTCCCACGTTGATCGCGCTCGGACCATACTTGTCCCTGAGAACCTTGTTCAAAGACTGGTATACTTCATCTCCTATTCTGATAGCCTCGGAACAACTGGATGCTCCGACAGGTTCTATCTGGAACTCTTGCACTGCGAGCTTGTTGCCTGCATGTTTTCCCCCGT
>MNGO01000068.1 GCA_001918765.1 Crenarchaeota archaeon 13_1_40CM_3_52_10
GTTTCTAGAAGCCCACTTAGCCAAGAACTTGCAAGATTCCTAAAAACGAAGCTCGACGACGCCTAACAAACCAGTTCAGTTTTTCCCGTAATACTTCTTCATCTCTTGAGTAAGAGCCGGGACGACCTCGAAAACATCCCCGACGATTCCGTAATCCGCGAACCCAAAAATCGGGGCCTCAGGGTCCTTGTTAATCGCGACTATCACTTTCGAGTTTATCATGCCTACTCTGTGTTGAATGGCTCCAGAGATGCCGCAGGCGATGTAGAGTGTCGGGGATACCGTTCTTCCCGTCTGTCCAACCTGGTCCGAGTGCGGCCTCCAACCAGCATCGACAGAAGCTCTCGATGCTCCGACAACACCGCCCATTACACTAGCAAGTTCCTCCAGAATCTTGTAGTTTTCCGGTCCTCCCATTCCTCTTCCCCCTGACACGATGACTCCAGCCTCGGTGAGGTCTTGCTTCTTTGCCCCATGGGTGACGAACTCCTTCACCATCATCCTAGTGGTTGGCTTCTCGAATGAGAGAGATTCGACCGACGGGCTGATTGCAGGAATTCTCTCCTTGGCGGTGAATACATTCGGCCGAAGAGTTGCAACCTTCGGACTCCCCCTCATCTTGACTCTCAGCAACACCTTTCCTGCATAGGCAGGCCGAGTTGCAATCAGCTCATTGTCACTGATTTCCAGCTCAGTGCACTCAGTTGCGACGGCAGTGTTGAGATGAATTGCCAGGCGCGGTGCCAGGTCCTTGCCGCTCGAAGTGGCTGGGAGTAGAATAACGCTCGGGTCAACTTTCTTCGCCAAGTCGAGAGCGATTTGTCGATAGAAGTCCGGTTGGAAGAGCTTCAACGACTCGTCGTCGGCGACCGAAACCCTTTCCGCGCCGAACTTACCGAGAGAACTTGCCCGGTCCCTTATTCCTTGACCTATGGAAAGGGCATGGACCTCGGTCTTTGATAGGTCGGCCAGCCGTCTGGCCTCTGTTACCGCTTCGAACGCTGATTTTCGGAACTCGCTCCCTGAGGATTCCGCGAAGACAAGTATGGGACCTGGCATTGCTAGATCACTTTCGCTTCTTCGTGCAGAACTTTGACAAGCACTGGGACAGCTTCCACGCCCTTCCCAAGAACCCTCCCCGGGGGTCGAGGTGGAGGATATTGAACTGAGACAATTTCCAGCACGCCCGGAAACGGTTGAGGCTCCTTCACGAGAATGGGTTTCTTTCTAGCCGCAACCAATTCTCTAAGCGACGCGTATCGAGGGACTGTCAAGTCTTTTTCAGCGGTGAACGCAGAAGGAAGGGTTGTCTCGACAACGATTGCTCCCCCTTCAACTTCCCGATGAGCGAGCGCCTTGCCATCGGAAATCTCGAGTTTGACGATTTGAGTGACGCACGGGATTCCAAGAAGCTCAGCTACCATGGACCCGACTTGTTGATTGTCGTCGTCAACACCCTTCTTGCCAAACAAGAGAATGTCGAATTCGACGGATTTCAATTCCGCCGCAATTGCCCGGGCAACAGCGCTTGGGTCATCCGGAAAATTCTCGCTCTTGAGATGAATAGCCCTGTCAGCGCCAAGGGCAAGAGCTTTCAGGATCACACTCGTTGACTTCTCAGGTCCGAGCGTGAGAACAACAACTTCTCCGCCGTGTTTCTCCTTTAGCTGAACGCCCTGTTCGAGGGCATATTCTTCGTAAGGGTTGATAACAAACTCTGCATCGCTTGTAACAATTGACCTCCCATCCGGTGCTATTTTGATGCGCGTGGCTGTGTCAGGGACGCGCCGGACGCACACGACTACTTTCAGTTCTTAGCCGCCTGGTCGGACCCAATTTGGGCCGAGGAATAAGGTTTCCTTGAGCACCGGGTTCCTGTACTAATTATGGTAAACAGTTAAAGCTCGGAACCGTTGACGCCTGAGATGAGAATAGCATGGCTTTAGGAGACCCGTTCCAGATCCTACTGATACTGGGAGTGCTAGCCGTGATTCTGATCTGGGGCCCACAAAAAATACCAGAACTAGCGAGGTCCATAGGAAGGGCACGCAAGGAATTCGACGACGCATCAAAGGGTTTGACAAACCCCCTATCTTCAGCTCCGCCAAGTGCATCTGCGTCCGATCCGCTGACTGATACCGCGCACAAATTGGGAATTAGCACCGAGGGCAAGACGCGTCAAGAGATATCTGACGAGATCGTCAAAGCAGCCCAGACAAAGTAGTCGGAAAAGTTCCAGCCTCCGAGATCAGCCTGTACCCACTTGTAATTAGGCCAGTTGAACTCGTCACATGATTTTATTGATCATCGGCTGGGTCTACTGGGTGTAGTGGAAGCTCTTGCCAGAGAAACAATCGCGGGAAAAAGTTCTCCCTCTTTGGGACCACATTTCAGAGCTCTCAAGGAGAGTGAAGATTTGGATCTATTCCTTTGTCATTGCGACCCTGTTCTATCTTGCTGTTCCGTCTGATCTTTCGTTCTTACAGAATCCCTTCCAAGTTTACCATCCAATAATAACAGCGATTCTCGCCGCGATAAGGACGAGACTGCTGCCGTCACAGTACATATTGATCGGGGGAACCGTCACCACACCTCTGGAACTAATCGTCGTAGGATCCGCAGTATTCGGATTCGCCACAAGTATCCCCGTACTCGCGTATGAAATATACAAATTTGTAGACCCCGCCATCAAGGCCAACGAAAAACAGTCAGTGTACCCGTTCGTCACCGCGTTTTCCATCTTGTTCTTGGTTGGGGGGGCGTTCGCGTTTTTCGTGCTCCTGCCTTTCATATTCTTGTTCTCTCTGCCTTTCTTCCAAGCAGTCGGAATATCCACCTTCATTTATGCGGACCAATTCTACAACCTCGTTTTCTTCGTCATCGTTCTGTCAGGCTTTGCCTTCACCATCCCAGTCTTCTTCGTCCTGTTGGTCAAATTGCACGTTCTCGGGACGAAGATGCTTACCAAGAACCGGAAGTATGTCTGGGCCTCAATCTTGGTTCTAACAGCGATCGCCTCCCCTGATGGTGGTCCCCTAGCAGATATTGCACTGTTTGTTCCGATAATCATACTCCTCGAAGGGGCAATCTGGTACGCTAAGAGATACGAAAAGGGACGTGTAGAAGGCGAAGTTTCAACAACGCCTTTGGAAACCACCTGCAGCTTCTGCGGGGGTAACATGGACCCTGGTGGCGTGTTCTGCAGTCGCTGCGGAAAATCAAGGATCTAACCCCAACTCCATCCTTTCACCAAAAACCTCCAGATCGGTTAAAAGAAGCTGATTCGAGTTTGGAATTAGATGATGAATTTCCGCAAATACATGCGGTCGGAGCGTTCTCAGCCGACGCAATGACGAACGACATCGGGCGGGCTGATAATACGAGACTGTCCGCCCGAATCCCTATTCTCTCTAAATTTCATTTGACACTGACCTTCCTATTCTCGATGAGGAATTGTCGTGACAGGCGCTGGATCTCAATAACAGATTCGAAGAAATATTATAACGGGACCAAAGAAAGGGAATCCGAACGGACTCGCCCAACAATCTTGTAGACGATTCATTTGATAACGCAAAAGTCGCAGCTTCTCCCTGAAATTAGTCAACTCTTTCGAAGAATTCCATTCCTGCTGGCGACTGCAAAAGAAGACCCCAAGGCGTCGCTCTATGGCGAGAAGTACCTCAAACGACTCCTTTGGTACCTGTTCGCCGGAACCCGAGGAGGGCCTAGCAGGGCCGAGATGATTAGGGCCCTTCAGAATCGTCCTTGCAATGCCAATCAGCTTGCGCAAATTCTTCATGTGGATTACAAAACCATCCAACACCACGTTAGGGTTCTAGAGGAGAATGGCTTGATCGTTCCATCGGACAAGGGAACCTACGGCGCTGTTCTCTTTCTCACTCCCAAGATGGAGGAAGCACTTCCAATCCTTGACGAGATTTGGAGCAGAATTGGAAGAAGAAAGATAAACGAAACAAAAAGCGGAGTAGAGTGACCGAGCTTGGGTTTTGCACTGTGGGCTAGCGCGATAGTTGCTTTTGCAAACATCGCCATGACCCTCGCGTTGTTGGCAATCTACCTCGGGACATACAGAAAAGTCAAGTCTTCGTTTACTATGGGTCTCGTCCTCTTTGGAAGCTTTTTCGTAGTACTGAACCTAGCAATTCTCGTATTCTGGCTATTTCTGTTCGAAAATGTGAGTTCAGCCGCCACCTTTGTAGATCAAGCCTCAACCTACATGCTCCTAGTGAACGTCGGGGAAGCCCTGGCTCTGGCAAATCTGCTTAGAGTTACCTGGAAATAGAAGCATAAAACCCGGTAGCCCGCTACAGTTATCTCCGGGTAGAATATGGGCTAGATTCCGGGGAGATCTGGAAAAACCGTTAAGAAGCGATCCGAGCCATGTGGGCCAGAAATCCTTGAAAGAGAATGAGAAGACTGACGAGAAACTAGAGTCCGAACAGGAATCCAGCAGCAAAATATCCCGAAGAGACTTCCTGAAATATGGCGTCGGAGTCGCCGCGATCGCAGCGGGGGCAACAGCCCTCATGGGCAAGATTCCCATTCAAGCAGATCAACCGAAAACACCTGCGGCAAACGACAGCGCAGAACCTATTGTGGCCTCTGTAAGTGGTGATCAGCTAACAGTCATGAATGGACAGATTTCCGTGAAGGTGAAAGATGCAGGACTAGCCGCCCAGATTGCGGACAAGCTGCGGGCAGGTAACTAGACAATGACATCTCACAGAGAAGCGCCTAAGATCTCTAAAGACCCAGTCGCTGACAACACTGACCTCTACGCCTTCGTTAGCCCGGACAAGCCTGACACTGCAACTATCCTGGCTAACTACATTCCATTAGAGGAACCAGCAGGAGGCCCCAACTTCAACACCTTCGGAGACGACGTACTCTATGAGATCGTAATAGACAACAACGGCGACGGAATAGAAGACATAACCTACCAGTTCAGATTCAAGACCACGATCGGGAATCCAGACACTTTCCTCTACAACACTGGGCCTATCGCATCCCTCACGGACTCCTCATGGAACGTGAAACAATCCTACTCAGTCACAAAGATAGTTGGACCCCGAAGGACGGGGGCATCCACGATTCTAGGCAGAAACCTCCCAACCCCTCCCGTCAACATCGGACCACGGTCAACGCCGACCTATGCGAACCTAGCAAACGCTGCCATCAACACTTTGAGCGATGGCTCGACAGTGTTCGCAGGCCAGAGAGACGAGGCGTTCTACGTAGACCTTGGATCAATATTCGACCTCGGAACTCTGAGACCGGTCCAGAATTTCCACCTCATATCCACACCGGCTGCGCCAGGCGTTGATGCCACGAAAGGCTTCAGCGTTCACAGCATCGCGATACAAATAGCCAAGAGCAAACTGACATCTGATGGATCAAACCCCACTGATCCTTTAGGAAAGAACTCAACGATCGGAATATGGGCATCCGCGAGTAGACGAAGGGCCGCCATTCTTCCAACCGATGGAGACGACACACAATCAGGCGACAACCACTCTGACGCAGTCGTTACTGGACCGTTTACACAGGTTTCGAGGCTGGGAATGCCCCTGATCAATGAGGTAATCATCCCACTAGGAAAGAAAGATTTCTGGAACACATCGCTTCCTAGGTTCGACTCTCAATTCCTCAAATATTACCAGGCACCCGAACTTCAGAAGCTGCTCCCAGTGCTCTACCCGGGAGTCTTCCCGAACCTTGCAGCGGTAACTGAGGCTCGCGCGGACCTTGTCGCAATACTTTTGACTGGAATACCCGCGGGCATAATTCCAGGGTTCCAGAACTTTACAGGACCCCTACAGGCTGACTACCTCCGTCTCAACCTTGCAATTCCTCCGAACACCACGAACCCCAACCGACTGGGACTCGTAGGCGGAGACCCGGCAGGATTCCCCAACGGGCGAAGAGTACTAGACGATGTCGTGGACATCGAGATCAAAGCGATAGCTGGCGCGACCTTACCACTGGTAGACAAGAATTTCACGACTGACGGTGCAGTAAGTCTAGTGACCCAGGGCATCCCGGCAGGCAACCCGGTCCAGCCACCAAATACCGCGCCCTTCTTGTCGGTATTTCCCTACCTCCCACACCCAGTACCCGGCTACGAACACTCTCACGACCCATAAACTGGACCAAAGTGCGGCCTCCACGGCCACTCTTCCATCGTTTTTTCCAGCCAATTCTAGAACCTGCTGTGTCGACTCTATGCTTATTGAGTCGGGAGGCTCCTCAACTCCCCCGCTATGATTCTGCGGATCGGAGATCTGTGCTAGATCAGAATTAGTTTTCAGAGAATCTTTTCAAAAGTCTTATTCTACCGCAGTTCTACGCTGTTTGGATACCAGATGCCCTGCACGGTCATTGTCGGCGGATTCTTCGGAGACGAGGGAAAGGGGAAGATAGCCGCTTATCTAGCAATGAAGGACAAGCCCGACATATGCGTTAGAGGCGGGAACGGACCGAACGCCGGCCACACCGTAATTCATGACGGGGTCCAGTACTCACTCAGACTCATTCCGAGCGGCTTTGTGAACCGCTCGACGCGGCTCCTCATCGGACCCGGAGTCCCCGTCGACCCGACCGTATTACTCGACGAACTCCGGAAAACCGACTCCGAACGAAGAATCGAGGTCGACAATCAATGCGCCGTCGTTGAACCACGCCACAAAGAGCAGGAATCACGATCAGATCACCTCTCAAGGAAAGTGGGCTCTACCAAGAGTGGGGTGGGAGCCTGTAACGCCGAACGAGCCTTGAGAATGGCCAAAATGGCTCAGCAAATTCCAAGTCTCAAGCCGTACGTGGGCGATACGGTTGGAGAAATTCAGGAAGCTCTTGCCGAGAACAAGAAGATCATGATCGAAGGAACACAGGGCACTTTTCTCAGCCTCTATCATGGAACCTACCCCTACGTCACCTCCAAGGATACGACTGCTTCGGCGGCTTGCGCCGATGTCGGGGTTGGTCCCACACAAGTTGACGATGTCATAGTCATCTTCAAGGCATACGTGACACGCGTAGGAGAAGGACCACTAGAAGGACAGCTAGACCGTGATGAAGTTGCACGCCGAGGGTGGACTGAGTTTGGAACTGTTACTGGGCGAGAGAGAAGAGCCGCACCTTTCGATTTCAAACTCGCAAAGAGGGCAGTCCAGCTCAACGGGGCAACTCAGATCGCGCTGACCAAACTCGACGTGCTGTTCCCTAGTGCCAAAGGAGCTAGGCGGGCGGACGATCTCGACAGAGAAGCGAGAGAGTTCATTTCGAGGATCGAGCAGGAAACCGAAGTTCCGGTTACTTTGATTGGAACTGGACCCGGAGAGGAGGACATCATTGACCGAAGACGAAAGAATGCGCCTGCAGCCGTTCAGCCAGTGCTAGAACGCAAGAAAATCAGCCAGGTCGAGGCTGGAAGATAGGGCGATCTACGAGGTTTTCTGAGTTTGTGCTGCCGTTGAGGGCTTCAATCTAGCGAACCATGTTCTGACTTCCAAATTAGGCGCAGCTCTTGAAAGAGCCTTCACGACAAGGTACGGTACGACCGCGGCCAGCACGGTTTGAATGACATTGTATATTGCGAGTCCGCCGAAATAGAAACTCAGAAATGAAGTCGAGAAAACCGTATTGGGTGCAAATACGAAGATTAGAAAAACGTAGTTGATTGGAGTTAGGATAATTGCCCGAAGAACTGCGGCTGTTCCCAGCATAATGCCAAAGCCTGTTGCCACCCCTCCTCTCCGTTTGAGAATACGAGCGTAAGCTCCGTATCCAAGCCACATTCCTAGGAGCATGCTCGTTACCCCGAACAGCTTGAGTAAGGGTCCGAATATCGGGGACGCCGTTGGCAGGAAGTTAAGGACCAAATAATGGATTAGGGTCGTGAGCAGTCCAACGGCTGGCCCAAACAAGAGAAAAGCCAGAACGTCTACTATCTCCGCAAGGTCGAGCTGAAGGAACGTAAAACCTGGAACGGGATAGGGTATCTGAATAAGGAAGGCAATTACGGCTGCCAGTGCACCAAACACGGCCGCTCCAGTAAGTGAGATAGTTTCCGAAACATTGGTTCTCTGGACGGTCATGAGCCGCGGGCTAAGTTCTACTCATAAAAGAGTTTCTACTCAAGAATGAGTTGCAAGCCTGGCGGAACCTACTTGGAGCTTCGGGCAAGCACGTGAAGCAATGTCATTTCCTGAAGACATTTTGCCGTGCGGGTTTTTCCGTGAGGATCCTTTCTCGCGACGGCGATCAGATCTTCGAGAGTGTCGACGTCGAACGACAAACGTGGATTGGAGACTGAATAGACTGAAAGTCCTGTCTTTTGTGCTGCTCTAAGATGGGTGCTAAAGCTCCACCTTCCATATGCAGGTGCGATAATGTTAGGAGGCTCTCGCACCATTACGTTGGTCCCTCCTTTCAAGGAGGGGGCCAAGACAACCTTCTCGGCTGTGCCTCCCACTGAGTATAGCTCTTTCAAATCCCGTGGCTCAACCATCGGGATGTCGGCCAACAGGACGGCCAGGGACGATGCCTTCTCGCGAATGGCAAAGAGCGTTGACTGTCGGATACCTGCATTGAGTCCCTGTCCATCCTGATGGAGAAATGTCCCGTGGGGTAAGTTTGCCTCTTTCTCGACATCGGGGTCAGGGGAAACAACTAGGACTCGGCTGAAAAGTTGAGATTCTTTGACTGCAGTCAGCACGTCTTCCAATAAGGCAATGATGAGTTTTTTCTTGTCTTGCGGGCTTAGGGAGCGAACTAGCCTGCTCTTGCTTTCGACCAGTCCTTTGACTGGAATGATTGCGAAGTCTTTCGTCAAAGTGTCTCCGCCAGCTTCAAGGTGTCTTCTGCCAACCGGACTCTCGCGGCCAATGAGTCCATGATCGTCTGGGTTGAAGCGACTTTCATTCCAAGCCCGCCAATCTTCGGAGCCACAGCTTTGTCAACCTCATCGATGACGAAGCCTCTCAGAAGGCCCTTGTAGAGCTGGGCGACTCCGAGGGGAGAGACTTCCAATCCCAAGTGGCGCATGATACGATCTAACGGACCCTTTATCGATCTTCCCCCGACGATCGGACTGATACCTAGAATTCGGCCTTTGGTCTTCGATAGAGCGTTACGAATTCCGGGAATGGCGAGGATTGGTCCGATGCTAAGAATAGGATTACTTGGACATAAGATGATGACTTCGGATTTCTCTATGGATTCCACAACGCCTGGAGCGGGGAGCGCAACGCTAGCGCCCTCGTAACTCACGTCTTCGACATTATCCTCGAATTTTCTCTTCACAAAATACTCCTGGAAATCTAGGAGTCCTGCGGACGTTTTGATCTTGGTAGCCACCATCTGGTCACTCATAGGCAGAATCCTGACCTTCACACCCAGAAACATACGAATCTTCTCGGTCAACTCCGACTGGCTGAATCCTTGTTGGAGGAAGGCTGTTCTGAGAAGGTGCGTCGCGAAATCCCTATCGCCTATCCGAAACCAGGTTTCGGCAGAATATCGTTCGAGTTGGGCCATGCAGTTATAGGTGTCCCCGGCGATCCCGTAGCCTTTTTCCGTGTCAACGATTCCCGCGAGGGTGTACGTGACAATGTCGATGTCGGGGCTGATATGAACGCCGAGATAGTCTAGGTCGTCTCCAGTGTTGACGATCGCCGTTATTTTTTCCGGCGGATAGATTTTCGCGAGGCCGTCCAAGAAGCGTGCGGCTCCAACCCCGCCTGCGAGGCAGACTACTGATCGGAACATGTTGAAGCGCCTGCGAGAGGGCTTGCGCCAGCCCAGCCTCTAGTTAAAGACTAGCGCTTCTTCGCACCGGCTTTTTCGAGAATATAGTGTGCTTGCCTCAGCTTGTAGACAGCAGTCCGGAGATTACGGTACCCCTCCAAGGAAGACTTGCCGCGAAGCTCTGTCGCGTAACGTAGCGATTCCGAGGATTCCTTAACCAGCGGAAGAGGCTCGGCATTTCTCTTCCTCACCGGAACGCGAGGATCCTCGTCCTCGAGACCATAAGTGAGAGAGTAGAGCAGACTGCTGTATTCGGCTGCTTCCTCGGCCGACCAGACTTTCTTCACGGGTTCTGCTCCAGCATTCGAGAGAATATCCAGGGCCGCGTCAAGCTTGGTCCTCGCTTCCTCCAAAGCCTTGCCAACTTTCTCTTCTAGCATTCGCTGTTCTTCAGCGGCGTCCATCAACGCGACCCTGACGCGATTATTCTACAGTGACGCTTTTTGCAAGGTTTCTCGGATAGTCCGGGTCATGGCCGAGAATTACTGACATGTAGTAAGCTAGGAGTTGTAGTGGAACGACGTACACGATTGGGGTTGCGAGTGATGGAAGGGATTCGGGTATCTCGACAACGTCGTCGGAGAGGTTTCTGATCTCTTCGTCTCCCTCTTCTATGATCGAGATTATTCTTGCTCCTCGTGCCTTCATCTCCATGATGTTGCCAATTATTTTCTTGTGAGTCTCGTCTTTCGGCGCCACGAATACGACTGGGAATCCTTCTTCGACGAGTGCGATGAAGCCGTGCTTGCTCTCGCCTGCTGGATATGCGATTGCTGGGATGTAGCTCAATTCGAGAAGCTTCAATCGTCCTTCCAGGGCTGTCGGTACGTTGATTCCTCTCCCTAGGAAACAGATGCTCGACGTGCTACTGCAGCTCTCTGCGATCTTCCTCACCTTCTCGACGCTCGTCGTCAGCAAGCTCTGGATCAGGGCGGGTGTTCGGTGTAGAGCGCCTTCAAGTTCGTTGATCTCTTTCGATGAGACTTCGCCTTTCTTTCTACCGATCGCGATCGCGAGTCGGAGGAGAACCGTGACCTGTGAGGTGAAGGCTTTTGTTGATGCCACCCCGATTTCGGGTCCCGCGTTCTGTCCGATATACACGTCGGACAATCGCATCAGCGTTGAACCCAGGACGTTTGTTATGCTGACAATCGAGGCTCCTTTGGCCTTTGCGTCTCTGACCGCGTTGAGAGTGTCCATTGTCTCGCCGGACTGGCTCACAGCGAGGACTGCTGTTTTGGAATCGACGAGGTCGAGGGCCTCTTCTGAGAACTCGGACGCGATCACGACCCTGACGTTCATTCCTGCCAGTTTCATGAGGGCCTGTGCTCCTACGAGTCCTGCGTGGTAGGATGTTCCGCAGGCGACGATGAACACTTTCTCCGCGTCCATCAGCTTGCTCGCAAGAAGATCGTAGTAGATCTCGTGCGTCCCCATCGCATCCCTTATCGTGTGGACTTGCTCGTGGATTTCTTTGAGCATGAAATGCCTGTAACCTTGTTTCTTCGCGGACTCTGGGTCCCATGTTATTGTGATAGGGTCTCTCTTTACGGCGACGCCGTTTTTCGCTTTGAGAATCTTGATTCCGTTCGGGTCGAGGAAGGCCATTTCTCCCTCTTCCAGGATCAAGGCTTTTCGGGTTAGGGGTAGGAAGGCGGCTATGTCGCTGGCGCAATAATATTCTCCGTCTCCTAGTCCAAGGACGAGGGGGCTTTCTTGGCGGGCGCAGAGGATCGTTTTCGGTTTCTCGACACTTGTCAGGACGATGGAGTAGGCTCCTTCGAGCCTGTTGATCGTCTTTCTGAACGCTTCTTCTAGACTGATTCCCTGGCTGAGATACTCCTCAACCATGTGAGGCACAACTTCAGTGTCCGTCCTGGAGGCGAACCGATGCCCTTTCGATTCGAGCTCGCGTTTGAGATCGAGATAGTTCTCTATGATACCATTGTGGACGACGGCGATTCGAGATTTGCAGTCTACCAACGGGTGAGAGTTTTCCTTTACGGGCCGGCCGTGTGTTGCCCAGCGGGTATGTCCAACGCCCACGGGTCCAGGTAGAAGGTCGAGGTTATACTTGGCATGGACCTCGTCGAGTCGCCCGCTGTCCTTCTTGACCGTCAGGGTCCCATCGGATACGGTTACTTCGCCGACGGAGTCGTAGCCCCGATATTCGAGTCGTTTGAGGGCGGCGTGGATGACCGGGGCGGCTTCTTTACCGTCGTGGAGGACGCAGCCGAATATTCCACACAAGGACGAACCGAATAGGGCGGCGGGTTGGCATTAAGAGTTCTTTAACAAAACATGAGGGGGCGGCGCGAAACTTGAGTAGGCCGCGGGGGGTCTTGCAAAATCACCGTTTTTTGTTTCAAGAAACGGTTTTCAGGAATTGGTTTCAATTTTCGATTTCAGTGTTGCGTTTCAGAAGGCGATTTCAAAACGTGATTCTCAATTGCGGATCCCAATTCTCAGCGTGATTCGTAATGAGAGCTCATTGGGGGGTCGCTCTCTCCAATCCTACGTTTTCTACGGTAAAAGGTAGATTTTATCGTCTGGCAACATACCAATAAATAATCAGTCGCTTCAACTTCAAAGCCGGTCCAGCAAATGGCTGCTGACGCGCCCTTTCTAGTCCTACTCATCCTCCACGTTGGAGCAATCGTATCCTGGATGGGAGGAGCCGCAGTCTATACCTCCGTAATAATCCCCTCTATGGCAAAAATGTCTCCATCCTCCAGGACCGAATTCATACAAACCGCACTCCCAAGATACCTCAGGTTCATTGGTGGAAGCGCCATCCTGGCAATAGCAGCGGGCCTCGCCTTGTACGCATACATAACCCAAGTAGCAACCGCATTCGCACCTAGTAACCTGGGATCTCCCTACGTAAATGCGGGCGTCGTAGTCGGACTAATCCTTCTGATAATCGCCTTCGGAATCATGATACCCTCAGGCAGGAAACTCGTATTGCTCGTGAAGAAAGCCCCGCAAGCAGAACCTCCAGCCAACGATCCCACCCTAGCACAAATCGCGAAGTTGCAGAAGAGAATGGGTATAGCAGGACGACTGGGACTTGCCCTACTAGGAATCGCCCTAATACTGATGCTTGTCGGGGCAAGCATCTAGACACATACAATATCCTCAAAGCGCGACAGCGACTCCTGAGCTGAAGCGTTTCTCCTTCAGGAACGGCGACGTTCAGAGAAATGGCGTTCCATAACGCTAAATAAGCGGGCAGCCTATTGGAGCTCATCTCTGGTGTAACGGGGATGGGTGGTCATCTTTACTGGCATAAGCCCGCTCCCGAGACCCTCATCCAGGTCTAAGCACCAGAATCAGACTCTAGCTTTCACAACAACCGAGCTAGGACACCGACCAACCAGGGCGTTGCGAACGCGTCAACGCCGTCGCCTGATCATCGCGAAATTCGGGGGGTCCAGCCTATCCAGCGGGAAACAGATCAGTCTCGCAGCAGAATCAGTTGCCCGAGAATACTCCAAGGGAAACAGGCTCGTTGTAGTGGTCAGCGCAGTCGGAAGAACCACTGACGAGCTTCTCGAACTCACAAACCATGGCGCAGGAATAGTAGAAACTGACAGAGACGATATTCTCGCGATGGGCGAGAGAACCAGCGCCAGGATCTTCGCAGCATCACTGAAATCACGCGGGATACAAGCCCGCTATTTCGACCCATCAGACCGAGACTGGCCAATTATCACTGACCGCGACTTCTCGAACGCCAACCCACTGAGAACAGCAAGCATTCGACGAATACGAAAATATGTCAAACCCGTGGTCGAGGACGGAATTATCCCGGTCATCGGTGGCTTCATCGGCCGAACCAGAGATGGACGAATTAGCACGCTGGGACGTGGGGGAAGCGATACCACAGCCCTCCTCCTCGCCACCGCACTGGGCGCAGACGAGGTCGTTCTCGTAACTAGCGCACCAGGAATCCTCACAGGAGATCCCAACTTGATCAATAACGCACACGTCCTCAGATCTATCGACATGAAAGCGTTGATTGGAATAGCGGATAGCGGAACAAAATTCATCCATCGAAAAGCGCTACGATACAAAGACCCACAGATCAACATCCGAGTCATACCCAGCGCAGCAGGCAGACTCGACGCACGGGGGACAAAGATCACTGGCGGACCATTACCTGAACTGGAAGTGAAAATCCACAATCCAGATCCCGTAGCCTCCATCACCCTGGTGGGAAGAGATCTGCCTCAAAATCCGGAACTCACCAGGAAGATCACGAAGATCATCAGGACGAATCTGGTCGCAATCTCCCAAGACAGCGATAGCGCGATACTCTACCTTAGCCAGGCACCAAGCCTACGACGACAGATTTCCAGGCTTCACGACGTAGTTGCAAGGGATCCTCACGGCCTAGCGCTCGCCGCTCGCATGGGCATGGCGCTCATCACCGTCAAGGGAGTCGGCTTAGAAGAGACCCCGGGAGTAGTCGCAAGAATAACCGATGCGTTGCGGTCGAGTAACATCAACATATTCGGCGTCCTCACCATAACATCTTCCGTCCTTGTACTCGTCGACTGGAAAGTCAGAAAACAGGCGGGTGAACTGATCAGAGGCTCGCTGGAGAACAACTAGAGTGGTGAACAAGAAAAAGGTGGCCGTACTCGGCGCGACCGGGATGATGGGTCAGAAATTCGTCCAGCTGCTAGCCCACCACCCGTGGTTCGAAGTAAGCGCTGTCGCCGCGTCCGACAAGAGCGTCGGCAAAACATACGCATCCTCGATCGGATCAAGAAAAGACGCAAACCTCCCCGATGAGCTTGGAGGACTGGTGCTTACAGAACCCAAACCGAACGCGCTGGACGACCCGGACCTCGCCTTCTCAGCCTTGCCTGCCGAAGTCGCAGGACCAGTGGAAGACCAATTTGCCAAGGCCGGGATGCCTCTGTTCTCCAACGCATCATCCCACAGAATGGATCAGTATGTCCCGCTCCTGAATCCAGAAGTAAACCCCGAACACGCCGTGATGGTAGAAGAACAGAAACGAAAGATGAAGACTGACGGTTTTATCGTCGCCAACCCCAACTGTACGACCGCCATCCTAACCCTCTCTCTCAAACCCCTCCAAGACAAGTTCGGCCTCGAAACCGTAGTCGTGTCCTCAATGCAAGCCGTGTCAGGCGCAGGCTACCCTGGAGTTGCATCCCTCGACATCATGCAGAACGTCATCCCATTCATCCGAAACGAAGAGGAAAAAGTCGAACACGAAACCAACAAGATACTCGGGACGATCTCGAAACCTGCTGGAATCACAGTCTCCGCGAGCTGCAACCGGGTTCCAACACTCCACGGACACATGGAGGCAGTGTTCGCTAAGACGCGATCGGCCGCGAGACCCAGCGAAATCGTCAAAGCAATGAGAGAGTTCAAGGGAACTCCCCAGCAGCTCAAGCTCCCCTCAGCCCCTGACCATCCAATTGTTGTCCGAGACGAAGAAGACCGTCCTCAGACACGGCTCGATGTCGATGAGGGAAACGGAATGACAGTAACGGTCGGACGGGTCCGGAGGGACCCAGCATTGAACGGTGTCAAGTACATGGCTCTCGGCCACAATCTCGTTCGCGGCGGGGCTGGATGCTCCATCCTCAACGCCGAACTTCTCATCGCAAAGAAGCTGATCAAGTGATCTAAGAAAGATGGAAACTGGAAAAACACGCAGATTGAGACGGATATTCCGACAGGATGGGAAGACAGTGATGATACCGATGGACCATGGAGTATCAGTCGGACCAATCGAAGGACTCGCCGACATGAGCGAGACGATCGACAGTGTGGCCAAAGGAGGAGCCGATGCCGTACTCGTCCACGCCGGCATCGCCAAGACCGTTGACAATCAGGGAATGGGCCTCATACTTCACCTCTCAGGCGCCACACGACTAACCCGCGATCCCAACTGGAAAACGCAACTATCCACGGTCAAACTAGCCCTCCGTTTAGGCGCTGACGCGGTGTCCGTTCACATCAACGTCGGATCCGAGCACGAGCAACACATGCTCGACCAGTTCTCGCGAATACTAGACGAAAGCGACGAGGTGGGCCTACCGGTTCTAGCAATGATGTACCCGAGAGGACCCGGAATCCAGAACGAGCACGGTTACGAAGTGGTCAGCCATGCGGCAAGGCTGGGATACGAGCTGGGGGCGGACATCGTCAAGACGAACTATACGGGGGACGTTGAAAGCTTCCGAAAAGTGGTCGAGAGCGTCAAAGCACCGGTGGTCGTAGCTGGAGGTCCTAAAGCTGGCAGCGAATCTGAAGCGCTCCACCTGGTCTCAGACTCGATCAAGGCGGGAGCTGCGGGAGTATCGATTGGGCGAAACGTGTTCCAGCACAGCACGCCGACGTTGATGACTAGAGCACTCGTCGAGATAGTCCACAACGGCAGCAGCCCCACGCAAGCACTGTCCATCCTAGGTGAAAGAAGTGAGAGAATTCTGGCTAGAGCCTAACCCCGATCTGTCCGCGGAAGCCATCCGCGAGATGGTCAACGAAGCTAGGCCCCATACAATCATCACAGACACTGAACTTTGTGGGGTTTCAGCGAACATCGCCTCGCGAATAAAAGGAATGGACATTTTCGTCACATCAAAACTTGACGACGTGTCCAGCGCCAAGAAGAACAAAACGCCTGTAGCGCTTGAGGTTACGATTGGTGACCGAAAGGACCTGCAAAAAATCTCGCAGGCGCTGTCCCGCTCGAAAACCTGATCGCAGAAGCGAAGGGACGTTCGAAACTTCTCGCCAGAACCACAAGCTTTGACGAAAGCAGGGTAGCGCTCTTGACTCTAGAGCTGGGAGCTGATGGGATAGCCCTTGCTTCCCATGACACAAGTGAGATTCTCAAGACCCGAGACTTGATATTTGGAGAATCCGAAGATATCTCCCTATCAACAGCTCGGGTCACAAGCGTCAAACCCATAGGAACGGGAGCGCGAGTCTGTGTAGACACGACTGAAATCCTTCAAGCTGGCGAGGGGCTATTGACCGGCTCCTCGTCCCAGGCTCTATTCTTGGTGGAAGGGGAGGTCCATTCCAACCCTCATGTGAACTCGCGACCGTTCAGGGTAAACGCTGGCCCAGTCTCATCTTACGTTCTAACTGCGAATGGAAAAACACGGTACCTCTCCGAGTTATCTGCAGGAGAAACTGTACTGTTGTTTGACAGGAGTGGCCGATCACGGAGTGTTGATGTTGCAAGGGTCAAGATCGAACGTCGGCCAATGATCCTTGTCGAGGCGAACATCGGAGACCGGAGACTAACCACGATAGTTCAGAACGCAGAAACAGTCCGGCTGGTCACTCGAGACGGGTCCAAACCAGTTTCAGAGATCAAGCCAGGCGATGAAGTACTGGTCCGGTTCGAAGAAGGCGGGCGGCACTTTGGAACAAGAGTAGCAGACGAGATGATTATCGAGAAGTGAACCCCAAAGTCTGCGTCTCAATCTCCTCAACCGACACCCCCGAACTGCTGGGAAGAGCGCAGAGAGCCGAGAGACTCTCCGCGGACCTCGTTGAAGTGCGTTTGGACAGGCTCCGCAGCTACCACGGACTCAGAAAGATAGCTCGGGCAGTAGAACGACCGATTATCGGAACCAACAGGCCCCTATCGGAGAAAGGGTCCTTCGACAGATCCGAGGCAGAGCGCTTGAGGATTCTGATGGAGGCGGTAGACGGAGGATTCCAGTACGTAGACCTAGAACTCACCACAAACAAACTCGACCGCGTCATCAAGACGTTCCGGGAGAAAGGCGCCAAGATCATACTATCGCACCATGATCACTTCAGAACCCCTGATCCGGCGAAACTCGCCTCGACCCTCTTGCAGCTCCAGAAGTTCAAACCCGATGTCTGTAAGATCGTCACAACCGCACAAATCCCTGAAGACAATCTGACGGTACTCAGCCTGCTGAAAGCAAACCATCAGAACTCACCACTCGTCAGCTTTGCAATGGGAAATGCTGGAGTCTGGTCAAGACTCTTAGCACCGTTCTACGGAGCTCACTTCACCTACGCCTCGCTGGAGAGAGGACTGGAAACCGCACCCGGGCAGTCGACTATCGCGGAACTTCGCCGAATCTACGAAATGCTAGGCGTGGAGTAACAGTTGATTAAAGGAGACACCAGAGTCCACTCTCTCTATGGCTCACCGGTAGCCCACAGTCTTAGCCCCGTAATCTTCAACTTGACCTTCGAGAAACTATCACTCAACAGGGCCTACATGCCCTTCGAGGTCGGCAAGGACAATCTGAAAAATGCAGTGGAAGCAGCTCGCACGCTCGGATTTGACGGATTCAACGTCACAATGCCCCACAAAACCACAATCCTAGAAATGCTAGACCGGCTTGACGAGGAAGCAGAGAAGATCAGATCAGTCAACACAGTTGCTCGAACCAAGAGCGGACTTGTTGGATACAACACTGACGGGGAGGGGGCGGTCAGAGCCCTAAGATCCTACGGTTTCGAGCCTATCAATAGGCGGATAGTAATGCTCGGCGCGGGCGGTGCGGCCCGTTCTCTAGTCCACCGTTTCTCGCGAGAGAACAACAGCGTGAGGATTCTCAACCGAACTTTGGAAAAAGCCAGAGAACTTGCCGACAACACAACTGGCCCGGGCAAGATTTCGTACGGAGAACTTACCAAGAATGGTTTGGAGAACTGTCTCCATGATACAGACCTTCTTGTCAACGCGACTCCGATAAGGACCTCGACCCTAGCCCACCAGCTCAAGATCCCAGTCAACACGCTGAAGGATACTGACTGGGTCTTCGATCTAGCATACGACAAGCCCGCCGAACCTATTCCTGCGCGACTAGACACGATAGATCCCTTAGAGATGCTCGTGCACCAGGCCGCCTTGTCCTACGAGATCTGGCTAGGCGAACCCGCTCCCTTCGCCCTCATGCGATCCTCTCTTGTAGCCTATCTGGGAAAGGATTGGAAATGAAGGGGACCGGCCAGGCTCTTTCCCACGGAGCAATCAGCATTCTGAACGCATTTCCAACCGGTAAGGGAGGTGCATTAGGAGTGGACCTCTGGACACGAGCAAAGGTCAACCTACAAGAGGGACCCGGCCAGATTTCCGGATTCATATCCTCCGACCCAGAGGAATCCAACAAGCTCGCGGTCACAGTCGTCCAGAAGACTATGAAACACTACGGATACGAGCGCAAGCTGCAAGGAGAAGTGATCACCTCTTCAAACATCCCCGCGGCTGTGGGACTCAAGAGCAGCAGTGCCGCGGCCAACGCAGTAGTCCTAGCGACGGCATCGGCTCTTGGTGAGGAGCCAGATGATGACACGCTAGTTGGGATTGGAGTAGAGGCATCCATCGAATCTGGGGTGAGTCTAACTGGAGCCTACGACGATTCGTACGCGTCCTATCACGGCGGCGCCGTTCTGACAGATAACGACAGAAGGAAGGTGGAAAAAATTCTCGAAGTCCCAAAAAGCTTCAAAATACTCATACTTGTTCCACCGCGAAAAATCCGAACTGGACAGCTTGACCGGACCAGATTTGCCCCGATCCGACGAATTTCCGAACTATCGTACAATGAGGCCACCAACGGCCACATCTGGGATGCTCTTACTCTCAGCGGCCTCGCGGTCTCATCAGTCCTTGGAGAAGACCCTCGTCCCGCACTTTCAGCGATCGAAGCCGGTGCGTTGGGAGCTGGGCTATCGGGCAAGGGCCCAGCCGTAGCGGCGATAGTCGACGAGAAGAGCTCGAAGGCGGTGCGGCACGCGCTCGAGAAATTTGAGGGACGACTCATCGAGGCAAATCCGAACTTTTCGAAAGCGTTGATCGAGACTTGAAGGTCAGAATCAAGGGTCCACAGGCCCTGCATGGAAAAGTGAAGGCTCCCCGATCCAAAGCATACACCCACAGGGCACTCATCGCCTCTCTCTTGTCGGAAGGAGAATCGGTTATCGACGGAGCATTGCACTGTGATGATACCCAACGAACCATTGAAGGGATCCAACGGTTAGGAGCAAAAGTGGCTGTCAAGAAAACCCGGACAATCTCCTATGGAATCAGGAGACCGACAACGACCAACAGGCCCATTGATTGCGGCGAGTCCGGAGCCACCCTCAGGTTCCTGACCGCTATCTCGTCCACCTCACTAAAAACAGTCAGGTTGACCTGTAGCCCAAGACTTGCCAACAGACCGCTGGACCCGCTTGTGAAGGCAATCAACACACTCGGCGCGGACGCGCGGGCGATTTCCGACAAACACGGCTTCGAGGTACTGGTTAGGGGACCTCTCAGAGGAGGAGAAGTCACAATTCGAGGCGACATAAGCTCCCAGTTCATCTCAGGACTCCTATTCGCGGCCCCCCTCGCGATAAGAGACGTTACGATAAACGTAGAGGGCGAACTAGAATCGCGACCGTACTTGAATATGTCGATTGACGTATTGAGGAGGCATGGAATCTCCATCGACGAATCCGATGACGCGTTTAGAGTTCCCGCACCCCAAAAGTTCGTTCCCGCGTTTCATCAAGTTCCAGGAGACTTTTCGTCAGCAGCCTTCCTCATTGCTACGACCGGAATTGCTGGAGAAGAGATTACGATATCTGGACTTGGTTCTTACGAGCTTGAACCCGATTCCGCTATCCTGAAAATCGCTCCTGACATCGGGCTTGAAATTCAGCAGAATGGGGATAGTCTGACAATCGGTAAACGAGAGCTGGATGGGTTCGATTTTGACGCCAGTAATAACCCGGATCTCGTCCCGCCCCTTGAGATCTTAGGATGCTTCGCGGACGGATCAACGGAGATCCGAGGGGTAAAGAGACTGGTCTACAAGGAGTCGAACCGGTTGCAAACACTCCCGACAGAGCTGGTGAAGATGGGCGCTAAGATTCATGTCGAAGACGACATGATCAAGATTGAGGGAAACAGAGAATTGGTCGCGAGCACGTTCGATTCACACAGCGACCATCGTGTCGCAATGGCGTGCGCTGCCGCATCTCTTGGAGCCAAAGGAGAATCAACAATACAGAATTCGGACGCTGTTTCGAAATCCTACCCGGAATTCTTCCAGGACCTCTCAAAATTAGGAGCAGAACTCAGTGTGGAGTAATTCCATCGGTAAAGCGTTCGTGGTTACCTGTTTCGGAGAAAGCCATGGCCCGGTAGTAGGTGTCACAGTAGATGGCTGCCCCGCTGGATTACCATTGACGATCGATGTTCTTCAACGGGTGCTGGACCTGAGGATCCCGCAAGAAAAAGAGGTCGTTTCTGCACGACGAGAACCTGACGTTGTGGAATTATTCTCTGGAGTATTCCAAGACCACACAACAGGCGCTCCGCTGACTTTGCATATCAGAAACAAAGACGTGAAATCATCAGATTACGAGCCTCTCAAAGACCTCGTTCGGCCTGGACACGCGGATTATCCAGCGAAGGTGAAGTATGGTGGTTTCAGCGACTACCGAGGAGGAGGAAGACTGTCAGGACGAATGACCGCAGCATTCGTAGCCGCGGGAGCGATCGCCCAAAAACTCCTCTCGACGTTTGGCGTGGAGGTCCTAGCCTACACCCAGGCTATCGACGGAGTTCAATTGGGTAACGCTCCAAGCATTGAAGCTGTGAAGAAAATCACCTACGAGAACTCGATGAGATCCCCTGATCCGGCTATCGCGGAGAAAATGCGCCAGGTCGTGTTAAGCGCAAAAGCCCACGGCGATAGCGTCGGGGGAGTTGTCGAGTGTACCGCGTTGAACCTTCCCGTTGGGGTTGGGGAACCACTCTTCGACGCACTAGACTCTGAGCTGGCCAAGATACTTTTCGGGATCCCTGCCGTCAAAGGAGTCGAATTTGGAGCAGGGTTCCAGGCAACCCGTCTCAAGGGATCTGAAAACAACGATCAGTATGTGATCAAAGAGGGAAAAGTTGTCACCCTAACCAATAATTCTGGAGGAGTCTTAGGGGGAATGTCAACCGGAATGCCGTTGCTACTTAGAGTCGCATTCAAGCCGCCATCCTCAATCGCGAAGGAACAAAAAACCGTGAACATGTCCCAGATGGAAGAAGCCAAGCTTGGGGTGAAAGGGCGACATGACCCGTGCGTGGTCCCCAAAGCCGTCCTGGTAGTACAAGGAATGGTCGCAATAGGATTGGCAGACTTGATGATCCGCGGTGGAATGATTCCTCGAGTCCTGAAGAGTTAACCCCTCATGGACGACGTCAATAGAATTCGTGACAGAATCGATGAGCTAGACCAAGAGATTGTTCGGCTTCTCAAGAACAGATACGAGAACGCAAGGCTTCTGGGCAGGATCAAACAGAAGAGAGGCCTCGACTATCGCGATTCCGAGCGAGAGAAAATCATTCTCAGAAAGATAGAACGCACAGCCACTTCACTCGACATTGACCCAAAATTCATCAGGCCAATATTCGAGCAGATTTTTGCCTTAAGCGTTGAGGCCCAGCAAGACCACTCTGGAAAATCAGGCAAGAAACTCGATCAGACAAGAATCCTGATCGTGGGCGGGACCGGAGGAATGGGACGGTTCTTCGCAAGATTCGCCAGCCTCCAAGGAGCAAAGGTCAGGCTAGCGGGCAGAGAGATCAGCAAAACCCGGACAGCGGCCAAAGAAATCGAGGTCGAACCGGGAACAATTCTGGACGCAGCCTCCTCGGACATTGTGATCCTGGCAGTTCCGATGGAGGAAACTGTCAGAGTCGCTACCGAAACCGCGTCCCTGATGACAAACGGCAGCCTCCTTGCTGATCTCTCCTCGGTCAAGACTGGAATATCGGATAGGATCGCTGAAAAAATTCCGAAAGGACTGGAGTACGTGAGTTTGCACCCTCTCTTCGGACCCAACATAGACCATCTTCACGATCAAACCATCATCGCCGTGTCCTACACTGCTGGACAGAAATGGTCGAAGCTAGCCCGTGCACTGCAGAGTGGCGGATCGAAGGTCCAAACAATGTCAGCGGCCCAACACGACCGGGCCATGGCCTATGTGCAGGGACTCCATCAGTTTGCCCTGATTTCTCTCGGAATAGGCCTCGACGGGATGGGAGGAGAGCCCAAGACTCAGTCTCTCAGAGAGACTGAAGGCAGGATTGCCAACATGCTGGACAATTGGGACACGATTGTTGGAATCCAACAGTTGAACCCGTTCCTCCCAGATATCAGACAGAGATTCCTCGAAGTTGCAACCACCCTTGCCCGGACTCGATCGAAGCCAGCAAGCGGGGTGAGAAAGAGACTTGCATCTAATGTACAGAAGTGGACACGCAAGCTATAAAAGCGACATGAGAGAATAGGGCTGACGGCGACATCCATGGGGTATAGTCTTTGGACAGCAACTGACAACGCACCCCACCAGGCTGAACTATCTTCCGCTAGAAACTAGAAAGCAACCAATCGATGTTTTCGCAAGCCTCAGAAACAGGTTCGACACATGCTTCATTCTAGAGTCAGTCGAGGGACCACGCCGCCTAACCAGGTACACATTCCTAGGATTCGACCCTCAAAAGATCATTCGAACTTCCAAGAAACAGGTGGAGATCCTCGATCGGCAGAAATCGGAAAGACGAATCGAGAAGTGCGAAGACCCTCTAACTCTTCTAGCGAAGATCAACGTCCCAGTCAGGGAGCGAAGCCCAGGTGAAAGGTACGCTGGAGGCCTTGTCGGATACGCCTCGTACGATCTCGCACGATCCTTTGAGAGAATTCCCAAGTTAGGAAACAAAAGCAACGGATTTCCCGATGTAGAATTCGGACTCTTCGAAGACGGGATCGTATTCGACCATCTCAACGGTAAGACGCACTATTTCTACCGGAAAGAAAACAGAATAGAGAAAGCGAAGGAACTACTGAAGGAATCGACTGATAGCGATCAAGTTAGTTTCGGTAAGCCAAAGTCGAACGTTAGCCAGGAGGATTTCTGCGAGCGAGTCGAAGAGGCCAAGGACTATATTGAATCGGGAGATATTTTCCAGGTAGTTCTGTCGAAGAGGTACAAGATTCCGTTCAAGGGTTCGCTCCTCCGGTTCTATCGGGCACTGAGGAAGATCAATCCGTCTCCCTACATGTACTACCTCAGGTTTGGCGACAGGGAAATAGTCGGATCCAGTCCAGAGATGCTGGCCCGAAAGATCGGTCGCAACGCGGAGAGCTTCCCCATCGCAGGAACGCGACCCTTCACCGGGGACTCAGCCAGAAACAAGGCATTGGCGGCCGAACTGCTTCAGGACGAAAAAGAACGAGCGGAACACGTGATGCTCGTGGACCTAGCCCGAAATGACCTCGGTCGAGTCTGCGATTACGGGACTGTCAAGGTTCCCGAGTTCATGCGAGTTCAGGGGTACAGCCATGTCCAACACATTGTTTCGAGGGTCACTGGACAGCTGAGAAAGAACGCAACTAGCTTCGACCTGCTAAGAGCTGTCTTCCCTGCTGGCACAGTCTCAGGAGCCCCCAAAGTTCGTGCGATGGAGATTATCGAGGAACTGGAAACCACTGCGAGGGGTCCTTACGCGGGAGCTGTCGGTTACTTCTCTGCAAACGGAAGTAGCGATTTCGCGATAACCATCAGGACTCTTTGCGCCCAAGACGGGTACTGCTATCTCCAGGCCGGAGCAGGGATAGTTGCTGATTCGGTTCCTGATCGGGAATGGATCGAGTCCGAGAGAAAGACGGCCGCTTTGTTCACTGCGATGGATCAATCCCAGGAGGAAGACCCGTGAAGGTTCTGATCCTCGACAACTACGACAGCTTCGTCTACAACCTGGCCCAGTATGTAGGAAAGATTGCCGGCAAGGTTGTCGTGAAACGGAACGATGAAATAGATGTCGCAGGTGTCAAGGAACTTTCACCTGATAAGATCGTAATCTCTCCGGGCCCGGGCACTCCCAGCGATACCCGGTTTTTCGGAGCATGCACAGTAATCCTCCGCGAGATAAGCAGGGAAACCCCGACCCTAGGTGTTTGTCTAGGACACCAGGGCATTGTTCACGCTTTTGGCGGCAAAATAGTTCGAGCAAGGAACCTCCGCCACGGCAAGACCAGCCCGATCAGACACGATGGAAAAGGGGTACTCCGTGGAATCAAGAGCCCGTTCGAAGCTACGAGATATCATTCGCTTATCGCAGACAGAAAGAGTCTACCGAAAACCCTCGAAGTGACCGCCCAATCTACTGATGACAACGAGATAATGGGCGTCCGCCATAGAGAGTTCCCGATCGAAGGCGTTCAGTTCCATCCAGAGTCCATCCTTACGGTTCCAGGGCATAGGATCATCGAGAACTTCCTGGGGGGCTAAGTCGGATGATCAAAGAATGTATCCCGCTACTCCTTGAGAATCACGAGTTGACGGCAGACCAGGCGAAGAGTACGATGAAGGAGATCATGTCTGGAGAGGCGACGTCATCGCAGGTCGCGGCGTTTCTGATAGGTCTGAAGAAGAAGCGGGAAACAGCTGATGAAGTCACTGCCCTAGCTCAGGTAATGAGGGAGTTCAGCCGGAGAATCCACCCGAAAATAGATGGTTACCTGTTGGATACTTGCGGGACTGGCGGGGATAGAACAAAAACGTTCAATGTCAGCACCACCGCTGCTTTCGTAATTGCGGCCGCTGGCGTTCCGGTGGCAAAGCATGGCAATCGATCGTTCACCAGCAAATGTGGAAGCGCAGATGTTCTCGAACAATTGGGTCTGAATCTGAACATGGAAGCAGGGTTGGTCGAGAGAGCGATCGAAGAGATTGGAATCGGGTTCATGTTCGCACCTAACTTCCACCCGGCCATGAAAAATGTGGCCTCGGTGAGACGCGAGATAGGCGTGCGCACGGTATTCAACATCCTCGGCCCCCTGACGAACCCTGCAGGAGCAGACGCCCAACTCATCGGAGTCTACGATAGTGAGCTCCTAGAGCCGATGTGCCTCGCAGCGCACAACCTAGGAGCGAAATCTGTGATGACCGTCTACGGGCTCGATGGAGTCGATGAGATTTCCATGACGGGCAAGACACTCATTGTAAGACGTCAAAATGGAAGAGTATTTCGAGACGAGGTGGAGCCTGAGGATCTGGGCTTCCAGAGAAGCACAGCTGAGGAAGTTGCTGGCTCTGACCCGGAGGAGAACGCACGCCTCACGGCCAGGATACTATCCGGACATCTAGGTCATAATGATCCTCGCGTTCAAATGGTCTTGGCGAACGCGGCAGCAGGACTCGTCCTGTGCGAAAAAGCTGAAAATTTCAAAGATGGAGTAGAGATGGCTTCCAACGTTCTGAGTGACGGCAAGCCGTTCCGAACCCTGCATCAGCTCGTAGAGTTTTCGGGCGGCGACACTCAACGACTGAAGAACATGGCTTGACCTTCATGGTAGACCATTTGCCCGAGCTCGCCGCGAAGGCCAGAGCTAGAGTCAAACGAGGCTACTACGACAAGGTTAGAACCGCGGACACTTCTCGGAGAAACTTGGTAAAAGCAATCCAAGAAAACAGAATGACGCCGGTCATCACGGAGATAAAGTACGCTTCTCCATCCGCTGGAAAGATCAGAGAATCTGGCAATCCTCTTCAGATTGCGAAGGCAATGCTGAGCGGCGGGGCATGTGCGATATCGGTTCTTACGGACCCTGAAAACTTTGATGGCAATTTGGAAACGCTGGTTACTATCAGCCAGGATACTGGGGCGCCGACGATAATGAAGGATATCGTTGTGTCACTGAAGCAACTACAAGCCGGAAAGAGAGCCGGAGCGAGTGCGGTGGTGTTGATTTCTGAAATCTTCAGTAGGAAACTGTCCAATGTTGGGCTCGATAGTATGGTTCTCGAAGCTAATCGGCTTGGACTGGAGGTCTTACTGGAGGCGAACAGCACCGGCGAGTTTGAGAACCTGCGAAGATTCAGGCCAGATCTCTATGGTATCAATAACCGAAATCTATCCACATTCCAATTGGATCTGTCCACCACGGAAAAAATCCTCGCGGAGAACGCGGACCTTGATAGACCGACCGTATCGGAAAGCGGGATAGAATCTCCCCATGACATCCGACGACTAAAAGCTGCGGGCGCCCGAGCGTTTCTCGTGGGTACTTCGATAATGAAATCGTCGGACATCGAAGGGAAGGTAAGGGAGCTGGTTAACGCTTGAGGAAACACGCCGAACCAACGACACATTCGAAGCCTGGAAAGTTCGGAAAATACGGGGGTCAGTATGTCCCTGAGACCCTGATGGAGCCGCTGAGAATGCTTGAGGAGGCATACGATAGGTTCTCGCGCGACCCCTCATTCAAGAAGGAGTTGGCGGGCTGGCTGGACGATTTCGCCGGCAGACCTACGCGACTATACCTTGCTAGTAATCTGACTAGCCATGTTGAAGGAGCTAGAATCTACCTGAAGAGAGAGGATCTTCTGCATGGAGGCGCGCACAAGATCAACAATACTCTCGGCCAAGCTCTCCTTGCAAAGAAAATGGGAAAGCGGAGGATCATTGCCGAAACTGGCGCCGGACAACACGGGGTTGCCACGGCCATGGCGTGCTCAGCTTTGGGATTACGTGCGGAGGTCTACATGGGAAGCGAGGATATGGACCGGCAGAAATTGAACGTGTACAGGATGAAGATGCTAGGTGCCGAAGTGCATCCGGTCGAGTCCGGGTCCAAGACCTTGAAGGACGCGATCAATGAAGCGTTGAGAGATTGGGTTACGAATGTTCAGGATACGTACTATCTTCTTGGGTCGGTTGTGGGTCCGCATCCCTATCCAACAATGGTCAGGGACTTTCAGAGCGTGATAGGAAAAGAAGCACGGAAACAGATCATGCAACAGGAGGGCAGACTTCCGAAAGCTGTAGTTGCGTGTGTCGGCGGGGGGAGCAATTCGATCGGAATCTTCCATTCGTTCCTGCACGACCTTGATGTTGACCTGTATGGAGTCGAAGCGGGCGGAGAAAGCTTGTCGCCGGGACAAAACGCAGCGCCGTTAGTTGCTGGACGTGAGGGGGTCCTACACGGGATGTTGACTTATGTTCTGCAGGACGAAGTGGGACA
>MNGO01000063.1 GCA_001918765.1 Crenarchaeota archaeon 13_1_40CM_3_52_10
AGGCTGAACTACCGGCCCAGCAGAATCGCGCCGCGTCCTATCGAAGCCTTAAGACTTTGGAGAAACCGGAGAGGATAGAAAGTCGGAAAATCTTAATACACATCTTTGCCTCGCTCGCTAAATTCGTTGGGCCCGTAGCTCAGCACGGTAACGTTGGCTTTGGACAACGCCAAGGAGCACACGACTGATAATCGTGGGGTCGAGAGTTCAAATCTCTCCGGGCCCATCAGCTAACGTTCCCACTAACCCGGCGATTGAAACTACCGAAACCTCCGCTTCTAAGTAGAACCTATACTTCTCAACCAAGTATGGCGGAGTTACGACTATTGCCTTCTCGAGAAGAGATTCCTGATTGAGCAATTCGAATTTTTTCGATAAGCTTGCAGCTTTGATAGAGGCCTTAGGCTCGCAAGTACATTCCACGTAAATTCGACCTATCCTAAAATCGGGCGCGATTCTCCGAATCCCAATCCTGACAATTGGTTCGTATTCTACGCTGAGACCTGATTGTAGAAGCAGTTCGTAAACGTCCTTCTCAAGCTTATTGTACATTAGTATTCCATTTGGACCGGTCACGTGACGTCGAGGGTTCCTGTTGCTCTTCAGAGAACTTGCAGCCCCGATAGAAGCAATATAGGTCATGTGATCCACTGAATTGGAACGCCCGGCGCGTCTCCCACCTTTCACTCGATCTTCGAGTGTAAGATTACATCCGTATCTCGCGATTTTCTTAAGGCCACCTTTCGTTTGCCCCCAGCTTGGAGGTCGAAGTGTATGTGCAAGATCGCTAATCTCTTCATCACTATTTTCGCAAATTACTTCGACAACGTCCAACGGAGGGAGGCATTGGCCAAGATACCACTTCCTGAAACCTCTGAAACCAAACGGACGACTCGTCAAATTAGACAGCCGCGTGTAGTAGTCTTTCCAGCTTTCCCCGCCACCTTTCGAAACAAGGAAAAATCTCCGTTGGAGTATGGAGGAGCCAAAATCAACCCTGCATAGCTGCCGGTTAGAGAACTTGAGAAGCGATGGACGCAATTCTTGAGAGTCGCTCTAGTTTGAGACCTTGATTGAACAGAGAGGTCGCTGAACGTGTTATCTTAAGTCCAAGAGCACACGGCTGATACACAAACCGTTTGGAGACCGTGGGGTCGCCGGTTCAAATCCGGCCGGGCCCACACCAAAATTCGGGAATTCGTTCTATGAAATCTTGGACTGTGGCCACCTCAACATGAGGCTCAAGGTAACGTGTATCTGGGCACCAGTTTCGGAAGAGTCACCAATAGGCACTTTACAGACCCAAAGCACCCTCTTAGCAGTCTGAATTTCTCGCCAAGGCGGCGGGCCTTGACTCTAACTTGGCTGTCGCATGTACACTCGATATAAGTACTGCCTACTTGAAAATCCGGAATAAGTCTGCGAAGGCCCACCTTGATGACTGGTTCGTAAATCACTTCTAAGCCTTCGCGAATAATCCTCATCATGACTTCTCTCTCCATGTCATTGAACATCCGAATCCCGTCTGGCCCAAAGACTTGCCTGTGAGGATTCCCATGGCTCTTGGCGGAGTTTGAACCGCCAATAGAACCAATGGTTCTCAAGTGACTGATACTCTGCGATTTCCCCGTCATTCGTCCACCCCTAATCCTGTCAGATAGGGTCAGATTACATTCGTACTTTGCGGCCTTGGTCAGTCCTCCCTGTCTCTGACCCCAATTAGGACTTCTCAGAGTCAACGCCAGCTTCTTGGGGTCTTGACCTGTCAGGTGGCAGATCAATTCGACTACCGTAAGCGTCGGCAACGCTTGGCCCAAGCGCCATCTTCTCAATTGTCGAAAACTAACCCTGGCATGCCCGTTTTTGCTCAGCTCGTCGTAGAAGTTACTCCAATTCTTGAATTGCTGCTTTGTTTCGTCGAAAAACATCTCTGAAGGGTGCGACTCACGAACTTCACACGGAGCTCTCCGCGTTCGCAATAGTGGCCCGAGTATCCAGGAACTTTATCTGGTTCCATACTTCGCGCGAGTATGGCTCTATCGAATCGAACAAGTCATAGAGCTCGGTGAAGGTAAACATAACGGCCTCTCAAGAGAGGCTTCTGAACTTTCATACCTTGCTGTTTCCTCGCTCGTATGGCGAACTTTGACCGGAGCCTGTCGACTGTGTTCAAATCTCTCCCGCCCACCACTCTGGCGGTGAACTAGCGGAGGCCCGGGAAACGCGAGGCCGCCTTGAAGTTCCATCAGTATGCTGTCCTTGAGAGCCTTGAGCACAGCTGGTAGCTCGTAGCTGTCATCGTCTTCCGGACCTGCGTAGATTCTGTGTGGCTCTGCGGTCGTTTGTCGCGGCGGAAGGTAGTTTTCTGGGTTGACGCCAAGGCTTTGCAGTATTTGTGTTGTGAACTTTCGTTTGTATTCTGCTTCGCGGGGTTGTTTCGAGATTCCCAGGTCGGCTTTGTTGTAGATGTCTCTGAGGAACTCGATGCCCTTTGATCGTATGTCATGGTAGGTTGAGCTTCGATGTCCCAGCAGGTACTCGGCGTACTCTGGCTGAACCCCTAGTGCTGTCAGCTCTGTTCTGAACCACCTGCGTATCGAGTGTACTCTGAGGGAGCATCCTTGTTTGGGTTCTTTTAGTCCTGCTTTGTGGTAGAGATTTTGACAAGTTTGCCGATCTGCTTTTCGCCTATTGGCCTTGCTTTTCGCGAGTCGTGAATGTCCCTTATTAGAGGAGTGTAGTCGGTTATGGTCTCTGGGGGAATCTTGCCGTCCGGAGATCCACGCCTCCGCTGTTCAAGGTAGGCTCGAAGTGCGTTAACTGCCTCTTCCCCGAGAAAGGTGTCGTAATCGGCATAGTGTCCTTTGACGATGTCTGCTTCTACCGAAAATCGCCAGCAACAGTTGATGAAATGATCTACTTCTACGGCTGACCATCTGCAGTTATCCGGCATATATTGAAATCCGAGAATATCGGGTTTCGAAAATATCGACAATCTAGGATATCAATTTTTTAGTGCATCAACAGAGTTATTCGGAGGAAAAAATTGTCAACTGCCAAAAACCTTCTCAACCGACCAAGACTCACCAAGATCATTCCCGCTGTTCTAACGATCGCCCTCCTCACTCTCCCAGGTGTCTTATCGCACAGCGTCGTGAGGGGTGACACTACCACCTCCTCCACGGAGCAGCTCATAACCGAGTACTCTGCAGCTTATATCGGGCAGGTCAACGTGGCTGGTCTACCCGCCCCAACCGAAGGTACCCTCACTCCCCTGAGCCTGCCAGATCTGTCCGTGTCAACCCAGGCACAGTCAGTGACTGATCCGGCAACGATAGTGACGCCGGGTTCCCAGTCATTCATACACATCGTGAAGAACTTCGCAGGAACCCCTGGAACTAACCCTAACCCCTGCCGTTGCTCACCTCCAGACATGGGCCTCGCAGCAAGCTCCAAGTTTGTCGTGCAGATGGTGAACCTTGCAGGCACAATCTGGAAGAACAATGGGGTAAAGGTTACGACCTTCTCGCTCTCCGACTTCTGGTTCCTCCCGGTGAGGGGAGGACCCCTCGGAATCGGAATGAGTGACCCTCAGGTGCTCTACGACGCAGCAGCTGACAGGTTCTACGCGTCCATCATCGACACCTTCGACGTTAACAGGGTGAACTTCGCCGTCACGGCCACAAATGACCCTACTGGAGCTTGGTTCATCTACCGTGTGATAGCGAACTGCAATCCAGTTACACCATACTCAAACTGCTCGCCTGCCTCATCCAATACGCTCCCCGACCAACCCTACATCGGCTACAGCAGTGACAAGTTCCTGATCGCGGTTAACGACTTCGACACAACCTCAGGTCTCTTTATCGGAGCGCAATACTGGATTCTGAACAAGGCTGAGATGCTCTCCGGATGCACCGCCCCAACGTCATGCCCTGGAGGCCGGAATATTGACGCCGTGACCAATCTTGTCACTACGACTAATAATTTCTGGGCAATACGACCGGCTCAACACCTCAGTACGACGTCTACTGCTTACATGGCGGAGAACTGCCTCACGCTAGCAGGAGCCTTCATAACAAACGCCTGCTTTGGTACACCGGCTGTCCCGCCTGGAAGCGGCGGCATAAACGTCTTCAAGATCACCGGCACGCCACCAAGCGCAACCACTGTCATGGTTACAACGGTCCCCGTCGCCCAGATGTCCTTCCCGGGTAGGGCTGACCAGCCTGGCAACCCGGCCAGTCTGGGAACCAACGACGCGCTTCGCATGCAGAGCGTTGTCTGGAGAAACAATGTACTCTGGACGGCCTCCCACGAAGGTTGCACGCCCACAGGAGATAGTGCTCGCACCTGCGCTCGCCTCGACCAGATAGACACAACAACATTGCCTGCCTGCCCGGCCTGTATGGCCAACCAAGACTTCGACCTAGGCTTCTTCGGGGCCTACGTCTTCTACCCCGCTCTGAGCACGGACTCGAGCAACAACCTTGTTCTCCTCTACGGGCACTCCTCCCTCAGCCTCTTCCCGACCCTCGAAGTGACCGGACAACTCGCCACTATGCCCTCCGCCACCCTTGCACGGTCAGTACTACTAATTGCAGGTACGGCCGCGGACCTTAGCACGCGCTGGGGAGACTACTTCTGGGCAGCCACGGATCCCGCCACACCGAACACGTTCTGGGTCTCAGGTGAATACAGGACGGTCAGCCTCTTCCAAGGCTGGTCGACACAAGTCGGAGAAATATCATTCCAATAGCAACTGACCATTCCCAAATTTCCTCCCTTCTTTTTTCCAGTTAAGATCTACAGAGAACTTTGCAAACCGTTTGTCAAACCCACCGGGCTTGATTTCTAGGAAAGGATTTCCAGAGTGTAAGTGCTTCCGTTAGATGAATCACTGCTACGTTTGCCTCTTTCTCAGAAAAAAACCGGGCTAGCGGCCAACGTCTCAATTGGGCCTCTCCAATTCAATGGTAACCTTGTGAACCCGGGCGGGCCGACCAATGCACTGCAGGGTTCCCGCCTGAGTGCTTTCCCGAAGATGAGTAGGATGCCTACTGGGAGACATCTGCAACGATCAACCAACTGTTTCAGAAAAAAAGGGGGGGTGGGGGGGCGTCTCAGTGTTTGCGGGGCCGGCGTCGTTCACCACTGGCGGTCCGAATCTCTCCCGGCCCACCAAAGATTTGCGAACTACGATTTGGCGCCGAGCTCTTGGAACGCGTACTCCAACGCCTGATTTGGAGCGGTGTCGAAGTCTGGAACCCTCTTTAGCAGGTCGGGAACTGTTCGCAGGTTGAAGTCTTCGGCGTGGATGCTCTTCTTCAGATCTTTGGGGGCTAGTGGAAATGAGACTGGAGCGCCGGGTTCAGGTCGCAGAGAAAACGGAGCTGCAATAGTCTTCTGCAAGCCGTTCTGGAGATAGTCCACATAGACCTTTCCCTCTCGCTGGCCCTTGTTCCGAGCTGTCGAGACCATCTTCGGAGCTAGCCGCTCTAGCAGAACTCCAAGCAACAGGACGAACCGTCGAATAACCTCGATCGGGTATCGGGGAACTATCGGGATCAGGAAGTGAATCCCGTCAGCGCCTGAGGTCTTGATCATGTGCCGCAGCTTCATCTGGTCTAGCGCGGCGTGGACTGCCTCCGCGATCTCGAGCGAGTCCTCGAATCCTGCAGGCGGATGAGGGTCCAAGTCGACCAATACCATGTCGTGAGATTCGACATCGGGCGCGGATGCTAGAAATTGGTTGATCTCGATGCAGGCCATGTTCGCCAGCCAAATTAGAGTCGCCTGGTCATCACAGACGACATGTCTAGCAGTTTTGTTCAGGCTTTCAGATCTTACCGGAGCGGTTCTCACCCAGTCAGGATGATGCGGCCAATCTTTCTGCACAAAGGATTTTCCGGGGACGCCGTGAGGATACCGGTTCAGCATTAGCGGCCGGTTGCGGATGAGTGGGACCATCTTGGGTGCGACCGATAGGTAGTATTGGATGATGTCTGATTTGGTGATTCCCTCTTTCTTCCACATCGGCTTGTCCAAGTTGGAGAGCGCAAGTGTTCTTCCGCCAACTTCGACTATTTCTTCGGTCTTCTTCAACGTCCTCACTCCTGGGCCTGCGAGCCTTTCGATTCGATTAACCGTCTCGGGTAATCCTATTATTCCACGAGTTCGGAAAAGAGGCTTATTCTAAAACACTGGGATTGAGACTTTGCCACCTAGAGCGATTTGGAAAGGGGCGATTAGCTTCGGACTCGTAAGCATACCTGTCAAGACGTACGGGGCAATTTCCGAGCACAAGACCGGGCTTCGCCTCATGTGTCCCAGAGACAAGAGTCCTCTCACGTTCAAGCGCATATGTCCGAAGGACGGAAAGGAGGTCCCGTGGCAGGATGTTGTTCGTGGGTTTGAGGTCCAAAAGGGAAAATATGTTACGGTTACCCAAAAGGAACTTGAGAAGCTAGAGATCCGATCCGGAAGGCTCGTCGAGATCTTCCAGTTCGTGGACGCTGATAAGTTGGATCCTATCTATTTTGACTCGAGTTACTACCTTGTTCCAGACGAGAACGGTGAGAAGCCGTACTTCTTGATGTTGGAGGCTCTGGAGCAGGAGGGGAAGGTGGCGGTTGGTCGTGTTGTTATGCATGAGAAGGAGCACTTGGTGGCGTTGAGACCATACGAGGGCGCTATACTGATGGAGACTCTGCATTATGCGGACGAGATTCGCAGTCCGAAGGATCTTCCAGAGCTCAAGAAAGCGCCGGAAGTGGAGAAAGAGGAGCTGGAGCTGGCGGGTCAGCTGATCAAGATAATGAAGAAGCCCTTCGCCTTCAAAGAGTACCGCGATACGTATCAGGAGTCTTTGATGAAGCTGGTTGAGGCCAAGATGAAGGGCCAGGAAGAAGTTGTCGAGCTCCGTGTCCCAGAGATCAAGCCAACAAAGAATCTTATGGAGGCTCTCAGGGCTAGTATCAAAACCCACGAAAGACGATGACGCTCTTTGACGAGCGTCCTATTCATCCGATGCTCGCCAAAACTGGTGAGGCGTTTGATGATGAGCACTATTTTTTCGAGCCGAAATGGGACGGGCTCAGAGCTATTCTATTTTTTCACGCAGGAAGGATTGAGCTTCAGAACAGAAATCTGAGAGACGCAACCCCATCCTATCCAGAACTCCAAAAGGTCTCGGATCGGATCAGAGGAAAGACTGTAATCATGGATGGAGAGGTCGTTGTCCTGAGAGAGGATGGTGTGCCCGATTTTGGGCGTCTTCAAGCCCGATTCGGTGTTGATGACCTCAAACGCGTAGGTGTTCTCGCCAAGACGACGCCTGTTACATACGTCGCCTTCGATCTACTACACGTCAACGGCCAAGACATAATCGCTCGCCCTCTCGTGGAGAGAAAGAAGCGGCTCAAGGCGATAGTCAAGGAAGGCCCATATTTGCTCTACGGAGATCACATCGAGGCGGAAGGAATCCGTTTTTTCAGAGAAGCGACAAGTCGTGGTTTCGAAGGAGTAATCGGGAAAGAAAGCGGGTCGCAGTACGTTCCAGGTTTACGAACCGATTACTGGATTAAGACAAAAAAGGTCGACACAACAGACTGCGTCGTCGTCGGTTTCAGCCGAGGAGAGAACGCGCGTTCTCCGACTTTTGGCTCGCTCATACTTGCTGCATATGACGAAGACGGAAAGCTACGGCATATAGGAAATGTGGGAGGAGGCTTCTCCAACAAAACGCTAGAGGATCTGAGAAAGAAACTCTCTAGAATCGTAACGAAGACTGCAACAGTTGAAGGCTCAGTTGACTCGCCGACTCCTGTAACCTGGGTCAAACCACGACTCGTTGTCGAGGTGGCCTACATGACAGTAACTGCTGACGGCAGACTTCGCTTTCCCAGATTCAAACGGCTGAGAACCGATAAAGATCCGATGGACTGCAAGCTTCCCGCATAGGCCGGGAATGGCACTCACGCGACGCAAAACCGCGGCGCCATACCCCCCTTTTTCTAGAACGCTCGCTGTCTGGCAATGATTCTGGGCGAGTCTGGTGATTTGGAGTATGATCCTAGCTTAGGTGCGAGGGTGAAAATTGCCGTTTCATCGGCAATTCACGAACAATTTCTCGGCGGAGGATCTGAGGGCACCCCAGATTCGATATCAGGGCTTTGAACGAGCGATTTTCAATCCATTTTTGTTCCTCCCCGACCGGTCTTGAGTCGCGGAACTTTGAAGACGATCTAGGTTCTTTTTTTCCAGGACCCGTTTCTGTCTGGGTGAGATTCCGGGCTTGTTTTCGCGACACGGGCTTGTCATTGGTTTGTCCGGCCTTTTTCGATCCCCGCGGATTCCCCTAGCGATCAGCGTGGAGAGTCAAGGTGTAGAAATCGCGGGCTCAAGTTCTGGATCAGGGCTGAAAACGGGCGATTTCTCGGTCATGATGTTGTTCGAGGGCGTTCCTTTGTTGAGCTTTAGATAATCTTGCTTCACAGGCCGCCTCCCCGAAGATAGGAAATCCGCTTATGCAGACTTACACGACTCTCAACCAGAATCCAGGCCTCGTATTCTTACTGCCCCGGACAAGCCCCCACAGCAGCCGCACAAGACCGAAAAGGATCATTAGACCACCCACATATTCCCAATAGATCGAGGCTGACCGCGAGAAGAAGCTCACCTTTGTTGCTACAATCACCAAACCGCATATGACCCAAACCATACCTGAGATTACTGTTTCAAGGCTCAGCGGCTGCATTGATGATAGGCGATCCATAATTTCGAATTATGACTGATAACTCTATGGGGTAAAGCCTGGGAAAATAGCGTCAGCATTTCGGCGGTTCTATCGTTGGTGAAGTCATCATGTGCGAAGGCATATAATCCGCAGAGCGAGTTCGATTTCCGGTTACTGATGTTGACAGAAGTTCGCACCGTTCGAATGCCCAGCTGTAACTGGTGCGGACGCATGATACTTCCACGCGAAGGTGCGGTAAAGTTCCCTTGCCCACAATGCGGCGAAACAACCATATGGCGCTGTGAGAAGTGCCGCGGCTTCGGCCGACCCTACAAATGCCAAAAATGCGGCTTCTCAGGACCCTAGGGGAAGTCAGATTTGGCAAAGGTCATGGTTTCTCTCAAGATATTCCCCTCAGACATAGTTGCAGATATGAAGAGTCTCAAGGAGACGATTACGAAATCCCTCGAGGGTAAGGCCACGATCTACAAGTTCGACGAGGAACCGGTCGCCTTCGGACTTGTCGCCCTCATAGTCCACATTCTGATGCCAGAAGAAGCGTCGGGAGTAATGGACGAAGTTGAGCGACGTCTCAAGTCGATTAGCGGGATAAGCGAAGTCGAGGTACTGGTCTCCCGGAGGATCGCTTAACTTAACATCTGGTAATTAAGTAACAGTAATTTTAAATAGAAACGGGTCCACTTTCCCGTCGTCATGAGCATCAGATTTTCGCTCCACGAGGGAAACAAAGTCCTGCTGGATTTTCCCCTCTCAGAGAAAGAATGGCAGCCTGAAGTCCGCGATCTCGTTTTGAAAGAACTCAGCAAGTCCGAGGCGGATTTGGACTCGCTGAGCGAAATCTGCGATTTCTTCTCCAACAAGAAACGACTCCAAATGGTCAGCCACATGATACGGGACTGCGAGAATTCTGCAACCTTCACAGATCTACTGAAGGTGGCTGCAAACCCAAAGTACGTGTCCGACCTCGTGAATAGGGCCCCAAAACGGGAGCTAGTTGTCAAGGACAAGAACGGCTATAGCGTTTCGCCTATCGGCGTGGGCAGCTTCATTTTACTATCAATCGCAATCAACAAGTTGCTTAGGAACGGGGATTCTATTAATAGTGATGATAAGTCTTTTGAGGAGGAATAAGAGTTGAACCTCGAGGTTAGGAGCGGTCACTGCGGCACTGAACGCTCGTCTTCTCCTCAACCCACCGCACCTATCAGGGTCATGGTGTCAAAATGACAATGGTACCTAAGGAAGCCCAACTACGGGTAGCAGACGCCAAGCAGAGAGATGTCGGGCACGGGAAGGTAAGAATTGACAATGAGACGATGCAGAAGCTCGCTATAACTGCGGGCGACTTTATCGATGTTCACGGTAAACGGACTACTGTTGCGATTGCTTGGCCGGCTTACGCGGAAGATCAGGGCCAAGAAATAGTCCGGATGGACGGATTGCTCAGGAGAAATGCCGGAGTCGCTCTAAACGAGTATGTCACGATCAAAAAGGCCGAAGTAAAGGACTCCCAGACAATCGTTTTCGCTCCTACGGACGTTCGGTTGAGTGTCGACGAGGAGTTCGTGGGCTTTGTGAAGAGACGATTCATGGACATGCCCTTCGTAGAGGGCGACATGACTCTTCTCAGCATCTTCGGCAGCGCTGTCCCTCTGATCGCAACCAGAACGCGGCCTCATGGTCCAGTCAAGATCACAGAGTCCACCGTAGTTCAGGTGATGAGCGAGCCGACACCGGAGAAGAAAGGAATACCCATTGTCACGTACGAAGACATCGGTGGGCTCCACAGTGAGATCCAGAGAATTCGGGAAATGGTCGAGCTTCCACTCCGGCATCCCGAACTCTTCCAACGACTGGGTATTGAGCCGCCTAAGGGCGTTTTCCTGTATGGACCGCCAGGCTGCGGCAAGACCCTGCTAGCAAAGGCTGTGGCAAATGAATCAGACGCAAACTTCTACGTCATATCCGGACCCGAGATCATGTCAAAGTTCTACGGCGAGTCGGAAGCTCGGCTGCGAGAAATATTTCAGAAAGCTCAGGAGACTGCTCCCAGCATCATATTCATTGACGAAATGGACGCCATCGCGCCAAAGCGAGAGGAAGTAACCGGAGAGGTAGAGCGACGGGTCGTCGCACAACTCCTTTCATTGATGGACGGAATGGGCGCCCGCGGCAACATTATCGTCATTGGAGCCACTAACAGGCCTAACGCCATTGATCCGGCTCTCCGACGACCTGGGAGATTTGACCGGGAGATCGAGATCGGAGTCCCTGACAAAATGGGACGCTACGAGGTTCTCCAGATCCACACCAGAACAATGCCTCTTGCCCCTGACGTCGGCCTCCCGAGATTGTCGGATATCTGTCATGGTTACACGGGAGCTGACATTTCCGCTCTCTGCCGCGAGGCAGCAATGAAGGCGCTCCGACGCTATCTCCCGGAGATAAACCTCGAAGAAGAACGAGTACCGAGCGGCATACTGGAGAAGATGGAGGTCAACCTGGAAGATTTCATGAACGCTTACCGCGAGATTACTCCAACGGCCATGCGTGAGGTCTACATCGAGGTCCCGACAGTCCACTGGAGTGATGTCGGCGGGCTGGTCGATGTGAAGCAGCAGTTGCAGGAGGCCGTTGAATGGCCGTTGAAGAAGCCTGAAGTGTTCAAGAGACTCGGAATCCGTGCGCCGAAAGGCATCCTACTCTTCGGACCTCCAGGTTGTGGAAAGACAATGCTAGCGCGTTCGGTTGCGACTGAGAGCGAGGCGAACTTCATCTCCATCAAGGGCCCCGAACTCTTCAGCAAATGGGTTGGCGAGTCTGAAAAGGCAATTCGTGAGGTTTTCCGGAAGGGAAGAACAGCAGCACCGAGCATCATCTTCTTCGACGAGCTGGACTCGGTCGTTCCGAGACGAGGAACCGGCTTCGGTGACAGCGGAGTCTCTGAACGAGTGATAAGCCAGTTGCTGACAGAGCTCGATGGAATAGAATCGTTGGAAAACGTTGTAGTAATCGGTGCGACCAACAGACCTGATATCATTGACCCGGCGATTCTGCGTCCAGGTAGATTCGATCGACTGATCTTCGTGCCAGCGCCCGACCACGCGACAAGACTGCAGATTCTCAAGATTCACGCTACAAACATGCCTTTGTCTCCAGACGTCGACCTTGAGCACGTAGCTTCCCAAACCGGAGGTTACTCTGGCGCTGATCTTGAAGCGGTTGTTAGGGAAGCAGGCATCGTATCTCTACGTCGCGACATCGAAACCAAGAATGTTGGACTGGAAGATTTCAGGGACGCGCTTGAAAGGATCAAGCCATCGGTTACCCCAGACATGGAGAACTGGTACCAGGGATTCGGCAAGCGGTTCAAGAAAGAAAGAGCTCCGGTCCCCATTACTTAGAAGACGCGAAAGACCGGGGCGGCCTGGCGAATTGCACGCTTGAACAATATCTGGAGTCCGAGGCCAATGTCCCTCGCAATCGTAGAAATCGTCGAGAAGAAGGGGCCTCTCACAGATCTTGATTTGCACAAGGAACTGAAATCTAGCTTTGGGGAGGTAAGCTTTCGCGAGCTGAACAAGAATCTCATGAAACTAGAGCTGGGTGGTGTATTGAGGGTCTCCAGATTGATGAAGAACAAGCGCCAGGTGGAGCTTGCTGGGAAATTCTAGTGAGAAGTATATATCCAGCCTGAATCGGTAAGATTGTAGTTGACAGTAATGGCGGATTTTCCAGCTGAGCCTGTTAAGGTCGAGGACTCGACCTTCGACCAGTTTGTCCAGAAATACTCTCTGACTCTTATCGACTGCTGGGCGCCTTGGTGTGGTCCCTGCAGAATCGTGGGTCCGATCGTTGATGCGTTGGCGAAGGAGTATTCTGGAAAGGTCGTTTTTGGGAAATTGAACACGGATGAGAATCCGGCGGTCTCAGGCCGTTTTGGGATTATGGCGATTCCGACGATGCTTGTTGTCAAGCAGGGGAAGTTGGTTGATCAAATTGTGGGCGCTGTCCCGAAGGCGAAGATCGAAGCCGTTCTGAAAAAGTACATGTAAACTGTCTTTCAGGTCGCTTTTCTCTGGTGCGTTTCGGGCAGTATAGACACACCTTATTCTCGAACTCAACTCTATATTCTAGCTGATAGCTCTATTCTGTATAGAGGAACCTAGACATGTCTCAGATGATGGAGGCTCGTAAGGTCCAGAAAGTCGGCTACTCTACACTGATTGTGTCACTGCCGAAAGACTGGGTTGAACAGGTCAATCTGAAGCAAGGCGATATTGTCACCTTCAGACGAGAGTCCGATGGTGGAATAACCGTTTATCCGGGATTAACCCGTGAACGGGAGAACCTCCGCTATGTCATTAATGCGGATCTTTGTGACTCGCCAAATCTTCTCACGAGGATTATTACAGCGAACTATTTGACTGGGCACGATACTGTCCAGATTATTTCAAAGAAGGAGCTTTCTCAGCGTCACTTGGAGGAGGTCCGGGCTGTTAGCAGGCGGTTGACGGGTCTCGGGATTGTCGAGCAGAGTTTGAAGTCGGTTACCTTGCAGAGCTTTGTGGATCCGACAAAGTTCCCGATTTACGGGTTGATGCGGCGGTTGCAGATTATTCTCAGTTCGATGCTGGAGACCGCGGTGAAGGCGGTTGTGGAGGGACGGCCGAATCTCGCGGACGAGGTCTTGCACATGGAGGAAGAAGCGGATCGGATATACTGGATGATAATACGACAGTTGCTTCTCGCTGTGCTGGATCGGCGGGTGGCGAAGGAGGTTGGTATCGACGGGCCAATGCATGTTGTCGGTAACAGGGTTATCGCGAAGAGTCTCGAACAGATGGGCGATCTCGCCTCGCACATTGCACAGGAGGCGTTGAGATTGAAGGGGGACGCGAAGAGTGTGGATCCGAAACTTACCAAGGGCATTCTCGACTATAGCGATAGGGTGCGGTTGTTGATCGAGGACTCTTTCAATGCGTTGATGAAGGGTGATCTGAAGAAATCGAACGATTGTATCGAGCGAGTGGCGAGTTGCGAACAGGTTGAGAGACAGCTGACGGAGAACGTGATGCGGAGCGTTAAAGAGGTCAACCTGGCTGTCGGGTTGAGGTCGATTGTCTGGGATGTTGGGCAGATGGCGAAGTATTCCGAGGCGATTGCCGAGGTCGCTATTAACAGGCATTTGGAAGCGCCGAGCGACTTTTGCGCCTGGGAAAAAGCATAGCTCGTTCTGAAGGTTGTAAGCGTAGTCGGCATTACTTTCGCGCGGGTCCGAGGGGAGGACTCATGTGACGCGAGGGTCGGTCGCTAAGACCCCCCCTTTTTCTAGAACACTTGCTGACTGGCAGTGATTCCATGCGAGACAGGCTGATAAGGGCGCAATCCTGGCTGGAATGGCTCGGCGAAAAACTCGATTAGCCCAGTGAATCTTGGCAGCTAGTTAAGGGGACCTTCCAGATTCGAGATCAGGGCTGATAACGGGCGATTTGATTGTTCTTGCAGTGGCGGAAGGCAGGAAAAAGCGCAACCGGGAAGGGATATCGGTGATTGGCTTAGATTCGAAATGCGCTAGAACCCGAGCAGTTATTTTCTCTGCAATTGAAGATACTCTGCTTCGATTCTTGCGCCAGACTTCAGATACGTTACTGCTCCAGGAGGAAGACTGTCTATGTAGGCAAGGGTGTAGATGACGAGCCTTTTCTGGCCGACACGTCTTGCTCCGTCAAGAGTATGAGACAACAGGGTAGAGCCCAATCCTGCTCCTCTATGCTCGGGGAGGACGCAGAAGCATGTCAGCCTTGCCTCTCCATCGCCGTAGGCGTCTGGGGAGAAGCCTGCTAAGCCTGAAGTCTTTCCCCACGGATTGCTCCGAGCCACGTTCCGGCAGGAAATCCGAATCTGCCCGCCCAATCGCGAACCGCCGTTCCGCCCCGCTCTTCCAACCACCAGTCCCAGTACGGAAGATGCGCGTGCATGATCATTTCCTCCACTCCCTCGCGGTCATCGATCGAGAGATCCCTAACTTCTACCGAACCGCTCGCTTTACCTAATGGACGGGCGAGTTCCCATGCCAATCGAAGAGATCTCCTGACTGGGGTGAAGCCGAATTTCTTGTAAAGATCAACGTAAGGCTGGATGGCCGGCGTCGTAGCCTTGAGATACTCGTACCCTCCCTCCTCAACATAACCTATGGCCTTCCGGATGAGCTCCTCCCCGGTTTCCAGGTTGGAGAACGCGTCTCTCAGCGCGAGATGTCTCACGTCGAACCATTTCTTTCTGGGCAGACTCGTGACGACAACACAGCCCACTGCTGAACCACGGTCGTTAGCGATGAAGAAACCATGTTGGGCAGGGTCCATTTGTGAAAGATCGCTTCTCACTCTGGGAAGATACTCAAGACAACCGAAAGCTCGACCAATTAGCTCGGCAAGAAGGTCATCGTCGATGGGTTGAAATCTTCTCGAGACTCGGGCCAAGCACGGGGACCGCAGTCCTCTCGCTGTAAATTGGCTTTTCAGGTTTTAGGTGACCGTTCCAACTTCTATAGGAATAAGACTCGCAAAGTAGCACGGATAGTTTAGCCTGGTCCCGCCGAGACTCTGAGAAAGTGCTTCTTTCCAAAGAGCGTGATAAGAACGACAGCAAACGCCCAAGAAGCACCCCCGGCAATCTCTACTATTGTGATCAGAGGCCGATCTAGATAGAGAACTCCCGCCATTCCGAGAAGGATCGACAACACGGTTAGGATATCAGCTCGGTCCAATATTTTGAACTCGCGTATCCCGTCTCGAAAGGCTGCGTTAGCGGTTCCCCCGAGCATTGCCACACTAAACCCTGCCAGTAGGAGAATTGAGAGCAGATCATTGTAAGGAATTCCCAAAAGCAAGAGGCCCGCCTCGTCAACACAAAGCCCAGCTCCCATTCCAAAGATCAAGGCCGCGTCCCATCTAACCCTCTGCCTCTTGGTAACCGCCAGAAAACTGATAGCGACCAAGAGCATTGCCAGACCATAGTAAAAGTGGTGCAGTTGAAACACGTCAGACGAGCGAATTGGACAAGAAAGGCCACATCTGAGATAAGATTCGAGGGAAACGTACTCCCACACACGAGCCACTAGGACCGCGCTACAGAAACCTGCGGTGGCGAAGGAGAAACCTACAGGCCCGCCAAGGCCTAGTCTGACCAAGAAACCAGCCGAAATGACATCGCGTTCGGCAGCAATTTAGTTTATCTGAACTTCTAGGTGGAAGAGCTCGAACCTGCGGCGATCTGGGCTTACTTGGCTGTCTGATTCCTTATCTGCGCTAGTTCTTTTTCGACCGCGACGATTCTTTTGGGGCAGTTAGGACAGAAAGAAGGCAGCATCGCGTAGATGTTCGCGTTCAGCTGGAGGAATGGTTGTATCATCTGGCTTACGGCCGCCGCTCCGGGATCTGTTGGGAAGACTTTTGATCGTTGCTCCATGTCTTTCATCTTCTCCCCTACAATTGTCAGTACGGGGCATTCGCCTAGGCCGTACACGCAGGAGTTGTCAGGCTTCTCCAAGACTGGATCATGATAATGTCGAAATAGCTTGATTAATACTTGTGCCCACGCGAGTGGTTGGACAGGTCAATATGGGGGCTTCTGGAAGAGCGGTGGTAATCGACGCCAGTTCTTCCGGAGCCTCTGGAGACAAATTCCTCGGCGCCCTCGTTGCTCTAGGTGGAAGCTCGAAAAGTCTGGATAGAGTCGCTAGGGTTGTCGAAGAGAATCTTCCGGGCACGACTCATGTCTCTGTTAAGACGAGCATAGTTGAGAGAGGAGAGATCAGCGGACACCTAGTCGAAGTTAGATCCGACAAAAAGGTTTCGAAGAGAAAGGCCAGTGAGCTCCAGTCATCTGCTGTAAAGTGCGCAAAAGCCTTGGGTCTCTCCGAATGGGGAACTGCTTTTGTCAAATCCGTCTTGGGCACACTATCCTCAGCTGAATCACGAGTCCACGGGCACTCTGCCAAGGAGGTAGAACTCCATGAGCTCGGGTCCGCAGATACCCTCGTGGACATACTCGGTGTCGCATACCTTGCAGATGAACTCGAACTCTCCGGAGCTAGATGGTGGTGCGGACCGGTTGGCGTCGGAATAGGAATAACCGAGTTCTCTGGGCGAGCCTATCCGAATCCAGCGCCCGCTGTCGCTGAAATCCTAAGGTCCCACAAGTTTCCCATGAGAACAAGCAATATCCAATTCGAACTGACGACACCTACAGGCGCTGCGATAGCAGTAAATCTGGCAGGCGAAAGGACCGGGGAAATCCCGGTCATCACGCCTCACAAGATCGGGTATGGCGCAGGGTCAAAGGATCTGGACCAAGTGGCCAATATTCTCCGTCTAACAATCGGAGAGGTCTCGGGGATTGAGCACGCTCACGATGAAGTTGTTGTTCTAGAGACGAACCTGGATGATGTTTCTGGAGAAGTAATCGGACGCGCTGTCGAGAGGCTCATGGAGGCAGGAGCCAGAGACGTGTCCATCACGCCGGTCTTCATGAAGAAAAACCGACCAGGCCAACTGATCTCGGTCATAGCTGACAGGGCAAAGAGCGAGTATCTTGCAGGCTTGTTAATGGAAGAAACCGGGACCCTTGGAGTACGAGAACTCCCTGTATCAAGACACATCAGCAGAAGGTCGAGCGGCACGGTGGAACTTGAAGTCAGAGGGAAGAAGTTTCAGGTCAGAGTCAAAAGGTCGCTCACGGCAAAAGGTCATGTCCAGAGTGGCAAGGTGGAATACGAAGACCTAAGGAAAGTATCAAACGAAACCGGACTAAGCATAAGAGAGCTAGAGCAATTCGCCGAGAGACGTGGTTTCTCGAGAGATTCCAAACTTACATCAAATAACCTTGATAGCATGACAAGAAAGGGTCGCGCGAAGAGGTAGCGATTGGGAGATATTGCCCTGAAAACAGATAGGACGATAGATTATCGCCGAAGAAGAATCGCGATAGACGCGGTACTAGTGTCTTCATTTTCGGCCATCTACATTGTATTTCGTTCCCTGCCGACTTACCCGATGCTCGGAATCCCTGGCGCAACCTTCAAGGCCGGTGACATCGTAGCCCCACTTTTCGGAGCATTGCTTGGCCCTCTCATAGGTCCGTTGTCCATAACGGTCGGCACCTTTGCTGCGTTCTCTACCGGCGCTCCGCCAGTTTTCCTGGGACTGGATTTTCTCCCCGCTGCAACGTCGGCAGCTATGGTCGGGCTCATGACGAGACGAAGGAAAAAGGAATCGATTCTGTTGAACGGCGTGATAATCTTGCTCTTCTTGGCATTGCCGTACACAGCATTCTACATTCAAGTTGGAGCTTACTCTATACCCTTCATTTGGCTACACCTAATTGGCCTGGCTCTATTGATTTCGCCTCTTTCGACGAAGGCAGCTAGTAAGATCTCGATCCAACTGCCCCGAGTAACCAACCCACGATTAGTCGATCTCGGCAGAAACCTCGGATCCTTGTTTGTCCTATCCCTAATCGCAACTTTGGCCCAACATCTTATGGGAGGAATACTCACACAAGCGGTCGTAGGCCTAAACTTCAACCGGGTCCCAGGCAGATACTCTACATGGCAGGCTTTCTGGACCTTCGTATTCTGGGTCTATCCCGTCGAGAGGACCGCAACAGCCATCGCGGCAGCCCTATTGGCAGCGCCAGTCATCGTCGCCCTGAAGAGGTCGCGACTGACCGAATACTTTCCAGGATCCTGAAAGGTGTTCACTGCTTTCAGGTTCGTGCTTCACAAAATCGACGACGGGGTATCTAGATCAATTACTGTTGTTGGGCCGGTCTTTCTGAAGGTGCGGGCTGAGGTTTGCCTGTCCCTCGGATTAGTTCTTGAGCGCCGAGAAGTATCACATAAGCCATTGTTATGATTGCAGTGTAGAACAGTACGTCGAGCGCGAAATAAAAATAATTGTAGCCTGTGGCACAACAGGATTTGAAGCATGGTGCATTCAGAACGGGGTAGGATTCTGTTGGCTGGATGGGATGTTGGCTGCAGAGAGTTCCCGTTGATGTTAGCCAGGCGAGCGGGTAGCCGTCGGCCCAGGTGACTTTTCCGCCGGGCGTGAGGCCGTATGTACTTTCAACCGTAGAAGTATAGGTTGCAACTAGTCCAATCATGAAAAAAATTCCCAGATAATTGAACGGGAGGCGGATCAATAGTCGCTCCCGACTCAGCTTCTCTTATTGCCTCTCGGACGGGGCTTTCGAGCGGTTTTGTGGGCATTGGCCTTCTGAGATTTCAATGCCTCTTGCTTGACTAGCTCGGAGAACTTGTCCGCTCCCGTCGCGATAGATGCAAGGGCTAGACTGGTGGTTTTTGCCGCCACAGTTCCAAAGGCTGCCGCCAGTTTCAGTCCCGAGGCGAAAGCAGCAAGTGCGAGGTCCTCAGCGGCCTTGATAGATTCCTTGGAAGGCGAATTCTCGCGGTTGCCCTGAGACTCGCTATTTGATCTTACCCTTGTTCTTGGTGCGACCTTGCGAGACTTTCTCCGGGCCAACAGGTGGTCGCATGGTTCGTTGGTTTCTATTCTTATTTAAGATGCCGAGAGCTTATTCTGCTTTCGGCTTGTCTTCTTTCTTCTCACCCGAAAATAGATGCGATAATCGGTAAGCCTTCGGGTGCACTTGTCGGTTGTGTTCGTCCCGCTCGGACGCAGAGTTGAAGGTCTTGCCGCACAATCTGCACTTGAATTTCTTCTCGGTCAAGTTACCTTGGCGTGTATCATGTCCATTTCTTAAGAGTTCTGGGCACTGTCATCTTTTCTCGTCGTCGTGTCCAGGCGTCGCTAAGCAGGAGTCGTTATATTACGCGCCGTTCAGAGTGATGAGCGATCGAGAATGCTGCTCACTCACGTGACGATTGTCGTCAAGGACCAGAACGCAGCGCTTGAATTCTACACCAAGAAAATGGGTTTCGAGAAGAAGACCGATTATCAGAATCCTGGCCAGCCGCGCTGGCTAACGGTTGGCCCGAAGGGACAGCCCATCGAAATGGTCCTTTGGCAGGCGGGCGCCAGTTCGGACCCGAGGTTGCCTGCTAGTCATGAGATGCCGGGCATCGGCACGCGTTGGGTGCTTGAGGTTGATGACTGCCGCAAGATCTTTGCTGACTTGAAGGGGAAGGGTGTGAGGTTCAAGGACGAGCAGCCTCGCGAAGAGGGCTGGGGCTTTGCAGCCGACATGCTCGACCCTGACGGCAACCCCTTCACCATTCATGAGACACGTAAGCCCTCCGCGACCACGGATTGGGCTAAAACAACCAAGAAGCCATAGAGGATCAACTACTAAGCGCGTCAAGCGAGAGTTGCTTGGACGCTGCATTTATCCGTTCTGCAGAACGTTAGACTCTCAGAGTTCGTGTTCCCATCTTTCTCGCCGCTAAGTTGGGCTATGCTATTATCGTTGTTCTGTCAACGCGTCTGGTAAGGCAATCGGATTGGGAAAGGAATCTGGACAAAACCAGCGTGAGAGAGGAGAAAAAACTCTGGTTGCCATCAAGGAGTTCAAACGGTACTTGGAGGGTGTGGAGAAAGACCTCAGCCGCATGTCAAAGAAATTCTCGAATAAGGAGATCGCTCAAGGTGTCGGATTCGCAGCAACCGGAATCCATGAGGCCTTGACATATCTCGCCATAGTCAAGAAAGTAATTGAGAAGACCGAGCGCATAGTTGCCAAGGGCAATACTGTTTCTGGCAACGAAACCGGGGGACTGGGTGAGAACGACGCTGATGGACGAACGAGTCTTTCCAGGCCGGTTTGAATCTCAGTGTGTTGAAGAGACGTAGCCGGTCGAGAATGACCGGGTAAGGGTTGTCAGGCTATCTGGATAGAGGCCGAAGAAGCCGTGAAAAGTAAGTACCTATCAATATTCGTGATCTGCATTGTCGGCGTCGTTGCGCTTGCATGGTACCAGAGTCTTACCCAGCAACATGGGGGCTATGCCGTGTATTGGGCCGAATACACCCTAACTAGGAACGGCAACCATACCCAACTTCACGCCTCATACAATAACGGAGTCGTAACAACTGAACAGGTGTACTGGCTGAGCTTCGACAACAGGACGGCGGTCTACAACTATTTCGCATGTACTCCCTCGACAACAGGTTGCACTCTCGATGGCTGCCCCTTCACAGTTCTCAACGATAGTGTCTCGGAGTATCGAGTCAAGGTTGAGTGCAAGCCCGGCGGATAAACGCACTCAGCCGTAGACAAGACGGAGGTCGAAAAAACGAGACGTGACCGGTAGAGTATAGGCTGGGGGGGATTTCGTGCGATAGTGATGCAGAGATGATTACGTTCGAGTTGTGTCGTCGGTTACAGATCAGAGATGAATCCCGAACCGTAACTGGAAGGCTGTGTTAAGAAATGGCCTCAGACACTAAGAGCAGAGAATCGTGGGACGAGCAAGAATCTTCCGGGAAGAGCGCTACTCGAACAAACCCGTTGAAACTTTCAAGGGTCTTCCGATTTGACGATCCACAAACAGGTGCTCCTCAGATCTCGGACTTTCCCGATTCTAATCCTACAGGAGATACTCCTCTAGAAATCCGGATGAAGCACTTTACGGAGATCGAGAACTTCACGTTTCTAGCGCATGTTCTCGGACATGAGCTTGGGGGAACGACTCCCAGGCCGATTCGGACAGTAACGGACCTACAAGTTCCTGACGACGAGTTTCAGAACTTCGTCAACACCGCGAAAACTGTCAATGTAACAGATGAAGAACTCGCGGATACAATTCTTGACGTGGGAATTAACTGGGAGCACTTTGTTGCTTCAACCGACAATCTTCTTCTCCCTGACCATCCGCTGAAGATTAGCGATGTTCTAATGCAGGAGAAGATTGACTCCCTCGATATCATCTCAGAAGCATTTGTAAGGGAAATCAATCTCCGCAGCATTGAGAAACAGACCGGAACCAAAACTCGGAAGAGTCACGAGTAACGCAGGACTCCTAGCAGGATAGTCGCCCTTCGCCGACATCATTTTCTTCGTCCAGAAAGCTATAATCTGCTGACTCTTTGTCTCTCGTGTCATGGTCGATTATGGGATTGTTCTGGGACTCTTGGGAGTCGCCTCTGGCGTAGCCTCGCTAATTTACTCGCGAAGTCAGGTTGTGGCTGCTCGACGGCAGGCCGAGGAGGCTACTCGGGCAACTCTGCTTGAGAGCAATCGAGAGATCTCGGTGAGACTGCAACAGATACGCTCTAGGTTCTTCAAGGTCCCTGGAATCGATGACGAGCTCCAAAAATCGCGTCCAGAAATAAAGGAAGTCGTTGACTCAGTTGGGGGCGGTGACGTCTATGCGTTCTGGAGAGACGTGATTGACACATTCGAGGATATTTTCGTTCTACGCCGTTCCGGCATAGTAAGAGACGAGCACTGGCGCGTTTGGACTGGAAGCCAGATGGGGATATACGCGACTCTACCACGATTCCAATTAGTCTTCAAGCTCGCAAAGCAGCAGGGATTTCTTGATCCAGGTTTCGTCAGGTTTTTCGAGCCCCTCCTCGAAGGCAAATCCCTTCAAGACCCAATGACCCATGCTGGACATACTAACCCAGCAAGCGCGCCTCGACTCCGACGATTCAGATTGAATTGAGAAGAACTGCGATCCCGCGTGGATTCTCGCGTGGTTTGGGATGGGTTACCCGTTTTAGCGTAAAATTAAGTAGTCTAGCGCTTGGTCGAGAATAGTAAACACGGGGATTGATGGAAGAGAATTGGCTGTCCCGAAACCTGCGTCAGCTGTCGAATCGGAGATCTTTGAGCTGTTCAAGGAAGCGGATCCGTCTGGAGCCTACATAAACGGGCTCAAGGAGTATGCCGGCAAGATTTTCATCCCTTCCAGGAAGAACCTCGATCGACTTTCTAGGCGCGTTGAAGAATTGCGGTTGAAGGCTGAGAACAAGTCTCAGCTGAAAGTTCTAGATTCAGGGTCTGCCTGGGTTGCATTGAATGAGCCGCACCAGGTTGCGGAGTCGGTGTTGAACGCGTTCTTTGGCTACATGATCAAGGAAGGCATTATCGACAGCCACATGAAATCGCTGACTAGGAACGGGATCAAGGCCATAGAAGTGGCCACCGCCGACGCGGCGGGTAAGGACTGGCCGACTGGGCTTCGCTTGCTCGCGCTGATACGCTGCGATGGTCTACAGGAGATTATCAGGACTATCAAGAAGGAGACTCAGGATAAACAGCTGAAGGAGGGCCTGGATGATCTTTCTCAGGTGACAAGGAAGTATGCTTCGATCTTTCGGGTTAAGGGTTTCAAGAACCAGGGTTTTGATGAAGTCTACAGGATAATCAAGAGAGAGGGCGCGGATCTAGGCCGGAAAGAAATCTACGCGCAAGCCCTGCAACGTCTTTGGGATTATCCGGAGACACCTGGTGAGCTAGAGGAGAAGGGTCTCAAGTATCTGGATCGAGAGTTGCCGAAGTTCCAGAGGATGACGGCGAGGCTGGCGAAGAAGTATGGTGTTTCTGCGAATGCGGAGAAAGTTTCCCAGGCGATAAAGGCGAAGAGAGCGGTCAAGGTCAACGAGGTCATTCAATATCTCACACAACTTCGAAAAATTGTGGTAAAAGTTGCGAACAGGAGTATTGTGAAGGTGAATCCACACTATGATGCGAAGGTGATTGAGACGCCTTCGTATCTGACGGCGATATTTCCGAGTGGTGGAGCGTTCTTCTATGATACTCTGACGAATAAGCCGCAACAGTTGTTCATCTGTACGACGGACCCGCGTCGGGATCCGAGCACTGCGCCGGGCGAGCTGCTCAATCTCTTGGTGCATGAGGAGTATGGGCATTGCGTTCACGCGTCCAACTCGTCTTTCGCGTATGGGGCGAAGCCGTCTTTGGTGGATATGCTATGGTCTCCGCTCGGAGGAGCAATCTCAGAAGGTATTTCCTTCCAGCGGGAGATTGAGTTCCAGGATGTGATGGAGAAGATGAAAACGAGGAAGGGCTTGAGTTCGGACGAGAAGGCCTTCGTCAACTTCTACGAGAAACATGGTGGATTTGACGCTATTGCGGAGGAGTACGAGTTCTATACGTGGATGTGGCGTATCGTACGGTTCTTGCGGGTCATAGGCGACGCGAGGATTAACTCTGGAAAACAGGGTCTTGTGGATTTCATATCGTGGGCGAGTAAGAAGACGGGCTTGTCAAAGAGCATGGTCTACCACCAACTGTTCCCAGCGCACCAAGGAAACGGTCCAGGATACGCGTCCACATATGCCATAGTAGGCGAGAGCATTCGGGAGATACAGAATAGGGCTGTGAGGAATGGGAAGAAGTTGCTGGATTTCAACACGTACGCGTCCTCAATGGGCTTTCCGGCCCGGACGATATTCGAGGACAGGCTTCGCGCCTTCGCGTCAAATTAAGACGCGAGACACTAGTTCCCGTATCGCTAAGACCCCCCCTCCCCCGGAGAAAATTTTCTGTCCGGAAGTGTTTCTGGGCGAATCCTGCGATTCAGGGCATGGATCAGGCTTGGATGGTAGGGCGGTCCTAGGGGTCATCACGAACGTTTTACTAGGCATTCTATGGAAGGACACCCAGATTCGAGACCAGGGCTGAAAATGGGCGATTTCGTGCTCAGGCGATTTCCAGGCCACGATGGGTGCAGCGCGGGAAAAAAGACCACCGAGGGGGTCGCATTTTAGCTAGCGAGAAAAAAATAGTCACGCAAAAAGAAAAGTTACGAATTGTGTGTGGGTGGTCTACGGAGGGTTCCTGGTCAGATTTGCATGCTGGTTCCGGGACGCTGACCTCACTCTCGTCGACTGACAATCCCGGTCTAAGCTCCTACTCTCCTGAGGTAGCGTTTGGCTTGGTCGAGAATAACAGTCCT